>JASGFT010000349.1:0-2560 GCA_047605425.1 Burkholderiaceae bacterium | reverse complement strand
CAGCGTGCGGCCCACCGCGAGGCCCGAGCCGTTCAGCGTGTGGACGAACTCGGTCTTACCCTGCGCGTTGCGGAACCGGGCGCGCATCCGGCGCGCCTGGAACGCCTCGCAGTTGGATACCGACGAGATCTCGCGATAAGCGTTCTGCGCGGGCAGCCAGACCTCGAGGTCATAAGTCCTGGCCGAGCCGAAGCCCATGTCGCCAGTGCACAGCAGCACGACGCGATAAGGCAGGTGCAGCGCCTGCAGCACGAATTCGGCGTGGCCGACCATCGCTTCGAGCGCGGCGTTCGATTCGTCCGGATGCGTGATCTGCACCATCTCGACCTTGTCGAACTGGTGTTGGCGGATCATGCCGCGCGTGTCGCGCCCATACGAGCCGGCCTCGGAGCGGAAACACGGTGTGTGCGCGGTCAGCCGCATCGGCAACTGGTCGGCCGGGACGATGACGTCGCGCACGAAGTTGGTCAGCGGCACCTCGGACGTGGGGATCAGGTACAGCGGATCGGCCGCGCCCTGCTGCCCGCCCTTGCGGGCCGCGAACAGGTCTTCCTCGAACTTGGGCAACTGGCCGGTGCCGCGCAGGCTGTCGGCGTTGACGATGTACGGCGTATAGCATTCGGTGTAGCCGTGCCGCTCGGTCTGCGTATCGAGCATGAACTGCGCGAGCGCCCGATGCAGCCGCGCCATCTGCCCCTTCAACACCGAGAAGCGGGCGCCGGACAGCTTGCTGCCCGTCTCGAAATCCAGGCCCAGCGCCGCGCCGACGTCGACGTGGTCCTTCGGCTCGAACGGCAGCGGCTGCGGGTCGCGGCCCTGCGGGCTCCAGCGGCGGACCTCGACGTTGCCCTTCTCGTCGGCGCCGACCGGCACGCCGGCCTGCGGCAGGTTGGGGATCGTCGCCAGCCACTCGGCCAGGCGCTGCTGGACGGCGTCGGTGTCGCGGCCGGCCTGGTCCAGATCGGCGCCCAGGCCCGCGACCTCGGCCATCGCCTCGCTGCTGTCCTGGCCCTTGGCCTTGAGCTGGCCGATCGTCTTGGCCAGGCTGTTGCGCCGCGCCTGCAGCGTCTCGCTGCGCGTCTGCACGGTCTTGCGCTCGGCTTCCAGCGCGCGGAACGCGTCGACGTCCAATGCATAGCCGCGATCGGCCAGCCGGGCCGCCACGGCGTCGAGGTCCTTGCGCAGCAGGCTGATGTCAAGCATGTCGAGTCACCATCGGAAAGCGGGAGAAGGAAAGCGGGAGAAGGAAAGCGGGAGAACGAGCGGCGCGAGCGGCGCGCGCCGAGTCGGATCGACGAAGGCCGAGGCCACCCGCCGCAGCGGCGCTCCCGGGCGAGCATCTTAGCAGCCGCTCAATCGGGCTCGTCGCGCGATGCACCGGGCTGCTCGCCATGCGGCCCCTCACGAGATCCGCCACGCGACTCGCCACGGGGTGCATCGCGAGATCCGCCACGCGACTCGTCGCGCGGCGCCCCTTGCGACCCGGCGCGCGCCCTCGCCTGCTCGTCCAGGCCGCGCAGCCAAGCGAGCTTCTCGCCGATCCGCCCTTCCAGGCCGCGCGGCACCGGCTGGTACCAGCCGGGCTCGGCCATGTCGTCGGGCAGGTAGCGCTCGCCGGCCGCGTACGCGTCGGGCTCGTCGTGCGCGTAGCGGTACGCGTGGCCGTAGCCGAGCTCCTTCATCAGCCGCGTCGGCGCGTTGCGCAGGTGGATCGGCACCTCGCGGCTGCGGTCGCGCTTGACGAAGGCCATCGCCGCGTTGAACGCGTTGTAGCCGGCATTGCTCTTGGCGGCCATCGCCAGGTAGATGACCGCCTGGCCGATCGCCAGCTCGCCTTCGGGTGAGCCCAGGCGTTCATAAGTGAGCGCCGCGTCGTTGGCCAGTTGCATCGCGCGCGGATCGGCCAGGCCGATATCCTCCCAGGCCATGCGGATCACGCGCCGCGCCAGGTAGCGCGGGTCCATGCCGCCGTCGAGCATCCGGCACAGCCAGTACAACGCGGCGTCCGGATGCGAGCCGCGCACCGACTTGTGCAACGCCGAGATCTGGTCGTAGAACGCCTCGCCGCCCTTGTCGAAGCGCCGCAACTGCTCGGACATCGTGCTGTCGAGAAACGCCTCGTCGATCGACGCGCGGCCGGCCGAGGTCGCCGCGTCGACGACGACCTCCAACGTGTTGAGCAGGCGCCGCGCATCGCCGTCGGCCCAGCCGATCAGGCGCTCGCGCGCGCCGGGCTCGAACGGCGGCCGCGCGTCGTCGGGCAACGCCGCCATCGCGCGGTCGAACAGCCGCGACATCTCGTCGGCGTCCAACGCGTTCAGCACGTAGACGCGCGCGCGCGACAGCAGCGCCGAGTTGACCTCGAACGAGGGGTTCTCGGTGGTCGCGCCGATGAACGTGAACAGGCCGCTTTCGACATAAGGCAGGAACGCGTCCTGCTGCGACTTGTTGAAGCGGTGCACCTCGTCGACGAACAGGATCGTGCGCCGGCCCTGCCGGCGCGCGTGCTCGGCGGCGGTCACCGCCTCGCGGATCTCCTTGACGCCGCCGAGCACCGCCG
>JASGFT010000348.1:0-2651 GCA_047605425.1 Burkholderiaceae bacterium | reverse complement strand
GGCGGCCTCGATCGCGTCTGGTCGAGCTTTGCCGCCGGCACGCTTCCGGCCCGGCATGCCGGGGAGCAGGCGGCATGATCGAACTGGTCCTTGCCGATCGCTGCACGTCTTGCGGGACATGCGTAGCGGCCTGCCCCACCAATGTGTTCGAAATCGGCGAGCAGGGCGTTCCGGTAATCGCCCGCCAGGCCGATTGCCAGACCTGCTACATGTGCGAGCTCTATTGCGAGGCCGACGCCCTGTTCGTCGCTTCGGACGCCAACGCAGCCGAAGCAGTCGATGCCCATGCCGTCGTCGAAGCGGGCCTGCTGGGCCAGTTCCGCCGGGATTCCGGCTGGCACGAATGGCAGGACGATCCGCGCTATCAGAACCGGCACTGGTACATGGGAGAGGTTTTCCGCCGCGCCCGGACGGGGGCATGAACCGGCAGGATTGAAAGACACCAGCACAATGGCATGTCAGAATCTCATCAGTTTTCGCACCTATGGCGGAAACGGAGCAGCCCACGCCCATGACTATGTGCAGCTCATGCTGCCGGTATCGGGGCAGGTCGATGTCGAGCGCGAAGGCAAGGCCTGGCGGCTGAACCTTGGTTCCGGGGCGCTGTTTGCGACCGGCACCCGGCACGCCCAGCGCGCGGCGGGCGACAACTGTGTGCTCATCGTCAACCTGATGGGCGACCATGTGGCCGCGCCGGGGCTGTTCGGGGAACTGGAGGAGACCGGGCGCTTCGAAATCTCCCCGGCCATCCGCCATCTCATCGGCTTCGCGCTGCAGGCCGAGCAGGAAGGCCGCGATCTGGGGGTGCTCGCGCCGTTCTGGGTTCCCCTGCTCGTCGCCGCGCTGTCGTCCTCGAACACCATCTCCACCCAGCGATCGCGGCTTCACAGGCTTCTGCTGATGATCGAGGCAGAGCCCGGCGGCGATTTCTCCGTCGCCCGCATGGCCGGGATCGTCGGCGTCAGCCCGGGCCGGTTGCATGCGATCTTCCAGGCCGAACTCGGCTCTACGCCGCGCGCCTATCTCGCCGATATCCGCATGAAGCGGGCCCTCGACATCCTTTCCTCGACGTCGTCGTCGATCCCCGACGTGGCCTTCGCGCTCGGCTTCAGCGACCAGAGCACGCTGACCCGCGCCATGCGCCGCATCACGGGGGCGACACCGGCGGAAATTCGCCGCCAGTCGAGAGAAATGGCACAAAGTCTGTGAGGATGAGCCAAGACTAAATCCTGCGAAGGACTTAACCATCATCCATGAAGTTCACGTATAAGTTCATGATATTTCACAAACTTATATGATCATTTGAATTCATGATCCCAGCAATTTTCATCGATGTTGGACGAAATGACACAATTCTCAATCGACCATCTCGTTCTCTATGTTCGCGATCCCGAACAGAGCGCACACTTCTACCAGGGCCTGTTCGGCCTCGATCGCGAAGCCTGGATGGACGGCAAGGCCGTGAACCTGTTTCACCAGGCTTCGCCCAACCGGCACGACCTGGCCCTCTACCGCAAGAACATCGGCCTCCAGCGGTCGGGTGAATTCGCCTCGCGGTTCGAAACACCCGGCCCGACCGAGCCGCCTGCGGGCCTCTATCACGTCGCCTACCGCGTCGAGACGCTCGCGGATCTCGAGCGCGTGCGCGATGAACTGGCCGCGCGTGGCCAGCTCGGCCTGATCGAAGACCACGGGACGTTCAAGAGCGTCTATGGGCATGACCCCGACGGCCTGCTGTTCGAGGTGACCTGGATCGTCCCCGCCGAGCTTGTCACCGAGGCAGATCGTTCGGTCTCCGGCCTCAAGCCGGTCGATTTCGAGGCTGAGAAACGCAGGCTGCAGCCCGCCGATCGGCGCTGATGCACGCGCCCCGAGGGGGCGTTCCCAACCACCAGAGATTTCCGGCGCGCCCGCCGCGCCGCGCGGACCTGCGCCCGGAAGGCGCGGGACGGCGCCATGCCATCAGGAGAATTGTCGATGCTTTCGTACCCCCCCTCGCCTTCCCGTACCGTCGGCCATGGCGCAGCCTGGCTGCGTTGCGCATCGCTGCTGGCGCTTGGCCTGGCCACGGTTCCGGCGACGGCGCTCGCCGCCGAAGGCGAGCCCGCCGACGCGACAGACCGATCGGGAAGCGCGGCGGGCGATGACATCATCGTGACCGCGCGGTTCAAGGCGGAAAACGTCCGCAAGGTGCCCGTGCCGATCACCGTGCTGCGTGGCCAGGCCCTGGAAGAAACCCATCTTCAAACGCTCGACCAGTTCCAGCGGCTGGCCCCCTCGCTGCAGATCCAGGGCATCAATCCACGCAACCAGACGATCGCCATCCGTGGCCTGGGCACCAATCCCGGCCTGACCACCGAAGGCTTTGAATCGGGCGTCGGCGTCTATGTCGACGGCGTCTACAACGCGCGCTCCGCCATCACGCTGTTCGACATCTTCGACATCGACCGGGTGGAAGTGCTGCGCGGTCCGCAAGGCACCCTGTTCGGCAAGAACACGACGGCCGGCGCCATCGCGATCGTCTCGAAAGCGCCCGAGTTCGACTTTGGCGGAAGCGTGCAAGGCACTTACGGCAATTACGGCCTGCGCCAGATCCAGGCGACGATCACCGGCCCGATCACCGACAATCTCGCCGCGCGCGTCACGCTGGG
>JASGFT010000347.1:0-2660 GCA_047605425.1 Burkholderiaceae bacterium | reverse complement strand
GTGGCGGTCATCGGCGGCGGCCCGGCCGGGCTGATGGCCGCCGAGACCTGCGCGCGGCAGGGACTGGACGTGCAGTTGTACGAGCGGATGCCCTCGGTCGGACGCAAGTTCCTGCTGGCCGGCAAGGGCGGGCTGAACCTGACCCATGCCGAGCCGCTATACGCGTTCAAGCGGCGCTACGCCGACCGCGCCGACTGGCTGGCGCCGATGATCGACGCGCTGGACCCGGCGCAGTTGCGCGACTGGGCGCGCGAGCTCGGCATCGAGACCTTCGTCGGCACGTCCGGCCGCGTGTTTCCGACCGGGATGAAAGCCGCCCCGTTGCTGCGCCAATGGCTGCAGGCGCTGCGGCAAGCCGGCGTGGGGCTGCACATGCGGCACCGTTGGATCGACGGGACGAGGCTGCCCGGGCGGCTGGCGTTCCAGCACGAACCGGCGGACGGCGCGGCGCGAACGGTGTTCGTCGAAGCCGACGCGGCGATCCTCGCGCTGGGCGGCGCGAGCTGGCCCCGGCTCGGCTCGGACGGCACCTGGGTGCCGCTGCTGCGAGGGCAGGACGTGCGCGTCGAACCGCTGCGGCCGGCCAATTGCGGTTTCGACGTCGGCTGGACCGCGCTGTTCCGCGAACGTTTCGCCGGCGCGCCGGTCAAGTCGGTCGCGCTGAGCGTGACGCCGCCGCCCGACGCGCAATGGCGCCGCGGCGAGTTCGTCGCGACCTGCGACGGCATCGAAGGCAGTCTGGTCTACACGGTGGCCGCGACGCTGCGCGAGCGGATCGCGCGCGACGGGCACGCCCGGCTATGGCTGGACCTGCTGCCCGACATCGGCGAAGCGGTGCTGGCCGAACGCTTGCAACGGCCGCGCGGCCGTCGCTCGCTGGCCAACCACCTGCGTACGCGGGCCGGGATCGACGGCGTCAAGGCGGCGCTGCTGCGCGAGACGCTCGATCGCGAGACGATGCACGACATGACGCGCCTCGCGTCGCGGATCAAGGCCTTGCCGCTGACGCTGGACGCGCCGCGGCCGATCACCGAAGCGATCAGCACGGCGGGAGGGGTGGCGATCCAGGCGCTCGACGCGCGGCTGATGCTGCGCGCGCGCCCCGGCGTGTTCTGCGCCGGCGAGATGATCGACTGGGAAGCGCCGACCGGCGGCTATCTGCTGACCGCGTGCTTCGCGACCGGGCGCCACGCGGCGATGGGCGCGGCCGCGTGGCTGGCCGAGCGCGGCCGCTGAGCGCGGCCCATTGCCACTCGGCCTCAGCGTTGACGGCGCAGCTTGGCGATCGCGGCGATCTGCGCCGCCATGATCGCGAACTCGGACTGCGCGCGCGCGAAGTCGATGTCGCTCTTGGCGTTGTCCATCGCCTCCTTGGCGGCGCGCTGGGCCTCGAGCGCCTTGGCCTCGTCGAGGTCGCTGCCGCGGATCGCGGTATCGGCCAGGACGGTGACGTGGTTCGGCAGCACTTCGAGTATACCGCCGGCGACGAAGACGAAGACCTCTTCGTTCTGGTTCGGCACCTTGATGCGGACGGCGCCCGGCTTGATCCGCGTCATCAGCGGCGTGTGCTGCGGCAAGATGCCGAGCTCACCCACCTCGCCGGGCAACGCCACGAACTCGGCCTCGCCTTCGTAGATCGATTCTTCGGCGCTGACGACGTCGACCTTGATCGTGGACATAAGAGGCTCCTTGCCGGATTACAGCGACTTGGCTTTCTCGAACGCCTCTTCGATCGCGCCGACCATGTAGAACGCCTGTTCGGGCAGCGCGTCGCACTCGCCGTCGACGATCATCTGGAAGCCGCGAATCGTGTCCTTGAGCGGGACGATCTTGCCCGGCGAGCCCGTGAACACCTCGGCGACGTTGAACGGCTGCGACAGGAAGCGCTGGATCTTGCGCGCGCGGGCGACGGCCAGCTTGTCCTCGGGCGACAACTCGTCCATGCCCAGGATCGCGATGATGTCGCGCAGCTCTTTATAGCGCTGCAGCGTCGACTGGACGCGGCGGGTCACCGTGTAGTGCTCTTCGCCGATGACGTGCGGGTCGAGCTGGCGGGACGTCGAGTCCAGCGGATCCACCGCCGGATAGATGCCCAGCGAAGCGATGTCCCGCGACAGCACGACGGTCGCGTCCAAGTGCGCGAAGGTCGTCGCCGGCGACGGGTCGGTCAAGTCATCCGCGGGCACGTACACGGCCTGGATCGACGTGATCGAGCCGACCTTGGTCGACGTGATCCGCTCCTGCAGGCGACCCATTTCCTCGGCCAGCGTCGGCTGGTAGCCCACCGCCGACGGCATCCGGCCCAGCAGCGCCGACACTTCGGTGCCGGCCAGCGTGTAGCGGTAGATGTTGTCGACGAAGAACAGGATGTCGCGGCCTTCGTCGCGGAACTTCTCGGCCATCGCCAGGCCCGTCAGCGCGACGCGCAGGCGGTTGCCCGGCGGCTCGTTCATCTGGCCGAACACCATCGCGACCTTGTCCAGCACCTTCGACTCTTCCATCTCGTGGTAGAAGTCGTTGCCCTCGCGGGTGCGCTCGCCGACGCCGGCGAACACCGAGTAGCCGCCGTAGCTCTTCGCGATGTTGTTGATCAGCTCCATCATGTTGACGGTCTTGCCGACGCCGGCGCCGCCGAACAGGCCGATCTTGCCGCCCTTGGC
>JASGFT010000346.1:0-2721 GCA_047605425.1 Burkholderiaceae bacterium | reverse complement strand
GCCTGCGACAGCGTCTGCGCCGTCGCGCTCACCTGCGACGAGGCGCCGGCCAACGTCTGCGCCGTCACGCCCACGTCGTTGACGACCTGCGACAGCTTCTCGACCATCGTTCGCATCGCCGCCAGCACGCTGTGGCGATCGCCGTCGCGCGTGGCCACACGCAGCGTCAGGTCGCCGTCGGCGACGCGGGTGGCGATATCGGCCACGTCGTGCAGCTCGCCGCCGAGCTGCCGCGTCAACGCGCGGGTGATCAGCAGCGCCATCGCCAACGCCAGCAGCGCGCAGCCGGCCAGGATGCCGATCGTCCAGGACCGAGTTTCGGCGAACAGTTCGTCCGACTTCTCGGCGGCCACAATGCTGGCCTTGACGTTCAGGTCGAGCAGCGCGTCGTTGGTCGCGCGAAGCTGCCCGTACGCCTTGCGGCTCTCGCCCTCGAGCAGATTGCGCGCCTCGTCGTTGCGCCGGGCTCGCATCAGCGCCAACATCTTGCCGTGCTCGGCGACGAACGTCGTCCAGTCGCCCTTCATCGATTCGTAGATCTTTCGCTCTTCGGGCGACGCCACCAGCGCGTCATAGTCGGTCAACGTCTTGCTGATGCCTTCGATATATTCGTTGGCCTGCTTGTCATAAGTCTGCGTCGCCTCGGGTTGGTTCTCGAGGATCGTTCGCAGCTCGAGAATGCGCACCATCGCCGCGTCGGTCTTGATGCTCGCCACCCTGCGTATGCTGGGCAGAAGATTCTGCACGATGTCCTCGGTCGATGCGTTGAGCGTGGCCGCCCGCTCGATCGAGTACAGCCCGAAGCCGATCATCAGCACGAGAATCACCGAGAACGCCCCAAGCAGGCGGGTGGACAACTTCATCCTCGCGAACATTTTCTGAATTCCTTGTTTGAAGAAAAAGAGACCCGGGCCGGCGATCAACCGGAAACGGCGGTGGCGACGGCCGGCAGCGCCGGACCGCCGATCCGTTCGCGGCCCGGCGACGGTTGCGCGTCGCGGCCGTGCACGGCCTGCTGCATCAGCACCGGCACGTCGAGGATCAGCGCCACCTCGCCGCTGCCCAGGATCGTCGACCCGCTGATGCCCTTGACGTTGCCGAACATCTTCGACAACGGCTTGATGACGGCCTGGGTCTCGCCCATCAGCGTGTCGACGACCACGCCGAACTTCTGCCCGGCGTGCTTGACGACGACGATGTTCTGGCGCGCGGTCGGCTCGGCGTCGATCTCGAACAGCTCGCGCAGGCGGATGAACGGCAGCACCTGCCCGCGCAGGTCCGTGTAGTCGCGCCCCGGCGTCGCGCTGAACTCGATGCATTCGTCGACGACCTCGAGCGGCAGCACGAAGACCGAGCGACCGACGCCGACCTGGAACCCGTTGATGATCGCCAGCGTCAGCGGCAGCCGAACGGAGACCGTCGTGCCGATGCCGGCCCGGCTGTCGATCGAGACGGTGCCGCGCAGCGCCGTGATGTTGCGCTTGACCACGTCCATGCCGACGCCGCGGCCCGACAGGTTCGTCACCTGTTCGGCGGTCGAGAAGCCGGGCTCGAAGATCAGGCCGAAGACCTCGCCGTCGCCGAGCTCGCGACCGGCGTCGACCAGGCCGCGCTCGACGGCCTTGGCGAGGATCCTCTGGCGATCGAGGCCGCCGCCGTCGTCGCCGACCTCGATGACGATGCTGCCCGAGTCGTGATAGGCGTTCAGCCGCACCGTCCCGCGCGCCGGCTTGCCGCGGGCCAGCCGGACCTCGGCCGGCTCGATGCCGTGGTCCATCGCGTTGCGCACCAGGTGCGTCAGCGGATCGCCGATCTTCTCGACGACGGTCTTGTCCAGCTCGGTGTCCTCGCCGCGCACGACCAGGCCGATATCCTTGCCGATCTCGCGCGAGACATCGTGCACGACGCGCTGGAAGCGGCCGAAGGTCGCGCCGATCTTGACCATCCGCAACTGCAGCGCGCTGTCGCGCACCTCCTCGACCAACCCCATCAGCGTCGAGTGCGACTCGTGCAGGTCGACGTCGTGCACCTTGCGCGCGGCCAGCGCGGCGCTGGCCGACGCGGTGATCAGCTCGCCGACCAGGTTGATCAGCCGGTCGAGCTTGTCGGCGTCGACGCGCACCGACTGGCTTTCGCGCGAGCGCGCCTCGCGCACCTGCTGCTGCTTGTCGAGCGCGGCGTCCAGCACGGCCGGCGCGACCTGGCCCTGCTCGACCAGGATCCGGCCCAGCGGCGGGGCGCTCGGCGCGTCCTGCTGGCGCGCCAGCGCCCGGGCCAGCTCGTGATCGGTCAACGCGCCGCAGCGCACGAGGATCTCGCCGATGCGCGGCGGCTCCTCGGGCAGGCTGTCGATCAGCGCCACGTATTCGTCGAGCCGGCTGGCCGGCGGCAGGATGCGCAGCGCGCAGTCGTCGAGCACGAACTCGAACGCGCCTTCGATCGCCTTGCGGTCGGCAGTCGTCCTGAACCGGATCTCGAAGCCCAGATAGCAGCTTTCCGGGTCGATCGCCGCCAGCGGCGGCAGCGCATCGGGCAGCGTGACGATCGCCGTGATCGTGCCGATCGTCCCCAGGTAGCGCAGGAACGACATCGGATCCATGCCGTTGCGCAGCACGTCGGGCCCGAAGCGCAGCGAGATGTGCCAGGTGTCGTCGGCGCCGTCGACCGGCGCTTCGACCCGCTCGACGCGCGCGTCCTGCGGCGTGGCGACGGCGACTGCGC
>JASGFT010000345.1:0-2787 GCA_047605425.1 Burkholderiaceae bacterium | reverse complement strand
AAGAGCGTGACGCTGCGGCCGGTGCCGGCGCCCGCGATCACGCGCCCGGCCGGCAGGAACTTGAAGCCCGACAGCGCCTCATGGAAGCGCCCCGCCCAAAGCTCGGGATCGCGTTCCGGCGCCGCCAGGGCCCGCGCGACCCGCCACCAGGTCGCGTCGAGATCGGCATCGGGCGTCGCATCCGCGCTGCCGCCCGGTGCGCTCTTGAAGCGGTATTTCATGTCCCAGATCCGCTGGGAAACGGGCGCCCATTCCATTCCGAAAAGGTAGGCTCAAGGGCCGACGATATCAACAGATCGTTCTATCTTTGTTCACGCTCACGGGCTGCAGCAACGAGCCGGTTCGTGGCCCCTTCGATGCGCTCGCGCAGGGTCGTCATGAAGACCTCCCGGCTGAGGCCCGGCGGGATCGCGGGCAGGATCTCGACGTCGATCACGCCCGGCCGCTTGATGAACTTGCGGCGTCCCCAGAACAGGCCGGAATTGAGCGCGACCGGGACGACGGGCACGCCGAGCTGCCGGTAGAGCGCCGCCGTTCCTACCTGGTACGGCTTCTCGTCACCGACGGCGACGCGCGTGCCCTCCGGGAAGATCAGGATCGACCGGCCCTCGGCCAGGGTCGCCTTGGCCTGCTTCACCAGCCCGCGCAGCGCCTTGGCACCGTCGCCGCGTTCGACCGCGATGTTGCCGACCCGGGCCATCGCCCAGCCGACGATCGGGATCAGGACCAGCTCCCGCTTCATCACGGTGGCGGCGCCGGGGAACAGACGCGAGAAGGCCAGCGTCTCCCATGAGGATTGATGCTTGCAGGCGAAGATGACGGGCTCGGCCGGCATGTTCGCCAGTCCGCCGACACGATGCGTCAACCGGCAGGTGATGCGCAGCCACCACAGGCAGAAGTCGATCCAGACGAGCGACCATGCGACCACGAAGCGGCGCGGCATCAGCAGGATCGGTGCGCCGACGATGGCCATGATCGTCGTGCCGACGTACCAGCCGACGTTGAAGAAGAACGAGCGTAGCCCGAGGCCAATCATTTCAAATGTATGCGTGAACGACGTGTTGCTTGTACGCCAAGTTTTAGTGGCCTAGTGTCGCCGCGCAAAGCACATCTGGTGGGGCATCCCCCGCTCATCATGCAAGTCATCTGTTCAAACTGCAGCGCCCGCTATGCCGTCGATCCATCGGCGATCGGCCCGACGGGCCGTACCGTCCAGTGCGTCCGCTGCAACCATCGCTGGTTCCAGGAACCCGCTGCACCGCCGCCGCCGCCGCCGCCGACTGACGTGCCGTCGGATGCCCCTCCCGCGCCTGTTGCCGCCGTGCCCGACGTCGTCATCCGCCCGTCGACACCGGGCGCCGGCCTGCCGGCTCTCACCACGCCCCCGCCGCCCCGACGGAACTGGGGCACCTGGATCGCCTTCGCGATCGTCTTCCTCGTGCTGTTCGGCGCCGCAGGCTATGCCTATCGCGGCGAGATCAAGTCGCGCCTGCCGGCCTCCTGGCGCACCGCGCTGCAGCTCGACGCCGCGCAGAAGACGACCAACGCCTCCAATGTGGCGCGCGCGCAGGTCGGGATCGATATGGCCACCACCAGGATCGACCTGGTCGACGGCCGCTACATCGTGCTGGGCCAGTTGATCAACACCGGCACGGCCCCCGGCTCGACCCGCCGTCTGAAGCTGGTCGTCCGGGCCGGAGAGCAGATCCTGGCCGAGCGCGCGATGCCGCTGGTCGAAGGGCCGATCCCGCCAGGCGCGCGCCGGAGTTTCACCGTGCCGCTTGACGAGATCCCGTCGGGTGCGACCAACATCGTGCCGACCGTCGACTAGCGACCAACAGGCGAGAGCACGATGCCCGACCGCACCACCTCCGACCGCCCGGTCGTCTCGATCCGTTTTTCCGCCGCCGAGATCGCGTCCCGCGTCGAGGAGATGGCGACCGACCTCGCCGGCAAGCTCGAGCCCGACACGCTGGTCGTCTCGGTCCTGAAGGGCAGCTTCGTCTTCGCCGCCGACCTGATCCGCGCACTGAGCCGCGCCGGCGCGGACTGGTCGATGGATTTCCTCACCCTCTCCAGCTACGGCACCGGCACCCAGACGAGCGGCAACGTCCGCATCGTGCGCGACATCGTCGACGACGTGCGCGGCCGCGACGTGCTGCTGGTCGATGACATCCTGGAATCGGGCTTCACCCTGAGCTTCGCCAAGAAGCTCATCGAGGAGCGCGGCGCCCGCCGCGTGTCGATCTGCACCCTGCTCGACAAGCCCGGCAAGCGGCGCACCGACCTCAAGGCCGACTTCGTGGGCTTCGAGGCCGGCGACGAGTTCCTGGTCGGCTACGGTCTCGACTGGGCCCACCGCTTCCGCGGCCTGCCCTACATCGGCGTGGTCGAGAAGACGGCCTAGTACGTCTTCAGCAGACGATCGATGTAGTCGAGCTCTTCCTTCGGGCGGAGCTGGTCGCCGGCGCGACGGCGCAGTTCGTCGAGGATTTCGCGGCTGCGCTGACGCTCCAGCTCGAGCGGCACCTTGTCGGCACCGGAGTCGATCGCATCGCCGTAGTTGCCGTCGGAGCGACCGAGCGGATCGCGATCCTCGCTGCGGCGCTCACGCTCCT
This sequence comes from Burkholderiaceae bacterium, assembly GCA_047605425.1. Taxonomy (GTDB): domain Bacteria; phylum Pseudomonadota; class Gammaproteobacteria; order Burkholderiales; family Burkholderiaceae_E; genus JAKPAM01. The sequence goes on along the minus strand of JASGFT010000345.1, from coordinate 169 downwards.
CGATCTCGGCGATGTCCTGATTGTTGCCGGGGCCGCGCTGCTGACGCATCTGCTCGGCCATGTCGCCCATGCCCTGCTGCAGGTTGTCGAGCGCCCGACGCTGGGCGCGCGACGCCTCGCGCGGATCGCCGCGGCGGAGCGCCTCCTCGGCCTCGCGCATCGAACGGTC
>JASGFT010000344.1:0-2814 GCA_047605425.1 Burkholderiaceae bacterium | reverse complement strand
TCGCCTGGGCGGCCGACATGATCGTCGGCCTCACCAACGTCATTCCGCAGACCCGCGTCCCATCCACCCCCAGCCCGGAGATCACGTCATGATTCCTGTCCGTTCCCGTATCCGCGCCCGGCGTGTCGCCCTGGCGCTTCTCGCCGCGCCCATGGCGCTCGCGCCGATGCTGGCGACGCCGGCCCATGCACAATGGGTCGTGTTCGATCCGTCGAACTATGCCCAGAACGTGCTCACCGCCGCACGTAGTCTCCAGCAGATCACCAACCAGATCACCAGCCTGCAAAATCAGGCTCAGATGCTGATCAATCAGGCCCGCAATCTCGCGAACCTGCCGTTCTCCTCGCTCCAGCAGTTGCAGCAGTCGGTCCAGAAGACCCAGCAGCTTCTGAAGCAGGCGCAGAACATCGCCTATAACGTCCAGTCCATCGATCAGGCGTTCCAGAGCAAATACGCCAATGTCTCGATGTCGGCGTCGGACGCGCAGCTCATCGCCGACGCCAAGACCCGCTGGCAGAACACGGTCGGCGGCCTGCAGGACGCCATGCGCACGCAGGCGACCGTCGTCGGCAATCTCTCGACCAACTCGACGCAGATGTCGGCGCTGGTCGGGGCCAGCCAGTCGGCGGCCGGCGCGCTTCAGGCAACGCAGGCCGGCAATCAGCTTCTCGCCCTTCAGGCGCAGCAACTCGCCGATCTCACCGCCGTCGTCTCCGCCAACGGCCGCGCGCAGGCGCTGCAATCGGCCGAACAGGCCGCTGCCGCCGCGCAGGGACAGGAACAGCGCCGCCGCTTCCTGACGCCGGGCACGGGCTATCAGCCCGGCAACGCGCAGATGTTCTACGGCAGCAACTGAGGGCGGCATGATGGACAGCAAGACCCTCGCGCGCATCGGCGCCATCGTTTTCGTCACCTTCGCCATCGTCGCGGCGGTGATCGACATGAATCGTCCCGACGACCGTCAGGCCGATTTTACCATGCCGGGACCTGCCGTGATCGGCCGCGATCCGCTCGATACGGAACTCGCACGATGCAGCGGCCTCGGCGAAGCCGGGCCACGCGATCCGTCCTGCATGAAGGCGTGGGCCGAGAACCGCCGCCGCTTCCTCGGCCAGCCCGCAGCCGCCACTGCGCCGAACGATGCGTCCGCGAGCATTCCCGCGCCCGCCATGAGCGGAGCGCGCTGACATGGGCGGCACCGGCGTCATCGACCAGTTTCTCGCTGTCTTCACCCGCTATATCGACGGCGGCTTTGGCCTGTTGCGCGGCGAAGTCGGCTTCATCGCCTCGACCCTCATCGTCATCGACGTGACACTGGCCGCGCTGTTCTGGTCGTGGGGCGCCGATGACGACATCATCGCCCGCCTGGTCAAGAAGACGTTGTTCGTCGGCGTCTTCGCCTATCTGATTTCCAACTGGAACAATCTCGCCCGGATCATCTTCGAGAGCTTCGCCGGCCTCGGCCTGAAGGCGTCCGGCACCGGCTTCACCACCTCGCAATTGCTGCAACCCGGCAAGGTCGCGCAGACCGGCCTCGATGCGGGCCGGCCGTTGCTCGATTCGATCTCGAACCTGATGGGCTACTGGTCCTTCTTCGAGAACTTCATCCAGATCGCCTGCATGTTGTTCGCCTGGGCGCTGGTGCTGCTCGCTTTCTTCGTGCTCGCCATCCAGCTCTTCGTCACCCTGATCGAGTTCAAGCTGACGACGCTCGCCGGATTCGTGCTGATCCCCTTCGGCCTGTTCGGAAAATCCGCCTTCATGGCCGAACGTGTTCTCGGCAACGTCATCTCCTCCGGCATCAAGGTGCTGGTGCTCGCCGTCATCATCGGCATCGGCTCAACGCTGTTCTCGCAGTTCACCGCCGGGTTCGGGGGCGCGACGCCGAGCATCGATCAGGCCATGGCGATCGTGCTCGCGGCGCTGTCGCTGCTCGGCCTTGGCATCTTCGGTCCCGGCATCGCCAACGGCCTCGTCTCCGGTGGCCCGCAACTCGGCGCGGGTGCCGCGATCGGAACCGGCCTCGCCGCCGGCGGTATGGTCGCAGCAGGCGCGGCCACTGTCGGCGCGGTCGCCTCCGGTGGCGCGGCGCTCGCGGGCGGCGCTGCCGCTGCCGCGCGTGGCGGAGCCGCACTCGCCGGTGGAGCCTCCACCGCCTACAGCCTCGGAGCGGCCGGTCAGTCCGGCGCATCGGGCGTCGCCTCCGGCCTTGGCGGCGTCGCCAATGCCGGTGCGCAGGCCGCCATCTCACCCTTGAAGCGCGCGGCCTCGCGGGCCGCCGACAGTCTCAAGTCCAGCTATCAGGCTGGCAGCCGCGCCGCCTTCGAGACCACGGGCGGCTCTTCGACCGCCGGCACGGTCGGCGGCGATGCCGCCGAGGCTGACGCCGCCACGCCCGCATCCCCTTCATCCGCCGACACTTCTGCGTCTGGCGGACCTCCCGCGTGGGCACAGCGCATGAAGCGCTCGCAGCAGATGACCCATGGCGTTCAGGCCGCCGCCCATGCCGTGCGCAGCGGCGACAGCCACGGCGGCGGCTCTTCCGTCAACCTCTCCGAAAGCGACTGACCATGTTCAAACGACAATCGACCCACTACGGCAAAGCCCCACAACCCGAGACGCCCTATCAGCGCGCCGCGCAGGTCTGGGACGAACGCATCGGCTCCGCCCGCGTGCAGGCGAAAAACTGGCGGTTGATGGCTTTCGGCTCGCTGGCGCTCTCCGCCGGGCTGTCCGCTGCGCTGGTCTGGCAGTCCGCCAATGGCTCGATCGTGCCGTGGGTGGTGCAGGTCGACAAGCTCGGCCAGGCGCAGG
>JASGFT010000343.1:0-2831 GCA_047605425.1 Burkholderiaceae bacterium | reverse complement strand
GGTCGCCCGCACCGCCGGGCTTGGCCGGGACGCGGTGCAGCGCAAGGAGCGCGTGCGGTCGGACCGGACCCAGCGGCGGCTGCGCGAGATGGTCGAGATTCTCAACAAGGTCGAACCGCGTTTTGGTTCCGCGCTGATGGCCTATGCCTGGTATCGGTCCGAGCCCCTGCCGGGGTTTTCGGGACAGACCGCGATGCAACTCGTGCGAGCCGGACGCGCTGACGATGTGCTCGACTACATCGACGCGGTTGATGCAGGTGTTCACGCCTGATGGTTTGGCGTGGGCTGCTCTATCGCGCCCTCAATCCCGTCTACGCGCGTGCCCCCCTGTCAGGTCGGGGGGCTGAACTCTATGGCGGTCGCTTCAACCCGAAGGGAATGCCAGCGCTCTACGCCTCGCTGTCGATCATGACGGCCCTGCGCGAAGCCAATCAGGTGGGCTCCTTCCAGCCGACGATGCTGGTCTGCTACGAGGCCGAGATCGAATGCGTGTTCGACAGCCGCGATGAAGAGGCTCTGCTCGAGCACGAAATGAACGGCGCAGCGCTCGCGGACGCGACTTGGCGCGACCAGATGAAGGCAACTGGTGAGGCGAAGACGCAGCGCTTCGCCCGCCAACTGATCGAGGCGGGCTTCAATGGGCTTCTGGTGCGCAGCTTCGCGCCGGGTACGACGGCGGAGGATCTGAATCTCGTGCTCTGGCGATGGGGCGACACGGAGCCTACGCGATTGGTTTTGATCGACGACGAGAAGCGGCTGTCGCGCTAAGGCTTGGCTGCCGCCGCTTCACCGAAAGTCATCGTGAGCAGGGACACGCTTCTTGATGGCCATCTGATCAAGTAGATCGATGGTGGACTGGCGTGATGATCGGCGCGCAGCGAGGCGGAGAGTTGACCAGGTCAGCGCGGCTCGTCAGGACGGCGCTTACGCCAGGGCTCGATGGGCGACATCTCTCGGGCGTGACGCTCGGCATCGCGCTTGTTGGCGAAGTCTGTGAACTCGACGTAGTACGTCGATTCGAGGTCCTCGATGAGGCCGTAGAGGAAGTCGACGATCACCGTGGCGGCTTCACCGGTCAGTCGCGGAAGTGGCTGCAACAGGTAGTCATGGAAGTGGTCGCGATCGTCATCGTCATCGTCGTTCATGGATCGAGTCCTCAGCGCGCGGCGCGCGCACGCGGTTTGACGGGATCGCGCCGGCGCTGGCCTACGGCAACACCGTCCTCTACAAGCCCAGCGAGCTGACGGCGGCCGACCTGGTCGGCGAGGGCATCCGCGCGGTGGCCGAGGATCTGCTGGCCGACGTCGCCGCGGCGGTGGCGCCGCGCTTCGAGTGCCGCGTCGTCGACCTGACGGGCCAGCTCGGCTCGGGTGCGCTGCCGCTGGACCGGCTGCCGTCCGCGGGCCTCGCGCTGGTGCCCGCCGGCAGCGGCGGCCAGAAGGGCCGGGGCACCGGCCGTGCGCTCGAAGCGCTGGCCGCGGCCCGTCATCGGCCGGATCTCGGAGGGCCGGCTGCTGCTGGACCTGCGCTGCCTGGAGGATCCGTCGATGCTGCGCGAGCAATTGCCGGCGCTTTCGGCGGCTCTCGCGGCGGTCGATGGGGCGGTCGATGGGGCGGTCGATGGGGCGGTCGATGGGGGGCCGGACGAGGCGGCGGATGAGTCGGTCGGCGTGGCGATGGACGAGCCATTCGATCGCGCGGTGGGCGGCACCAGCGGCGCGGCCGGTGACGAGGAGGCCAGCACGTGATGGAGGCCGGCACGTGATGGGGACTGGCGCATGATCGTCGGCACCGCCGGTCACATCGACCACGGCAAGACCATGCTGGTGCGGGCCCTGACCGGCGTCGACACCGATCGACTGCCCGAGGAGAAGCGGCGCGGCATCAGCATCGACCTCGGCTTCGCCTACGTGGATGGCGATGACGCCGAGGGCGGTGAGCGGATCGGTTTCGTCGACGTGCCCGGCCACGAGCGCCTGGTCCATACGATGCTGGCCGGCGCCACCGGCATCGACCACGGCCTGCTCGTCGTGGCCGCCGATGACGGCGTGATGCCGCAGACGCGCGAGCACCTGGCCGTGCTGTCGCTGCTCGACATCCGCGCCGGGCTGATCGTGATCACCAAGGCCGATCGCGTCGATGCGGCGCGGATCGACGCGGTCCGCCAGGAGATCGCCGCGCTGGTCGCCGATACCTCGTTCGCCGAGGCACCGGTGTTCGTCGTCTCGGCAACGGACGGAACCGGTGTCGACGCGGTGCTGACCCATCTGCGGACCGAGGCCCGTCGCCGGCCGCGGCCTGTCGATGCGCGCGGATGGCGGCTGGCGATCGATCGGGTGTTCACCATCGACGGAACCGGCGTCGTCGTGACGGGAACGTCGCACGCGGGCCGGGTCCGGGTCGGCGATCGGCTGGTCGTCGTGCCCGGCGATACCGGGCAACGCGAGGTCCGCGTCCGCTCGATCCACGCGCAGAACCGCGCCGTCGAGCAAGCCGAAGCCCGGCAGCGCTGCGCGCTGGGCCTGGTCGGCATCGAGCGCGACCAGGTCCGCCGCGGCGACTGGGTCGTCGCGCCCGGATTCGCGCAGACCACCGAGCGCCTCGATGCCCGCCTGCGCTTATGGCCCCGCGAGGCCCGGGTCCTGAGGGCCGGTACCCGCGTGCAACTACACCTGGGGGCGGCCTCGGTCGCGGCCAGCGCGGTGCCGCTCGGCGCGGACCGGCTCGCGCCCGGCGACGAGGGTTGGGTCCAGCTCGTCCTGCAGCGGCCGATCGCGGCCTGGCGCGGCGACCGCGTCGTGCTGCGCGATGCCGCTGCGAGCCGCACGCTG
>JASGFT010000342.1:0-2845 GCA_047605425.1 Burkholderiaceae bacterium | reverse complement strand
GTACGTGCGCACGTTTTCTTCGACCTGCGCGGCCAGCTCGCGGGTCGGCGTCAGCACCAGCGCGCGGATCACGCGGCGCGGGCCGGCGCCGCCGCGCGGCGCGGGAGTCGACGCCGCGGCGCGTTCGGACAGCAACTGCAGGATCGGCAGCGTGAAACCGGCGGTCTTGCCGGTGCCGGTCTGGGCGCCGGCCAACAGGTCACCACCGCCCAGCACGGCGGGGATCGCTTGTCGTTGGATCGGCGTGGGTTCGGTATAACCGCACTCGTCGAGCGCGCGCAGGAGGGGCTCGGACAGACCGAGCGTGGAAAAACTCATCGAGATTGAACCTGAGGCAATGGATACCGCGTCGACCTGGCCAGGCGGAGGCGCCGCGCATCGTCGACCCGCCTCCGGCGGGGCCCGACGTCATCGCGAGCGCGTCTCGTCGCCATGAGGACCCCCTGGTGCGAGACCATCGGGCCCGTTGGCACCAGTCCGGAAGACGAAGAGGGTTGATGACAACCGCCCGGGGGAAGCCCGGTCACGTTCGGGACGGGTACCGGCACCGGTCGATCGCCCGCATCGCGGGGCGCCGGTTTCATCGGACGGCTCCGGCGAAGAGACTGGTATGCATTGCCGGATTCGCTATTGTACCCTGTCCGGCATCGACCTCGCCGACCGCGCGTCGGCCCGGTCACAGTCCGCGACGCCGGCCGTCCCCGCGGGCCCGCCCGGCGAGCACGATTTCCCCCACCCATCCAAAGGAGAAGACAGATGGCGCAAGCCTATATCGTCGCCGCCGCGCGCACCGCCGGCGGCCGCAAGAACGGCCGGCTCGCCGGCTGGCACCCGGCCGACCTCGCCGGCGCGCTGCTCGACGGCCTGGTGGCCCGCGCCGGCATCGACCCGGCGCGCATCGAGGACGTCATCATGGGCTGCGTCGGCCAGGCCGGCGAGCAGGCGGTCAACATCGCCCGCAATGCCGTGCTGTCGTCCAAGACCCTGCCCGAGAGCGTGCCGGCCACTTCGGTCGACCGCCAGTGCGGCTCGTCGCAGCAGGCGCTGACCTTCGCCGCGCAGGCGGTGATGTCCGGCACGATGGACGTGATCGTCGCCGCCGGCGTCGAGAGCATGACGCGCGTGCCGATGGGGCTGGCGGCGGCGCTGCCGGCCAAGAACGGCTTCGGCCAGTACAAGAGCCCGGGCATGGAAGCGCGCTATCCGGGCGTGCAGTTCAGCCAGTTCGCCGGCGCCGAGATGGTCGCCAGGAAGTACGAGCTGAACCGCGAGGAGCTCGACCGCTATGCGCTGCTGAGCCACCAGCGCGCGGCGGCGGCCACGAAGGCCGGCGCGTTCAACGACGAGATCGTGCCGATCGCGATCACCAACGCCGACGGCACGAGCGAGCAGCACACCGTCGACGAAGGCATCCGCTTCGATGCGTCCTATGAACAGATCTCCGGCGTCAAGCTGCTGCAGGAAGGCGGCGTGCTGACCGCGGCCACGTCCAGCCAGATCTGCGACGGCGCGTCCGGCGTGCTGGTCGTCAGCGAGAAGGCGCTCAAGGAGCTGGGGCTGACGCCGATCGCGCGCATCCACCACATGTCGCTGAAGGCCACCGACCCGGTGATCATGCTCGAGACGCCGCTGCAGGCGACCGAGGCCGCGCTGAAGAAGGCCGGCATGAAGATCGACGACATCGACCTGTTCGAGATCAACGAGGCCTTCGCGTCGGTGCCCAAGGCCTGGCTCAAGTACACGGGCGCCGATCCCGAGCGGCTGAACGTCAACGGCGGCGCGATCGCGCTCGGCCATCCGCTGGGCGCCTCGGGCACCAAGCTGATGACCACGCTGCTGTACGCGCTGAAGAACCGCAACAAGCGTTACGGCCTTCAGTCGATGTGCGAAGGCGGCGGCATGGCCAACGTGACGATCGTCGAACGGCTCTGACCGGGCCGCGTGCCGACCTGTCCGGCGATGCGGATCTGCGAGACGCCGCTGGCGACCACCGCGTGCGAGTACCCGCGCGGGCGCGGCCAGCCTTCGGGCAGAACGGTCCGGTATCCGATATCACTCGTCGTGCTCTCCTCCTTTTGGTGACAGGCTCGCGCGCATCGCGCCGGCCAGCGCGGCACGGCCGCCGCGCTCGAGCGCCTCGACCGCGCCTTCGCGATCGCGCGCCTCCCGATTCTGGCCGAGCTTGGATTTGCCGACCAGGCGAACGATGTCGATCTCGATGTCGACGATCGCCGCGAGCATCCTGTCGATGTAGTCCGGCGCCGAATCGCCGATCTTCCACGGCCGCGACTCGCCGGCCTCGTGCGTGCGCGTCAGCCGCGCGACGACGCCGCGCACGAAGCACTCGTCGTCGCGGATCCGCAGCACGCCGTGCGCGTGCACGACCTGGTAGTTCCAGGTCGGCACCTGCCGATGCGTCTCGTGTTTGCTCGGATACCAGTTGGGCGAGATGTAGCCGGCCGCGTCCGACTGGAAGACCACCATCACCGTCGCGCCGTCGCCGACCTCGTGCCACACCGGATTGGCGCGCGCGACGTGGGCGAGCAGCGTACCGAACGGACCGCGCTCGGCATCGAGCAGGAATGGCAGGTGGTTGGCGTCCAGGCCTTGCGGCCCCTGCGTGACCAGCGCCCCGAGCGGATGCGCGCGGATCAGCGCGTGCAGGGCTTCGGGGCGGGTCTCGGCGAAATGATCGGGGATGTACATGCGGCGGGCTCCTGGGAAACCGAGTATCGTCGGCAACTGGCTCATCCAGAAGATCGAGACCTCGCGCGGCGCCCGCGCGACGGTGGTCGACGACGCGCGCCGACGGATGCCGCGGGCCGTCGGGGACCGCGCCCGGCCC
>JASGFT010000341.1:0-2910 GCA_047605425.1 Burkholderiaceae bacterium | reverse complement strand
CGGCACCAAACGGTAACAGAGGGGTTTCGACGCCCCGGAGCAGCGCGTCTGCTCCGTTTTCACCCATAGCCGATGCGTGCGCGATTGTCTTGACCGAATCCGCGCCGCAGGTGGTGAAACGCTGAAATATCTCGTCTTTTCCGGCTGACTATCACCCCCAAGGGGGGTGCCGCCAGCGCATAGGCGCAACTGCGGCACGCTACAGGCCGCCGATCCCTCGCCATCGTCCGCCACAGCCCGCTGTCGCTGCGACAGCCGCCTGTCTGACGAACCGGAGAGAGATTCCCATGGCCATCCGCCCCAATGCGGACTTGCCGCCGCGCCTGCTGCGCACAAAGGAAGCCGCGCGCTTCCTCGGCTTGTCCATCCGCACCCTTGAAAAGCATCGCACCTATGGCACCGGCCCGACCTATCGCAAGGTCGGCGGCCGCGTCCTCTACGCCGTCCGCGATCTGGAAGCGTGGAGCGCCATCGGCACCCGCAAATCCACCAGCGACAAGAACGCCGGCACGGTCTTCGCCGCGCGCCCGCTGACGCCACAAGAGCGGGACGAGCTGTAAATGCTGCGCGACGACGATCCCACACTCGCGCAGCGGAGCGAAGACAGCGAGCGCACCCGCCTGGACCCGTTCATCGTGGCGACCGGCGACGCCACGCCGCGCGACCAGCGCGATCTGATGGAGCGGCCTTTCTTCTCGCTGGCGAAGCGGCCCCGCACCACGCCGATCCTCTACCGCGCCGCCGATGTCGAGGTGCAGGTGCTGGCCATGCCCGAACATGGCATGGCGACGATTTGGGATGCCGATGTGCTGATCTGGGCCGCTTCGCAGATCGTCGCGGCCGAAAACAACGGCATCCCCACGTCGCGCTTCTTCCGCTTCATGCCCTATCAGCTCTTGCGCTCGATAGGACGGGCAACTGGCAATCGCGACTATCTGCTGCTCAAGGCCGCGCTCTCGCGCCTGCAATCCACCGTCATCGCCACGACCATCCGCAACGGCAAGCACTGGCGGCGGCGTCAGTTCTCATGGATCAACGAATGGGAGGAAATGACGACGCGCGCCGGCCGCGTCGAGGGCATGGAGTTCGTCCTGCCCGAATGGTTCTACAACAGCGTCATCGACCGTTCGCTGGTGCTGACCATAGACCCAGCCTATTTCCGGCTGACGGGCGGGATCGAGCGCTGGCTCTACCGCGTCGCTCGCAAGCATGCCGGACGCCAGCCCGAGGGGTGGGCGTTCGAGGTCTCTCACCTTCACCAGAAATCCGGCAGCGCAGCGCGGCCATCCGACTTCGCGCTCGACCTGCGCCGGATCGCGACACGCCAGTCGCTGCCTGGCTACCTGCTCCAGAGCGAATGGGAAGACGGGCGCGAACTGCTGCGTTTCCTGCCCGAAAATCTATCCACAGTGCCTTTGGATAACCATGTGAATCCCATCGGGACATTAGGCGCACGCAGTATCGGGACATTAGGCGCAAATCGTGCGCCGGACTCTATAGAAGAATCTAACAAAGAATCTAACTCTTCTTCTTTGACGCGCGCACACGCGATCCGTGGTGCCGGTGCCAGTGCTGCTTTTAGCCGGCGAGGTGCGCCGTGATCGTCGCGCTCCTCAACCAGAAGGGCGGCGTCGGCAAGACCACGCTGGCGCTGCACCTCGCCGGAGCCTGGGCAGCTCAGGGACAGCGCGTCACCCTGATCGACGCCGATCCGCAAGGCTCGGCCCTCGACTGGTCGCAGCGGCGCGGCCATGAAGGACTGCCGAGGCTGTTCACCGTCATCGGCCTGGCCCGCGATACGCTGCACCGCGAAGCCCCAGAACTGGCCCGCGACGCCGATCACGTCGTCATAGACGGGCCACCCCGCGTCGCCGCTCTGATGCGCTCGGCGCTGCTGGCCGCCGATCTTGTGCTGATCCCGGTGCAACCGTCCCCCTTCGACGGCTGGGCTTCGGCCGAGATGCTGGCGCTTCTCAGGGAAGCGCGCATCTACCGGCCCGAACTGGCCGCGCGTTTCGTGCTCAACCGTTGCGGCGCCCGCACCGTCATAGCCCGCGAGACGGCCGAGACGCTGGCCGACCACGATCCGCCCTTGCTCGCCACCACCATCGGCCAGCGCGTCGTCTTCGCCGACGCTGCGCAGTCCGGTCGGCTCGCATCCGAGATCGACGCCGACAGCCCGGCCGCGCGCGAGATCGCAGCGCTCGCCGCCGAGATCGACCGTCTCGGCGTGGGGAGGATCACAACATGACCGGACGGACCCACAAACCCGGCTTCGCGTCCCGGCCGGGCAATCCTGATAGCTGGATCAAGGCTGCCGACACGCCGTCCGCCAGCAAGGCTGCCGGCGAGGCGTTCACCGCTCGCCTGACGATCGACATCACGCCCGAGCTGCGCGGGCGCATCAAGGTCGCCGCCTTCCGGCGCGGCATCACCGTCACCGACATGCTGCGCGACCTGCTCGCGCGAGAATTTCCATCCACCGAAGGAGATCCGATATGACCGGCAACGCGGCCCGCCGCTTGCACGGCCGTCCGTTGCCGGACGGGCCTGCGCCCTTCACCACATTGGTCGAGTTGACCTTCGACAAGCGCAAGGTCGAGCGCTGGATACGCTTCGGCCGCAAGAGCTACGAACAGATCATCGACCGTCGCCGCAGCCTCGTCGGCTTCGCGCCGGAAAGCGTCTTCGCCTTCGTCCGCTGGGCGACGGGCGAGCACGGCACGGTGATTTCACGCATCGACATCGTGCGCGCCATTGGCCGCGGCGAGCCGTTCCAAACGCTACCCTTCGTGCGCCCCGGTGGCGACATCCTGTTGCGCCTCGATAGCTGGGTGAAGGTGGAGCGCGCGCTGGCCGCCATCGACGCGGTGGAAGCGCTCGGCCTCGATCCGGCCGACGCCGCGCCGG
>JASGFT010000340.1:0-2934 GCA_047605425.1 Burkholderiaceae bacterium | reverse complement strand
CCTCGGCCCACTTGTAGCTGTAGTAGCCGGCCGCGTAGCCGCCCGCGAAGATGTGCGAGAAGCTGTTCTGGAAGCGGTTGAACGCCGGCGGCACCAGCACCGCGACCTCGGCGCGCACCGCGTCGAGCGTTTTTTGCACGTCGGCCGCGTCGGCCGGCGCGCGGCTGTGGATCTGCATGTCGAACAGCGCGAACTCGATCTGGCGCAGCGTCTGCAGGCCCGCCTGGAAGTTGCGCGCGGCCACCATCCGGTCGAACAGGACCTTGGGCAGAGGCTCGCCGGTGTCGACGTGCGCGCTCATCGACGCGATGACCTGCTGGTCCCAGCAGTAGTTCTCCATGAACTGGCTGGGCAGCTCGACCGCGTCCCACTCGACGCCCGAGATGCCCGAGACCGCCAGCTCGTCGACCCGGGTCAGCAGGTGGTGCAGGCCGTGGCCGAACTCGTGGAACAGCGTGATGACGTCGTCGTGGTTCAGCAGTGCCGGCCGTTCGCCGACCGGCGGCTGGAAGTTGCACGTCAGGTAGGCGACCGGCGTCTGCGTGGTGCCGTTCTTGCGCCGGCGCGCGCGCGCGTCGTCCATCCACGCGCCGGGCCGCTTCGATTCGCGGGCGAACAGGTCCAGGTAGAACTGGCCGATCAGCGCGCCGTCGCGTTCGATCCGGAAGAACTTCACGTCCGGGTGCCAGACCTGCGCGTCGTCCGGCGCGATCCGGACGTCGAACAGCCGCTCGATGACGCCGAACAGTCCCTGCAGCACGCGCGGGAGCTGGAAGTACTGCTTGACCTCCTGGTCCGAGAACGCGTAGCGCGATTCCTTGAGCTTCTCGCTGGCCCAGGCCGTGTCCCACGACTTTAGGTCGCGCAGCCCCAGCTCGTCGGCCGCGAACTCGCGCAGCTCGGCCAGGTCGCGCAGCGCGAACGGGCGGGCGCGGCGGGCCAGGTCGCGCAGGAACGTGGCGACCTGCTGCGGCGAATCGGCCATCTTCGGCACCAGCGACACGTCGGCGAAGCTCGGGTAGCCGAGCAGTTGCGCTTCTTCGTGACGCAGCGCCAGGATCTCGTCGATCAGGCCGCCGTTGTCGAGCGCGGCGCGCGCGGCCGGATCAGCGGGGGCCGCCGCCTGCTCGCTGGCGCGCGTCGAATACGCGCGATACAAGGTCTCGCGCAGCGCCCGGTCGTCGGCGTACTGCATGACCGGGAAATACGACGGGAACTGCAGCGTGAACAGCCAGCCCTGCTTGCCCTTGGTGCGGGCCAGGTCGGCCGCGGCTTGCCGCGCGTCGCCGGGCAGGCCGGCGAGCCGCTGCTCGTCGGTGATCGCCAGCTCATAAGCGTTGGTCGCGTCCAGCACGTGCTCGGAGAACTGCTGCGACAGATGGGCCTGGCGCTCCTGGATCTGCGCGTAGCGTTCGCGTTTCGGCGAGCGCAACTCGGCGCCGCCGAGGCGGAAGTCGCGCAGCGCGTTCTCGACGATCCGCTGGCGCGCCGGCGACAGCGTCGCGAACTCGGCCGAATCGCGCAGCGCGCGGTACTTGGCGAACAGCGCCTCGTTCTGTCCGAGCGCCGTCCAGAACTGCGTGATGCGCGGCAGGTTGCCGGTATACGCATCGCGCAGCGCCGGCGAATCGGCGACGCTGTTCAGGTGGCTGACGATGCCCCAGGCGCGGCCCAGGCGCTCGGTCGCGTCCTCGAGCGGTTCGACGAACGCATCCCAGGTCGCTGGTGTCGCGTCGGCCTGCGCGCGGGCCACGGCGGCTTCGCCTTCGGCCAGCAGCGCGTCGAGCGCCGGGCCGACCTGGGCCGGATCGAAATCGGCGAACCGCGGCAGGCCCGAGAAATCGAGCAGCGGGTTGTCGGCGACGGGATGAGGGGTGGACGAGGAGGGGGAGGACGAGAGGCTCATGCGGCTTCCTTGTTCAGGCGCGGGTCGCGTTGCGCTGATTCGATCGTGTTGACCATCAGCATCGCGATCGTCATCGGCCCGACGCCGCCGGGCACCGGCGTGATCGCACCGGCGACGCTGACGGCCGAATCGAAATCGACGTCGCCGCACAGCTTGCCGGCCTTCGGGCCCGACGAATAACGATTCATGCCGACGTCGATGACGACGGCGCCGGGCTTGACCATGTCGCCGGTGATCATCCGTTCGCGGCCCACGGCCACGACCAGCACATCGGCGCGGCGCGTCTGCGCCGGCAAGTCGCGCGTCTTGCTGTTGCAGATGGTGACGGTGGCGCCGGCCTGCAAGAGCAGCAGCGCCATCGGCTTGCCGACGATGTTGCTGGCGCCCACGACGACCGCTTCGGCGCCGCGCAGCGGCGTGCCGAGCTGCTCGAGCATCTTCATCACGCCATAAGGGGTGCAGGGCTTGAACAGCGGGGCGCCGGTCATCAGCGCGCCGGCGTTGCTGACGTGGAAGCCGTCGACGTCTTTGGCCGGATCGATCGCGGCGATCACCGACTGCGGGTCGATCTGCGCGGGCAGCGGCAACTGCACGAGGATGCCGTGGATGGCCGGGTCGGCGTTCAGCTCGGCGATGCGCGCGAGCAGCGTCGATTGCGGCGTGTCGCCGGGCAGATGGTCGAACACCGAATGGATGCCGGCCTGCTCGCAGGCCTTGACCTTGTTGCGTACGTAGACCGCCGACGCCTGCGAGTCACCGACCAGGATCACGGCCAGGCCGGGCCGGACCCCGCGCGCCGTCAAGGCCGCCGCGTCGAGCGCGACTTGTTGCTTGATTTGCGCCGCCAGCGCCGCGCCGTCGATCAATCGGGCCGTCATCGTGCATACTCCGCGTCTCGGTTGCGAACGAGTCTAGCATGCAGGCTCGGACGATTTGACAGGCGAGTAGGAGCCCGCTATGATGCTGGGCTTGCTTGGGGGGTATAGCTCAGCTGGGAGAGCGCTTGCATGGCATGCAAGAGGTCAGCG
>JASGFT010000339.1:0-3017 GCA_047605425.1 Burkholderiaceae bacterium | reverse complement strand
CTCGCAGTGCGGCTTCTGCACGCCGGGCTTCGTGATGTCGCTATGGGCCAGCTATGAACGGCATCGCGCCGCCGGCGACGTGCCGACGCGCCAGCAACTCGCCGACGAGCTGGCCGGCAACCTGTGCCGCTGCACCGGCTACCGTCCGATCCTGGACGCCGGCCGCAGGATGTTCGAGTTGCCGCCGGCGCCGCTGGACACGGCGCCGGTCGTCGACCGCCTGCGCGCGATCCGCCCGCCCGACGACGAGGTCTTCGAATACCAGCCGACGGTCGCCACGCCCGGCGACGGGTTCCACGCGCCGCGCACGATCGAGGCGCTGGCGGCATTGTACGAACGCCATCCGCAGGCCCGGCTGATCGGCGGCACGACCGACGTCGGCCTGTGGGTCAACAAGCAGTTCCGCCCGCTGGGCATGCTGATCGCCACCGGCGGCATCGACGCGCTGAAGACGATCGAGGAACGCGACGGATACCTGCTGATCGGCGCGGGCGCCTCGCTCGAATCGGCGTGGGCGGCGCTGGACGCCCGCTTCGACGGATTGACCGAGGTCTGGCTGCGCTTCGCGTCGCCGCCGATCCGCCACGCCGGCACGATGGGCGGCAACGTCGCCAACGGCTCACCGATCGGCGACTCGCCGCCGGTCCTGATGGCGCTGGACGCCGAGATCGAGTTGCAGCGCGGCGACGCCACGCGGCGGATGCCGCTGACCGGCTTCTATCTCGACTACATGCGCAACGCGCTGGCGCCCGGCGAGTTCGTCCGCCGGCTTTGGGTGCCGCTGGCGACCGCCCGGCGCCGCACCCGCGCGTACAAGATCAGCAAGCGCTATGACAGCGACATCTCGGCGGTATGCGCCGGCCTGTCGATCGCGCTCGACGGCGGCCGGGTCAGCGAGGTCCGGATCGCGTTCGGCGGCATGGCGGCCGTCGTCAAGCGCGCGCGCCAGGCCGAGGCCGCGCTGCTCGGCCGGCCGTGGACACAGGCCAGCGTCGAGGCCGCCCAGGCGGCACTGGCCGCCGACTTCACGCCGATGACAGATCTGCGCGCGACTGCCGCGTACCGGATCCAGGTCGCGCGCAACCTGCTGCGGCGCTTCTGGCTCGAGACGCGCGAGCAGGCGCCGCTGCCGGCAGAGGCCACGCAGGTGTGGCAGGTGATGCGCGGGCCGGCGGCACGTGCATCGATCGAGCGCGGGCCGTCGGATCCGCTGCCTTGCCGTTCGTCTCCGCCGCCGCTCGTCGACACCGATGACGAAGCGCGCGCGCTGCGGGACGGCGCCCGCGTCGGCATCAGCCGCCCGCACGAATCGGCCGCGCTGCACGTGACCGGCGAGGCGACCTACGTCGATGACATCGTCGAGCTGGCCGGCACCGTGCACGCGGCGCTGGGGCTGTCGCCGGTGGCCAACGGCCGCATCGTCGCCGTATCGCTCGACGCGGTGCGGGCGATGCCGGGCGTCATCGACGTCGTCACCGCGGCCGACATCCCCGGCGACAACGATTGCGGCTCGATCGTCCACGACGATCCGATCCTCGCACCGCTGGTCGAGGGCGGCGAGCTGCGCTACATCGGCCAGCCGATGTTCGCCGTCATCGCGGCCACGCGCGACCAGGCTCGCCGCGCGGCGGCGCTGGCCGGATCGGCCGTCACCGTCGAATCGCAACCACCGGTGCTGACGCCGCAACAGGCGCACGAACGCCAGCAGTACGTCGTGCCGCCGATGCACCTGACGCGCAACACGCATCACGCGAGCGCGCGCGACGCGATCGACGCCGCGCCGCACCGGATGGCCGGCACGCTGGAGGTCGGCGGCCAGGAGCAGTTCTACCTCGAGGGCCAGATCAGCTACGCGATCCCGCAGGAGGCCGGCGGCATGCTCGTGCACTGCTCGACGCAGCACCCGACCGAGATGCAGCACCTGGTCGCGCACGCGCTGCACCGCTCGTCCAACCAGGTCCAGGTCGTCTGCCGACGGATGGGCGGCGGCTTCGGCGGCAAGGAGTCGCAGTCGGGCCTGTTCGCGTGCGTGGCCGCGGTTGCCGCCGCCAAGCTCGGCCGGCCGGTCAAGCTGCGCCCCGACCGCGACGACGACTTCCTGATCACCGGCCGGCGCCACTGCTTCTGGTACGAGTACGAAGCCGGCTACGACGACGACGGCCGCGTGCTCGGCACCGAGATCACGATGGTGTCGCGCGCCGGCCATTCGGCCGACCTGTCGGCGCCGGTGATGACTCGGGCGCTGTGCCACTTCGACAACGCGTACTGGCTGCCCGACGTCGCGATGCACGGCTACTCGGCCAGGACGAACACGCAGTCGAACACCGCGTTCCGCGGCTTCGGCGGTCCGCAGGGCGCGATCGCGATCGAACAGATCCTCGACACGATCGCGCGCCGGCTCGGCAAGGATCCGCTCGACGTGCGCCGGATCAACTACTACGGCAAGTCCGAGCGCAACGTCACCCCTTATGGCGCGACGATCAGCGACAACATCCTGCACGAGCTGACCGACCGGCTGGTCGCCGACAGCGGCTATGGCGCGCGCCGCCTCGAGATCGACCGCTTCAACGACGCCAGCCCGGTCATCAAGCGCGGCCTGGCGATCACGCCGCTGAAGTTCGGCATCTCGTTCAACCTCAAACACTTCAACCAGGCCGGCGCGCTCGTGCACGTCTACCTGGACGGCTCGATCCTGGTCAACCACGGCGGCACCGAGATGGGCCAGGGCCTGAACACCAAGGTCGCGCAGGTCGTCGCGCACGAGTTGGGCGTCGGCTTCGATCAGGTGCGCGCCAGCGCGACCGACACGCACAAGGTCGCGAACACCTCGGCCACCGCGGCGTCGACCGGCGCCGACCTGAACGGCAAGGCCGCGCAGGACGCCGCGCGCCGGATCCGCGAGCGGCTGGCGGCGTTCGCGCGGCAGCGCTATGGATCGCCGGGAGCCGAAGGGGTTGCCGACGGTGCGGCTGGTGCGGCTGGTGCGGCTGGTGCGGCTGGTGCGGCTGGTGCGGCTG
>JASGFT010000338.1:0-3029 GCA_047605425.1 Burkholderiaceae bacterium | reverse complement strand
GCCGTGGCCACCGCGGCCGCGCCGGACGCGAACGCCGACGCTGCCGCCGCGCCGCTGATCGCGCTGCGCCGGATCCGCAAGACCTACGTCAACGGCGATCTGGCGGTCGAGGTGCTGCACGACATCGACCTGCGGATCCGGGCCGGCGAGTTCGTCGCGATCATGGGCGCGTCGGGCTCGGGCAAGTCGACGCTGATGAACCTGCTCGGCTGCCTCGATCGGCCGAGCAGCGGCGAATACCGTTTCATGGGCCGCGACGTCGCCGCGCTCGACCGCGACGAGCTGGCGACGCTGCGCCGCGAAGCCTTCGGCTTCGTGTTCCAGAGCTACCACCTGATCGCCACCTGCAGCGCGGCCGAGAACGTCGAGATCCCGGCGATGTACGCGGGCCTGTCGCCGTCGCAGCGGCGCGAGCGCGCGCTGGCGCTGCTGGCCACGCTGGGCCTGGCCGATCGCGTCGACCATCGCCCGAACCAGTTGTCGGGCGGCCAGCAGCAGCGCGTCTCGATCGCCAGGGCCCTGGTCAACGGCGGCCGCGTGATCCTCGCCGACGAGCCGACCGGCGCGCTCGACAGCCGCAGCGGCGCCGACGTGATGGCGCTGCTGGCCTCGCTGTCGGCGCAGGGACACACGGTGATCCTGATCACGCACGCCGAAGAGGTCGCGCGCCACGCCCACCGGATCATCGAGATCCGCGACGGCCGCATCCTCGCCGACCGGCCGCGCGACGAGTTCATCGGCGCGCCGCTGGCGGCGCCCGCATCACCGACATCACCGACAACACCGACATCACCGACATCACCGACATCACCCGCACCGCCGGCCGCCGTCCCGCCGATCCCGACGCCGACCGCCTCCCCGGCTCCCGCGGTCCTGGCGGCCCCGCCCGCCGGCAACGGCCTGGGCTGGTGGGCCGGCGCGATCGAGGCGACGCGCTCGGCCTTGCGCGCGCTGCGCACGAACCTGTTCCGGGCGATCCTGACGCTGCTGGGCATCGTCATCGGCGTGGCGTCGGTGATCGCGATGCTGGCGATCGGCGACGGCGCCAAGCAGGCCGTCATCGACCGGATCAGCGCGATGGGCTCGAACCTGCTGCTGGTGCGGCCCGGCGCGCCGAACCAGCGCGGTTTCCGGTCGACGGCGACGCTGGTGCTGGCCGACGTCCAGGCCATCGACGAGACCGTCCCCAACGTGCTGGCGGCCGTTCCCGAGCAGGAAAGCAGCGTGACCGTCCGCTTCGCCGACGCCGACGTCGGCACCTCGGCGATCGGCACCTCGTCCAAGCTCCCGCAAGCGCGGCGCTGGCCGGTCGCGCGCGGCACGTTCTTCACCGACGACGACGAGCGCAGCTACGCGACGGTCGCCGTGCTGGGCCAGACCGTGGCGCGCGGCCTGTTCGGCGACGCCGATCCGCTCGGCCAGTTCGTGCTCGTCAACAACCTGGTCTTCCAGGTCATCGGCGTGATGAGCCCGCGCGGCGCCTCGCCCAATGGACAGGACCAGGACGACACGATCCTGCTGCCCTACCAGACCAGCCAGTTGCGGCTGTCGGGCCAGCGCTTCCTGCGCAACGTGACCGTCGCGGTCGACGACGTCGAGCGCATCGACGAGACGCAGGCGGCCGTCGAGGCGCTGCTGACCGAACGGCACGGCACCGTCGACTTCCAGATCCGCAACATGACGTCGATCATCGAAACGGCGACCGAGACGCAGAACACGATGACGATACTGCTCGGCTCGATCGCCGCGATCTCGCTGCTGGTCGGCGGGATCGGCGTGATGAACATCATGCTGGTCAGCGTCACCGAACGCACGCGCGAGATCGGCATCCGCATGGCGACCGGCGCCCGGATGGCCGACATCCAGCAGCAGTTCCTGATCGAAGCGCTGGTGGTCTCGGCGCTGGGCGGCGCGATCGGCGTCGTGCTGGGGCTGGGCACCGCGGCCTTGATCCGAAGCGGGGGCACGCCGGTCGCCTTCGCGACCGAGCCCGTGCTGCTGGCCTTCGGCTGCGCGTTCCTGACCGGCCTCGTGTTCGGCTACCTGCCCGCGCGCAAGGCCGCGAGCCTCGACCCGGTCACCGCGTTGGCCTCGGAGTGACGTCGCTGATGCCCATCATCGCCCCGCCCGTCATCGCCTCGTCGCGCCGCCCGGCGCGGGCCTGCCTGGCCGCGCTGGCCGCGCTGTTCAGCGCCGCCTGCGCGATCACCGATCCGCCGCCTCCGGCCGCGCCGGCCCTGCCCGCGCAATGGGCCGAGTCGAACGCCGTCGACCCGAACGCCGCACCGGTCGATGCCGCGTGGTGGCGGCACTTCCGGTCCGCGCAGCTCACCGCGCTGATCGACGAGGCGCTGGCCGCCAACACCGACCTGCGCATCGCCGCCGAACGCGTGCGCCAGGCGGATCTGGCGCTGGCCATCGCCAACGTGGCGCGCGCGCCGGTCGTCTCGGCCAGCGCCGACACCTCGGCCTCGCGCGCGCAGGCCGACGGCGAGGACGGCACGCGACGCGAAACGACGTCGCTGGGCCTGACCGCCAGCTACGAGATCGACCTGTGGGGCCGCATCGCCGCGACGGTCCGCGCGAGCCAGGCCTCGCTGGCGGCGACGCGCTTCGACGCGCAGACGGTGCGGTTGACGGTCGCGGCCAACGTCGCCAACACGTATTTCCAGTGGCTGGCGGCGCGCGAGCGCCTGCAGATCGCGCGCGACAACCTGGCCACCGCCGAGCGGGTGCAGGGCGTCGTCGAGGCCAAGCGCCGCCACGGCGTCGCCACCGCGCTCGAGGTCTCGCAACAACGCACGACGGTGCTGTCGCAGCGCACGGCGCTGATCCCGCTCGAGCTGCAGCAGCGGCAGGCCGCGTCGGCGCTGGCCCTGCTGCTGGGCCGCCTGCCACAGGACGCCGCGCTGCGGGAAGAAACCTTCGCCGACCTGGCGATTCCGCTGGTCGAGCCCGGCTTGCCGTCGACGCTGCTGTATCGCCGTCCCGACCTGGCCGCGGCCGAGGCCGCGCTGGCCGCCGCCAGC
>JASGFT010000337.1:0-3052 GCA_047605425.1 Burkholderiaceae bacterium | reverse complement strand
GCCGCGGCCTGCCGCGCTCGACCGCGCGCTGGGCGCTGCTCGCCTGCGCCGCCGGCCTGGCCGCCTGCGCGATGGTCGGCCCCGACTACCACCGTCCGGCCGTCGAAGTGCCCGACGCGTTCAAGGAGGCGCCGGCTGGCGAGACCGCGCCGCCGGCCGTCGCGCCCGCCGGCTGGAAGACCGCCGCGCCCGCGGACGAACGCGATCCCGGCAGGTGGTGGTCGGTCTACGGCGATCCGCTGCTCGACGAGCTGGTCGAATCGGTCAGCGTCTCGAACCAGACGGTGGCGTCGGCAGAGGCCGCCTACCGCCTGGCGATCGGCGCGCTCGGGGTGGCGCGCGCCGCGCAGTGGCCGACGCTGGGCGGCACCGTCACGCACACGCGCGGCCGCAATGCGTCGGTGCAGGCGACCAATTCGGTCAGCACGTCGGCGCCGATCACCGAGACCAACCGCCTGACGCTCAGCGCGTCATGGGAAGCCGACCTGTGGGGCCGCGTGCGGCGCAACGTCGAGTCGAACGAGGCGAGCGTCGCCGCCAGCGAGGCCGACCTGCGCGCCGCCGTGCTCAGCGCGCAGGCCACGCTCGTGCAGACCTACCTGCAACTGCGGATCTCGGATGCACAGCGCAGGCTGCTCGAGGAGACGGTCGCCGCCTACGAGCGCTCGCTCGAGATCACGTCGAACCGTTACGACGCCGGCGTCGCCGCCCGCACCGACGTCACGCAGGCGCAGACGCAGTTGCTGAATGCGCGCGCGCAAGTGCTGGACCTGGCCGTCAGCCGCGGCCAGCTCGAGCACGCGATCGCCGCGCTGACCGGGCGTCCGCCGTCGGCGCTGACGATCGTGCCGACCGACGAGGTGCCGGCGTTGCCGGCCGTTCCGGCCATCGTCCCGTCGGCGCTGCTCGAGCGGCGGCCCGACATCGGCGGCGCCGAGCGCCGGGTCGCCGCGGCCAACGCGCAGATCGGCGTCGCGCAGGCGGCGTTCTATCCGACCTTGAGCTTGAGCGCGGCCGGCGGCACCGCGTCGAACGCCTGGTCGAACCTGCTGTCGCTGCCGTACCGGTTCTGGTCGCTCGGGCCGTCGCTGGCGCTGACGCTGTTCGACGCCGGCAACCGCGGCTCGGTCAGGGCGCAGGCGATCGCCCGCTACGACCAGGCGGTCGCCACTTACCGGCAGACCGTGCTGACCGCGTTCCAGGAGGTCGAGGACAATCTGCTGTCGCTGCACGGATTGGCGCGCGAGGAAGCCTTGCAGCGCGAGGTCGTCGACAGCGCCGCGCAGACGCTGGAGCTGACCAACAACCAGTACCTGGCCGGCACGGTCAGCTACCTGAACGTCGTCACCGCGCAGACGGCATCGTATTCGGCGCGCGCGACCGCGCTGACGCTGGCCAGCCGGCGGCTGGTGGCGAGCGCGGTGTTGATGAAGGCGATGGGCGGGTTCTGGGACGACGCTCGGTCGGGATTGCCGCGCGCGCCGTCGTCGGACGTCGGCGGGCCGCCGGCCGCGACGCCCTCGGCGCTGGCGCCGGCGACATCGCCGTCGCGCCTGCCTTCGCCTTCGCGCTCGGGCAACTCGTAGCGCGCCGCCATCTCGTGCGCGTCGAGCGGTGCGGCACGTCGAACCAGATGTCGCACAGCAGCGCGCCGTTGATCGGTAGCGCGAAGCGAGTGATGCCAGAATGAGGCCAGGCGTTCAGGCGTCGCCTGACAAAACCTCGTCCAGCGAACTGGCGTCGAGCACCCGGCGCGCCCAGCGGTCGATGTCTGCCGCCGTGCCGGATTCGACTCGAGCCACGATCGCCGCGGGCAAGGGGCCGAAACGGTGGGTGAGCAGATCGAGGAGAAGCTGCTCGCGGCCCTGCTGCAGCCCCTGCTGAACCCCCTTCTCGAACCCCTTGCGCAGCCCGATCCGCTCGACACTCGTGATGTAAGGCATGTTCCGCTTCCCCTCGAACGCTTCGATATCCTGCCATAGACGATCTTCCAAGGCATCGGGCAGCGTCATCATCCAGTCCAGCACCTTGAACAAGCCGACCACCCGCTCCCGGTCCCAGTCGCGCTCGTACAGCAGTCGCACCAGCTTCCACTTGGCCGCCAGCCGCTGCCTGGGCCGACCGCGCGTCCGGCGCGTCAGCAAGTGCGCGGCCGTCACCAACGCGAACGGATTCGGATCGGCCAACAGCGCATCGATGTCGGCCTCATAGTCCAACAGCTTGACCGTCGGGAAACTCAAACAGTGCCGGCTGCCGAACAACTCGAAACCGTAGCCGTCCGGACGCCAGCGCCGGTGCGGGTCGGCCAGCACCGCCAGGCTGGCCACCGGCCGGCCGAAACGCTCGAACAGCCGATAGTTGTAGGTGAACATCCGCCGCTCGAAGTCGGTCTTGCGGGCGGCCTGCACCTCGACATGGACGTAGACCCAGCCCGGACCGCCACGCTTGCGATGCACCTGTACGAGCTGGTCGGCATACCGTACGCCCGCATCGGCCTCGCGCAGGATGCCGCGCAACTCCGTGCCCAGGAACGAATGGCCGCGAGCCCAGTCGATGCCGCGATGGGCGCTCGGGAAGTAGAACGCGAGGAACTCCGGAAACGCCTGCTCGATCGCGTCCTTCCACGGACTATCGAAGGCATCCGGAGGCGAAGGATTGCCCGACGCGTCGGTCTCGTTCGATGCATCGTCCGGCACATCGGGGATGCTGTCTTTTTCATTGATCGGCATGACGGCGCCCATTGCACCGGGCTTGATGCACGGCGGCAATCCGTCAGGAGAGCTAAGAACGTTAGCTGAATCGGTTCGCCAATCCGAAGGTAGTGCCTTGACCGGTCTTATCAGCATCCACTTGGCAGTTGCCCGCAATCGGGGCCAACTGCGAGATGTTGACGCGCTCCATCGTCGCATCAAGGACCTCCGGGGCGATGTCGACGACCGCGAGCAGACAGCCCGACCGATCCGGGTCCGCGCGGACGGCCGCAGCCAAAGCTGAAGAGGCTAACGAGGCTGCGCCTCAGACCGACAAGTGATATGAGGGGATTTTCGCAGGG
>JASGFT010000336.1:0-3067 GCA_047605425.1 Burkholderiaceae bacterium | reverse complement strand
ACAGCTCGGCGCGGTTGGGTGGCTGAGAAAAAACCACTTTTCTGCCTGGCACTAGTTTGGCTTGGTATCGGGCATCGACAGGCCCGTGCCATCGACCAGATTGACCGACCGGCCACGCCAGCGCCAGTGCTGCGGCGCCCGCTCGCTGAGCAGCCGGCCGCTCTGGCGTGCCAGCGCCTGGACCATCGTCTGCGGCAGCCGCTGGCGTGCCCGGCAGTACGCCCCGGTGCAAACACTGGCCACTGATAGTCCATCGGCCGCCCGCTGCGCCGCCCAGCCGTTGACCGCGTTCTGGCACGAGCCGTCCGCCTGCAGCGTCTGTCGCATGAACATCGACAGGGTCACCGTCGGCGGATACAGCCGCTCCCGATGCGCCGGCATCAGCGCCTCAGTCGTCTCGATCAACTCCGGGCTGGTCAGCACGTTGAACAAATCCACCGCCCGCACCGAGCCTGCTCGTTGCTCGATCCTGCTGGCCCGTTGCTGCCGGCGGCTGCGCGCATTACGATTCATCGGGGACCTTCCCTGGGTAGTTGGCTGGATGCTTGAGAACACCCATCCTATCTATCCTTGGTCGGTCCCCTCTCATTCAATGGCTTGCCTCACACACTTCCGGTCCCGCAAGCTTAAGGCAGCGCCATTCCGCTTAGAGGGAGGTATTGTGTTGCGGTGTGGCGTATGTCGATGTGTTCGAGGAAAAGTTGAGGCTGTCTACTCCCACTGGTTAATGATTCTTACGGTCCGCTGTTGCCTGAAATGCTCACTGCTTTTTGATTGTTTAGATGATGCTAAGCCGGCGGCCGACCTTGGCCCACAGCATTACGACGGTTGGGTACCACGGCGTTTAGAGAAGGTATTAGCCGATGCGTACGGTCAAGGATGTTAGGCCCCAAGCCCCGGCGCCTCGGATAGAATCGTCGTCGTCGCTCCTCATCATTTTCGTCCCTCCCCCTACCGCAGAGAAATCTCATGCCCGTCCAAACGACCCGCCGCGCGCTGCTCGCCGGCTGCGCGCTGTCCCTGGCCTCGACGCTGGCCGTTCCGCTGCTGGGACTGGCGCCCGCCGAGGCGGCCGCGCAGACCCGGGTCAAGGTCGCCGCCATCTACACGGTGCCGGTCGAGCAGCAATGGGTCAGCCGGATCCACAAGGCGCTGAACGCGGCCGTCGCCCGCGGCGAGATCGAGTACAAGCTCTCCGAGAGCGTCGCCAACGCCGACTACGAGCGCGTCATGCGCCAGTACGCCGAGCAGGGCAACGCGCTGATCGTCGGCGAGGCCTTCGCGGTCGAGGCGGCGGCGCGCAAGGTCGCCAAGGACTACCCGAAGACGGCCTTCCTGATGGGCTCGTCGGGCAAGATCCAGGAGCCGAACTTCTCGGTGTTCGACAACTACATCCAGGAGCCTTCGTACCTGACCGGCATGATCGCCGGCGTGATGACCAAGTCGAACAAGATCGGCATGGTCGGCGGCTATCCGATCCCCGAGGTCAACCGGCTGATGAACGCGTTCATCGCCGGCGCGCGCGAGATCAATCCGAAGGTCGAGTTCACGGTGAGCTTCATCAACTCGTGGTTCGATCCGCCGAAGGCCAAGGAAGCGTCGTTCGCGATGCTCGACAAGGGCGCCGACGTCCTCTATGCCGAGCGCTTCGGCGTATCGGACGCCGCCAAGGAGCGCGGCAAGCTGGCGATCGGCAACGTCATCGACACGCAGGACAAGTACCCGGACACCGTCGTCGCGTCGGCGCTGTGGTTCATGGAGCCGACGATCGATCGCGCGCTGGCGGCGGTCAGGGAGGGGCGTTTCAAGGCCGAGGACTACGGCCCGTACTCGATGATGCGGCACAAGGGCTCGGACCTGGCGCCGCTCGGCACGTTCGAGGGCAAGGTGCCGAAGGACGTGATGGACAAGGTGACGGCGCGCGCCGAGGAGATGCGCGCCGGCAAGTTCAGCGTCAAGGTCAACGACGGGCAACCGAAGCCGAACGCGAAATAAGCGTGCGCCCGCGACGCTGCCGTCTGCGCCGGCCGGACCCTCGGGCCGAGGCCTCGTGAGCTGCGCCGGCGCGACGCCCGTCGATGCGGCCGGTTCGATCGTGTTGCGCGTCGACGGCGTCAGCAAGCGGTTCGGATCGGTGCTGGCCAACGATGCGGTCTCGCTGACGCTGGCGCGCGGCGAGGTGCTCGCGCTGCTCGGCGAGAACGGCGCCGGCAAGTCGACGCTGGTGTCGATGCTGTTCGGCCAGTACGTGCCGGACGCGGGCCGCATCGAGGCCTTCGGCCGCGCGCTGCCGCCCGGCGACACCCGGGCGGCGCTGGCCGCCGGCATCGGCATGGTCCACCAGCATTTCACGCTCGCCGACAACCTGACCGTGCTCGACAACGTGCTGGTCGGCCTCGAGCCGCTGACGCGCTGGCGTTCGGCGCGCGCCGCGGTTCGCGCGCGGCTGCTCGAGAACGCGCGGGCTTATGGCCTGGACGTCGATCCGGACGCGCGGGTCGCCGATCTGTCGGTCGGCGAGCGGCAGCGCGTCGAGATCCTCAAGGCGTTGGTGCGCGGCGCGCGGATCCTGATCCTCGACGAGCCGACCGCGGTGCTGACGCCGCAGGAGAGCGAGTCGCTGTTCGCGACGCTGTCGCGCTTCGTCGCCGACGGGCTGTCGATGATCTTCATCTCGCACAAGCTCGACGAGGTGCTGCGGGTCAGCGACCGGATCGCCGTGCTGCGCGGCGGCAGGCTCGTCGCGACGCTGCCGGCGGCGGGTGCGAGCACCGGGCAACTGGCGCGGGCGATGATCGGTCGCGATCTCGATTCGCAGCTCGTTCCGGGGGGCGTCTCCGACGCGTCTTCGCGGGCCGCCACGCCAGTCCGGGCCGGTGCGGTGGGCTCGGAGGGTCGAGAGGCTCTCAGCGTTGCTGCCACCGCCACTGACACCAACGCCACCAGCGCCACCAGCGCCACCAGCGCCACAGACGCCAACGCCACAGACGCCACCGCCACCGCCACCGCCACCGCCAACGCCAACGCCAACGCCAACGCCAACGCCAACGCCAACGCCAACGCCAAC
>JASGFT010000335.1:0-3091 GCA_047605425.1 Burkholderiaceae bacterium | reverse complement strand
CCAGCGCCTGCCGCACGAACTGTCGGGTGGCCAGCGCCAGCGCGTGGCGATCGCGCGGGCGATCGTGCGCCGCCCCGATTTCATCGTCGCCGACGAGCCGGTCTCGGCGCTCGACATGACCATCCAGAAGCAGGTGCTGGCACTCTTCCGCACGCTGCAGCGCGAACGCGGCTTCGCCTGCCTGTTCATCAGCCACGATCTCTCGGCCGTCGAGGAGATCGCCGACCGCGTGATCGTCATGCAGGGCGGCCGCATCGTCGAACAAGGCACGCGCGACGACATCTTCGACCGGCCGCAGCATGCCTACACCAAGGCGCTGCTCGAAGCTTCGCCGGCCCTCGACTTGCCACCTCTCCAGGAGACTGCGTGATGACCGACCTTTGGAAACTCGACGGCGTCGAGACCGCTGCCCTGATCCGCGACCGCAAGGTTTCGGCGCGCGAGGTGATCGCCTCGTCGCTGGCGCGGCTCGATGCGGTGAACCCCACCATCAACGGTGTCGTGCTGGCCCTGCATGACGAGGCGCTGGCCGCCGCCGACGAAGCCGATCGCGCGCTGGCGCGCGGCGATGACGTGGGGCCGCTGCACGGCGTGCCGGCCACCACCAAGATCAACCTCGACCAGAAGGGCTGCCCGACCGACGGCGGCGTCGTGGCCTTCAAGGACCTGATGGCCGACCGCGACAATCCCGTCATCGCCAACATGCGCGCGTCCGGGATGATCATCGTCGGCCGCACCAATGCACCGGCCTTCTCGATGCGCTGGTTCACCGACAACGAGCTGCATGGCGCCACGTTGAATCCGTGGAACCGCGATCACACCGCCGGTGGATCGAGCGGCGGCGCGGCGGCCGCGACGGCGGCCGGCATCGGTGCCATCGCCCAGGGCAACGACATCGCCGGATCGGTGCGCTTTCCCGCCTATTGCTGCGGCTTGGTCGGCCTGCGCCCGACCTACGGACGTATCCCGGGCTTCAACTTCACCGCGACCGGCAAGCGGCCGATCTCCTCGGCGCTGATGGCGGTGCAGGGACCGCTGACGCGCACCGTGCGCGACGCCCGCGCTGCCCTGCAGGCGATGGCCGTCGGCAGCCCTCACGACAATCGCTGGGTCGACGTGCCGTTGACCGGACCCGCGCCGGCCAAGCCGATCCGCGTCGCCATGGTCGTCGATCCCGCGGCGCGCGGCGGCGTGGCGCCCGAGATCGAGGCGGCGATCCATCAGGCGGCTGCGTGGCTGACGGATGCCGGCTATATCGTCGAGGAGGTCTCGCCGCCGGAGTTCGGCAAAGTCATCGACCTGTGGGGCCGCATGGCGATGGACGACGTGATCGCCGCGCTGGAGCCTTCGGTTGCCAAGTGGGGCGACGCCGCGATCCAGAAATCGCTCGGCCTGTGGCGCGCCGTCTATCCGGAGCGCGATCCGCGCGACACGCTCGAGGCGCTGGCCGACCGCGACCGGCTGCTGCGGCTGTGGCAGCTCTTCCTCGAGGAGCGGCCGCTGATCCTGACGCATAGCTGCGGCGAGCTGCCGTTCCGGGTAGGACTCGACCTGATCGACGAGCCGACCACGCGGCGCATGATGACCGCGCAGTCGATCGAGCTGGCCGTGCCGGTGCTGGGCCTGCCGGCGGTCGCCGTGCCGACCGGCACTGCCAAGGGATTGCCGGTGGGCGTGCAGCTGATCGGCGGCCGCTACCGCGAAGATCTCTGCCTGGCCGCCGCGGAGGCGATCGAGGCACGGGCCGGCGCCTTGACGCCGGTCGATCCCTTCTTCTCCTGATCGGCTTCCGTCGTGGGGGTGCCGTTGGCGCCGCCATAGATGCGCACCGTCAGGTCGAGATGGCGATAGAGCAAGGTCGCGGCCCAGTCGCGATCGTCCGACGCGACGGCATCGAGGATTTCCAGATGCTCGCGTGACGACTGGGCGACGCGGTCGGGCGCGAGCCGCGCGAAGGTGCTGTATTCGCCGAACCGGCGCAGCGCATTCTGCCGCTGCACTGCCTGCAGCAGGTAGCGGTTGCCCGACCAGGCCGCGAGCGTCTCGTGGAAGGCGCGGTTGGTCTCGATCCAGGTGCGCGGGTCGACGGGCCGCTCGCCGGGCAGCAGCGCCAGATGCGCCTGGCGCAGCCGCTCGAGCTCGTCGGGATCGGCGGCGAAGGTGGGCTCGCGCAGGCCCGCGCACTCGACGATCAGGCGGAAGCGGTAGCTCTCGACGACCGCCTCGCGCGAATCCAGCGCCTCCGCGAAGCGCCAGCCATGGCCGCGCTGCCTTCGGATCAGGCCGTCGTCCGCCAGCTTCATCAGGACGCGCCGCAGGGCGCCGCGCGACACGCCGTAGCGCGGCATCAGTTCGGTCTCGGAGACCTCGGCCGGGATGCGGCCGCGCGCCCGATCCGCCAGGAGCGCGGCGCCCAGCTCGTCGAACGGCGAGCGTGGCAAGCGCGCGGTGGCGCTCTTGCTGCCGTTGAGCTTGCGCGCCAGCACGAAGCCGCGGCCCGGCGTCAGCCGCACATAGCCCAGCCCTTCGAGCACGCCCAGCGCGGCGCGCACGGGGGTACGCGACACGCCGAAGGCGCGCGCCAGGACAAGTTCGCGCACCGGATCGCCGGCGGACAGCGCGTCCTTCTCGATCTGCGCAAGGATCTGCCGGGCCAGTTCGTTTTGCAGCGGCGTCGCGCCGCCGGCCGCTTTCCGGACTTTCGCCAAGTCTTTCTCCCTGTGACGCGGCAGTTTACCCGGAAAGGAGGGCGCCGTCGCTCTTGGTACAATAAGTGCTTTTCGTCGCTACAAAAGTATGGCTGACTTCAGGATGGGTGAAGCGTGTCGGCAGAGGACAGGAGCACGACGATGACGGGCGGGAACCAGACGCTGGGTTTCTACGATCGCCGGCGCACGGCCATCTGGGCCAGCCGCGCCGATCCGCGCTTCTCCTGGTGTGCCTACGTGCCGGAAGCGTTCGAGCTGGCCAACGCGGGCGAGTATCGCCTGCTGGTCGCCGTGCACGGCACCGCTCGGCTGATGACGCTCTATCGCGAGGCCTTCGCCGCCTTTGCCGACCAGCATCGCTTCATCGTCCTGGCGCCGCTTTT
>JASGFT010000334.1:0-3117 GCA_047605425.1 Burkholderiaceae bacterium | reverse complement strand
GGCGCCGGCCCCGCGCGGGCTCAGCGGTCGCGGTCGACGGCGTAGGCCGTGAAGTAGGCGAGCGCGTCGCGATAGACGGAGGCCGGCCAACCGGCGATCGCGGTCCGGGCGGCTTCGGCTTCGGCCAGCGCGCGGTCGCGGGCGTAGGCGAGCGCGCCGGTCCGATGGATGGCGGCCAGCACGCGGTCCTGCTGGTCGGTGTGGCCGTTCTGGATCGCCTGGCGGACCATCGTGCGTTCGTCGGGCGTGCCGGCGCGCATCACGTGGATCAGCGGCAGCGTGGCCTTGCCTTCGCGCAGGTCGTCGCCGACGTTCTTGCCGATCTCTTCCGGGTTGCCGGCATAGTCGAGTACGTCGTCGATCAACTGGAACGCGGTGCCCAGACGCGCGCCGTACTCCATCGCCGCGCTCTCGATCTCGGGCGCCGCGTCGCACAGGATCGCGCCGATGCCGGCCGCCGCCTCGAACAGCTTGGCGGTCTTGTAGCGGATCACCTGCAGGTAGCGCGCCTCGTCGACGTCCGGGTCGTTGCAGTTCATCAACTGCAGGACTTCGCCCTCGGCGATGACGTTGGTGGCGTCGGCCAGCACCTGCATCACGCGCATGTGGCCGGGCTCGACCATCATCTGGAACGCGCGCGAGTACAGGAAGTCGCCGACCAGCACCGAGGCGGCGTTGCCGAACCGGGCGTTGGCCGTCTTGCGGCCGCGGCGCAGCTCGGATTCGTCGACGACGTCGTCGTGCAGCAGCGTGGCCGTATGGATGAACTCGATGACGGCGGCCAGCAGATAGTGGTCTCGCTCGCCGCGGTAGCCGAGCGCTCGCGCCATCAGCAGCACCAGCACCGGGCGCATGCGCTTGCCGCCGGCGGCGATGATGTAGTCGGCGACGGTGTTGACCAGCGCGACGTCGGAGGTCAACCGCGACCGGATGACCAGATCGACCTCGGCCAGGTCGGCCGCCAGGACGGGAAAGAGCTCTGCGGGTTTCATTTCTCGCGCATTATAAAGACGCAGTCGGCGCATGGAGGCAGTCGATGGGTGCCGGGGCGCTTGCCCGGCGAAGGGTTCCCGCTCCGTTCGTTCTGTCGATCAGGAGATTGACACCGCAGAGGTCAATCCGGTATCTTACTGAGTTCCCTGGCGCGCGTGCATGCTCGCGCGCGCGGGGCTTCAACATCTTCGAGGTTCTTTCCCCATGTACGCGGTCATAAAAACCGGCGGCAAACAATACAAGGTTGCTGCCGGCGAGAAAATCAAAGTAGAACAGATGCCGGCGGACATCGGAGCTGAAGTGACGATCGACCAGGTGCTGGCGGTGGGCAGGGGCGACCAGATCGCCGTCGGTGCTCCGCTGGTGCAAGGCGCGACGGTTTCGGCGACGGTCCTGTCCCATGGTCGTCACGACAAGGTCCGCATCTTCAAGATGCGTCGCCGCAAGCATTATCGTAAATCGCAGGGCCATCGCCAGAACTACACCGAGCTGCTCATCGGCAAGATCGCTTCGTCGCTCGGCGAAGCCGCCGCCGAGCAGCAGCCGGCGCAGCAGGCTTGATCGAGGAGTAACGACTCATGGCACAGAAAAAAGGCGGCGGCTCCACACGCAACGGGCGCGATTCCAAGCCGAAGATGCTGGGCGTCAAGGCTTTCGGCGGCCAGCAGGTGTCGGCCGGGTCGATCATCGTTCGCCAGCGCGGCACGCGCTTCCATCCGGGCGCCAACGTCGGCGTCGGCAAGGACTGGACGCTGTTCGCGTTGACCGATGGTCAGGTCAAGTTCGCGGTCAAGGGCGCGCTGCGCCGCCAGACCGTCAGCATCGAACCGCGTAGCTGATATCGCTCAGGCGGTATGGCAAGCGTCGCCCCGGTCGTTCCGGGGTTCGGCTCGAAAGCCCCGCCTGGCGGGGCTTTTTCATGAAATTCATCGACGAAACCCGGATCGAGGTCATTGCCGGCGACGGCGGGGCCGGCATCGTGTCGTTCCGCCGCGAGAAGTTCATCCCCAAGGGGGGGCCGGACGGCGGTGACGGCGGGCGCGGCGGCAGCGTGATCGCCGTCGCCGATCGCAACATCAACACGCTGATCGACTATCGCTACGCGCGCAAGCACCAGGCGCGCAACGGCGAGCGCGGTCGCGGCTCGGACCAGTACGGGGCGGCCGCCGAGGACGTCGTGCTGCGGATGCCGGTCGGCACGCAGGTCTGGAACGACGACACCGGCGAGCTGATCGCCGACCTGACCGCCGACGGCCAGCGGGTCGTGCTGGCCAAGGGCGGCGAAGGCGGCCTGGGCAACATCCATTTCAAGTCGAGCACGAACCGCGCGCCGCGCCAGGCGACACCCGGCACGCCGGGCGAGCAGTTCAACCTGCGGCTCGAGCTGAAGGTGCTGGCCGACGTCGGGCTGCTCGGGCTGCCCAACGCCGGCAAGTCGACGCTGATCGCCGCGGTCAGCAACGCGCGGCCCAAGATCGCCGATTACCCGTTCACGACGCTGCATCCGAACCTCGGCGTCGTGCGCGTGGCGCCGTCCAAGAGCTTCGTGATGGCCGACATCCCGGGGCTGATCGAGGGCGCCGCCGACGGCGCGGGGCTCGGCCACCGGTTCCTGCGCCACCTGCAGCGCACGCGACTGCTGCTGCACCTGGTCGACCTGCAGCCGCCCGATCCGCAGGCCGATCCGGTGCGCGACGCGCGCGCGATCCTGCAGGAGTTGGGCCGCTACGACGAGGAGCTGGCGCGCAAGCCGCGCTGGCTGGTGCTGAACAAGATCGACGCCGTTCCCGGGTCCGAGCGGCAGGCGCTGGTCGACGATTTCGTCAAGCGCTTTCGCGGCCGGGGCCGCCAGGCGATTCCGGTCGAGCGCGTGTTCGTGATCTCGGGCGTCACCGGCGAGGGCACCGCGGCCCTGTGCCAGGCCGTCTACGAATATCTGGAAACCGTGCGCGAGGCCGAGGTGCCGGTCGTCGACGTCCGCTTCGACGATCGGCCCGACCGCAGGGATGCGCCGCGCGATGGGCAGGCCGAGCCGGCTGGCGGCGCCGACGGCGACGAGGCTCAGCCGACGACGCAGGCGCACGCGCGCCACCGCCTTGGCGCGGGCCGATGCGATGGCGCAGG
>JASGFT010000333.1:0-3150 GCA_047605425.1 Burkholderiaceae bacterium | reverse complement strand
GAAGGGCAGCACGCGCCAGCCGCTGCGGAACAGCACCTCGACGAAGCCCTCCTGCCGCAGCCGGAACAGCGCCTGGCGCACCGGCGTGCGCGAGACGCCGAGACGCTCGCAGATCTCGTTCTCGGTGAAGCGGTCGCCGGGCACGAGCTTGAAGCCGGCGATGTCGCGCTTGAGCTGCGCATGGACCTCGTCCGCGCGCGACCGGAAGGCGCCGCCGTCAGCGGAAGTCGATCGTGGGGAAGAACGCGGGGCGATGGGCACCACCGGATGGTACTCCGCTCAGCGCCCGGCCAGCGCCGCGTGCAGCGCCGCGTGCAGCGCCGCGCTCGGCGCCGTCCAGCCGACGATCGCGCCCTGCGCGCGGATCATCTCGATCGTGGCCGACTTGAAGCGCGGGAAATAACTGTCGGTGCAGTCCTCGAGCAGCAGGCAGTCGTAGCCGCGGTCATTGGCTTCGCGCATCGTGGTCTGCACGCAGACCTCGGTGGTCACGCCGCCGAAGATCAGGTGCGTGATGCCGCGTGCCTGCAGCAGCCGGTGCAGGCCAGTCGCATGAAAGGCGCCCTTGCCCGGCTTGTCGATGACCAGCTCGCCGGCCACCGGGGCTACCGCGTCGATGATCTGGTTGCCGGGCTCGCCGGCCACGAGGATCCGGCCCATCGGTCCCGGGTCGCCGATCCGCAGCGTCGGATTGCCGCGATCGCGCTTGGCCGGCGGGCAGTCCGACAGGTCCGGGCGGTGCGCCTCGCGCGTATGCACGACGAAGCCGCCGGCCGCGCGCCAGGCGGCGAGCACCGCTTGCGTGGCCGGTACGATCGCGCCGAGCAGCGAGACGTCGTTGCCCAGCGTCTCGCCGAAGCCGCCGGGCTCGATGAAGTCCCGCTGCATGTCGATCAGGACCAGCGCCGTGCGCGGCAGCTCGAATTCGTAGGTGAAGGGCTCGGCGTCGATCTTCATCGGTTCAATGGCCTCCGCCCATGAAAGCGCCCAGCTCGTGGCGGTCCGCGCCGGCGGCGGGCGTTTCGTGGACGATGCGGCCCGCGCTCATCACGACGATACGGTCCGACAACGCCAGCAGCTCGTCCAGGTCCTCGCTGACCAGCAGCACGGCGCCGCCCCGGTCACGCACCTGCTCGATGCGGCCGTGGATCTCGGCGACCGCCGCGAAGTCCAGGCCGAATCACGCCGGCGATCTTCTTCAGCTCGGCCGCCGCCTGCGCGCGCGCCTGGTTGTAGCCGTAGTCGTCGCGCGCGCCGACGTAGATCATGCCGACGGTAATGGGTTTCTGCGCCCGCGCCAGCGGGCTCAGCATGCCGAGGCCGCCGGCCGCACCCAGCGCGGCAAGGGACTTGAGGGAATCGCGGCGGTTGAACTGATTCACGAGATGGCTCCGGAAGAACGCCGCGTCGGCGGCGCAGCGTGATTCAAACTTGGATACAAGATGGAATGCATATCGCGTGCCAACCTCGAGCACCGGCCGCGCACCGTTTTTTCAGTCCATCAGGCTCACGTGCGCGGCCACGACGCGCCAACCTTGTTCAGTTCGCATCCAGGTCTGGCTCTGGCGCCCCGTTCGGGTGCCTCCCTCGCGGCGGAACTCGCAGTTCGCGGTGGCGAAGTCGTGGCCATAAGTGACGATCTGCACGCGCAGCAGCTCGCGCATCAGACCCTGCGACGGCCGTCCGGCGCGAAAGGCCGCGATGGCCTCGTAGCCGTAGAGGTTCTCGGTCGCGCCGTAGCGCAAGGTGTACGGACTGTTCCAGAACAGCGAGTCGAGGATCTCCACCTTGTTGTGCACCAGCGCGTCCTCGTAGCGCGCGAACGCGGCGCGCACTTCCTCCAGCACCTCGGGCAGGTTGATCAGCGCCTTGTCGATCACGGCTCCACTCCTTCGTCGGCATCCAGGTCCGCCACCGGCGCCTGCGTGACGCCCGCGCGTTCGAGCTCGGCGGCCACGCGCAGCGCCAGGTCCTCGCGCCAGGGCGCGGCGATCACCTGCACGCCGATCGGCAGCGACGCATCGGCGCGCCAGACCGGCACGGCCACCACCGGCAGGCCGATGCACGAGATCGGCTGCGTCAGCAGCCCCATGTTGGCGCGCAGCGGCAGGCGCTGGCCGTCCAGCTCGAAGAACTCGGCGCCGATCGGCGTGGCCGCGCAGGGCGTGGCCGGCGCGAGCAGCACGTCGAACCGCGCGAAGATCCGCGCCGCTTCCTCGGCATAGCGCTGGCGCACGCGCTGCGCGCGCAACACCCAGGCCGCCGGCAGCAAGGCACCGGCCAGGAACCGATCGCGCGCCAGCGGATCGAAATCCTGCGGTCGGCGACGCAGGTCGGGCAGGTGCAGCGCGGCCCCTTCGGCGTTGGTCACGAGGAAGGCGGCCGCGCGCCCCGCTTCGACCAGCGGCAGCTCGACCATTCGCCGCACGCCGAGCGCGCCGGCCACGGCATCGACGGCCGCCAGCGCCTCGGGCTGCGCCCAGCGCCGGAACCACCCGCCCAGCACGCCGATGCGCAGATCGTTCGCGCCCCGCCCGAGCAACGGCGTCGCCGCCTCGATCGCGCGCTGCGCGCAGCCCGGGTCGCGCGGCGCCTGGGTCTCGGGACCCTGCATCGCGTCGTAGCTCAGCGCCAGGTCGCGCACCGAGCGGGCGAACGGCCCCAGATGGTCGAGGCTGGCGACGAACGGATACGTGCCGGTGCGCGGCAGGCGGCCGAACGTGGGTTTCAGCCCATACACGCCGTTGAGCGAGGCCGGCACGCGGATCGAGCCATTGGTGTCCGAGCCGAGCGCGAGCGGCACCTGCCCGGCCGCCACCGCCGCGGCCGAACCGCCGGACGAGCCGCCGGCGATGCGCGTGAGGTCGTGCGGGTTGCGGCAAGGGCCGGCATGGCTGTTCTCGGTGGTGAAGCCGTACGCGTACTCGTCCATGTTCAGCGCGCCGACCAGCACCGCCCCCGCCTGCTCCAGGCGCCGCACCAGCAAGCCGTCGACGCGCGCGGGCGCGGCCGTGCGCTCGATCTTCGAGCCCGCCAGCGTCGGCAGGCCGGCGACGTCGAACAGGTTCTTGACCGCGAACGGCACGCCCAGCAGCGGCAACTCGCGGGCGCGCGCGGCGCCCGCGCCCGTCCGCGCGGCATCGACCTGCG
>JASGFT010000332.1:0-3209 GCA_047605425.1 Burkholderiaceae bacterium | reverse complement strand
CCAACAGGCCGGTCGCATCGCGCTGCGCTTTTCCGGCGCCGAATGGTTGCAGCGCTCGCTGCAGCTCCAGCGGATCGCCGCGCGCAGCCTCGAGCAGGAGCGGCACGTGATCATCTGCGGCTACGGCCGCTGCGGGCAGGCGCTGGCGCACGTGCTCGAGACCGAGCAGGTGCCGTACATCGCGCTGGACCTCGATCCCGATCGTGTCCGCCAGGCCGCCGGCAGCGGCGAGACCGTCGTCTACGGAGATTCGACCCGGCGCGACACCCTGCAGGCGGCCGGCCTGCATCGGGCCCGGGCGCTGGTCGTCACCTTCGACGACACGCCGACGGCGATGCGGGTCCTGCACGTGCTGCGGCAGCACGCGCCGGCGCTGCCGGTGCTGGTGCGCACCTCGCACGAATCCGACATCGAGCGGCTGCGCGAGGCTGGCGCGACCGAGGTCGTGCCCGAGATCGTCGAGGGCAGCCTGATGCTGGCCTCGCACGTGATGCTGCTGGCCGACGTGCCGCTGGCGCGCGTGCAGCGCCGCGTCGCCCAGGTCCGCGAGGGGCGGTACGCGCTGCTCAGCGGGTTCTTCCCTGGCCTGGACGATCGCTCGCGCGAGCAGATCGAGCGGGCCGAGACCCATCTGCGCTCGATCGAGATCCGCCCCGGCAGCGCGCTCGTCGGGCGGCCGTTGACCGATCTGCCGCTCGAGGGCGCCCGCGTCAAGGTGGTGGTCCGGCGCGGCCGGCGGTTCGCCGATCCGGGCGGAGAGTTGTTGCTCGAAGATGGCGATCTGCTGGTGGTTTCGGGCACGCTCGAGCAATTGGGCGGCACCGAGGCTAGAATTGCGTCCTTCCGGTGAGTCCGGCCGCGCCGCTCCCGCACGACAAAAGCAACCATTGGCTATCGATACCGACCATCCCTCCCGAGACGACGTTTTCCTGCGGATAGAGGACCTCGTGTTCGGCTATCCCGAGCGGACGATCATCAACGGCGTTTCGATGGCGTTCCGTCGCGGCGCCGTCATCGGCCTGATGGGCGGCTCGGGTTCGGGCAAGACGACGATCCTCAAGCTGATCGGCGGCCAGCTCAGGCCCCGCTCCGGGCGCATCGTGTTCGACGGGCAGGAGGTCAACACGCTGGACCGGCAGGGGCTGTACGCGCTGCGCCGACGGATGGGCATGCTGTTCCAGTTCGGCGCGCTGTTCACCGACATGACGGTGTTCGAGAACGTCGCGTTCCCGCTGCGCGAGCATACGTCGCTGTCCGACGAGCTGATCCGCACGCTGGTCCTGATGAAGCTCGAAGCGGTCGGCCTGCGCGGGGCGGCGCCGCTGCGGCCGTCGCAGATGTCCGGCGGCATGGCCCGGCGGGTGGCGCTGGCGCGGGCCACGGTGCTCGATCCGCCGCTGCTGATGTACGACGAGCCGTTCGCCGGCCTCGATCCTCTGTCGCTCGGCACGATCGCCGCGCTGATCCGATCGCTGAACGACGCGCTGGGCGCCACCTCGGTCATGGTCACGCACGACATCGACGAATCGCTGCGGATCTGCGACTACGTCTACGTGCTGGGCAATGGCGGCGTCATCGTCGGCGAGGGCACGCCCGAGCAGTTGCGGGCGACGACCGACCCTTACCTGCGCCAATTCCTGTTCGGCGTGCGTGAAGGGCCGGTGGCGTTCCACTACCCGGCCGAGCCGCTCGCCGAGGCGCTGGGGCTGGCCGCGCCGGCCGGCGCGGGACAGGCGCGCGATCGCGCCGCGCAGCAGGGGCGTTCGCGATGAAGCGGCTGATCGACCCGCTGGCCGCGCTCGGAGGCTTCGTGCGCAACCAGCTCGCCGGCCTGGGAGCCGGCACGCGGATCTTCGTGCGGTTGTGCTGGGCCGGGCTGCTGGCGCTGCGCAGGCCTCGGCTGATCGTCGATCAGATCCACTTCATCGGCAACTATTCGATGCTGATCGTCGTGGTCTCGGGCCTGTTCATCGGCGCGGTCCTGGCGTTCCAGGGTTTCAACACGCTGCAGCGCTATGGGTCCGAGAACGCGCTGGGCATCCTGGTCGCGCTGTCGCTGGTGCGCGAGCTGGGTCCGGTCGTCACCGCGCTGCTGTTCGCCGGCCGCGCGGGTACGGCGCTGACCGCCGAGATCGGCCTGATGAAGGCCGGCGAGCAGTTGTCGGCGATGGAGATGATGGCGGTCGACCCGGTCCAGCGGGTGCTGGCGCCGCGCTTCGTCGCCGCGATCGTCGCGATGCCGATCCTGGCCGCGATCTTCTCGACGGTCGGGGTGTTCGGCGGCTACCTGATCGGCGTCAAGATGATCGGCGTCGACGACGGCGCGTTCTGGTCGCAGATGCAGAGCAGCGTCGATACGATGATCGACGTCGGCAATGGCGTGATCAAGAGCGTCGTGTTCGGCGTGATCTGCTCGTTCACGGCCGTCTACGAGGGCTACGAGGCCCAGGCGACGCCCGAGGGCGTGTCGCGCGCCACCACGCGGACCGTCGTGGTCTCGTCGCTGGCCGTGCTGGGCGCCGATTTCCTGTTGACGGCGTTGATGTTCAGTTGAGGAAGGGGTGTCGATGACAAAGCGAAGTATCGACGTGATGGTGGGTTTGTTCGTCGTCCTCGGCGTGCTCGCCATCGCGTTCCTGGCGCTGAAGGTGGCGAATCTGACCTCGTTCAGCTCGGCGCCCACGTACGAGTTGAAGGCCCGCTTCGACAACATCGGCGGACTGAAGCCGCGCGCGCCGGTCAAGAGCGCCGGCGTGGTCATCGGCCGCATCGGCGACATCAGGTTCGACGACGAGAGCTACCAGGCGCTGGTGACGATGACGCTGAACCAGGCCTACCGGTTCCCGAAGGACAGCTCGGCCAAGATCATGACCGCGGGCCTGCTCGGCGAGCAGTTCATCGGCCTGGAGCCGGGCGGCGATTCGGAGAACCTGGTCTCCGGCGACACGATCAAGATGACGCAATCGGCGATCGTGCTCGAGAACCTGATCGGCCAGTTCCTGTACGGCAAGGCGGCCGAAGGAGGACAGAAATGACCGGACGATCGATCCATCGCGGCTCGCCGCCGCTTCGTCGCTCGATGCTCGCCCGATCGGTGGGCGCGGCGGTGCTGGCCGCCGGGCTGGCCGGTTGCGCGTCGACCGGCCAGCCCGGCGCGCCGCGCTCGAAGGGCGATCCGCTCGAGCCGATGAAACGGGCGGTGTTAGAGT
>JASGFT010000331.1:0-3229 GCA_047605425.1 Burkholderiaceae bacterium | reverse complement strand
CGACGCTCGGGGCTGCGCGATCGCCGGTCGTGGCACACTCGACCCCTGGTCGCCGGCGCGCGGCGTGCCGGGCCCGCGGCGGCCCGGCGACGCGGGCCGGCGGAGCCATTCGACGCACCCGCCCGCGAGCAGCCGGGCCTTTTCGAGGACAGCCATGACCTTTCGCAAACCGACCGGGCCGATCGCGGCCTTTCGCGTGGCCGCGGCGATCGCCGTGCTGGCCGCCGCCACCGCGGCGCACGCGCAAGGCACGCCGACGACCGACAAGCTGCCGTCGGGCGTGACGGTCAAGCACACCGTCGTCGGCACCGGCGCGAACCCGAAGGCCAGCGACACCGTCAAGGTCCACTACCGCGGCACGCTGGACAACGGCACCGAGTTCGACAGCTCGTACAAGCGCAACGCGCCGGCCAGCTTTCCGCTCAGCCGCGTCGTGCCGTGCTGGACCGAGGGCATCCAGAAGCTGAAGGTCGGCGGCAAGGCGACGCTGACCTGTCCGCCGGAGACCGCTTATGGCGCGCGCGGGATACCGGGCGTGATTCCGCCCAACAGCGTGCTGAACTTCGACGTCGAGCTGCTGGCGATCGAAAAATGATCGGAGACGGGCGATGAGGATCTTCGTCGGCGGGTTCCAGCACGAGACCAATACGTTCGCGCCGACCAAGGCCGATTGGTCGGCCTTCCTCAGCGGCGAATCGTTTCCGGCGCTGACGCGCGGGCAGCCGATGCTGGCCTTGTACGAG
The DNA here is from genome assembly GCA_047605425.1 of Burkholderiaceae bacterium. Lineage (GTDB taxonomy): Bacteria > Pseudomonadota > Gammaproteobacteria > Burkholderiales > Burkholderiaceae_E > JAKPAM01. Next base: position 2,486 of record JASGFT010000331.1, on the reverse strand, counting down.
CAACTCGGCTTCGGGCTGTCGGGCTTCCAGTCGGTGGCGCGCGAGCGCGGCTGGCGGCTGGCGCCGTCGATCTGGGCGGGCGCGGTGCCGTCGGCGCACGTCACGCGCGAGGCCTTCGAGCGGATCGCCGCGATGTTCGCCGAGGACCTGCGCGCCGCGATCGACGCGCCGGCCGACGAACCTATCGGCGCGATCTATCTCGACCTGCACGGCGCGGCCGTGACCGAGCACCTGGACGACGCCGAGGGCGAGCTGCTGGCGCGGCTGCGCGCGATCGCCGGCGATCAGGTGCCGATCGTCGCCAGCCTGGATCTGCACGCGAACCTCAGCGAGCGGATGTTCGCGATGGCCGACGCGCTGGTCGCGTATCGCACGTATCCGCACGTCGATTCGTTCGAGACCGGCGTGCTCGCGGCGCGGCTGCTCGATCGCCGGCTGGCGCTGGGCCGGCGCGAGAAGCTGGCCTGCTGGCGCGCGCCGTTCCTGCTGCCGCTGAACGTGCAGTCGACGATGACCGAACCGGCGTCGGCGATCTATCGCGAGCTGGTCGCGGTCGACTCGCGTTTCGACGTCATCGCGAGTTTCGCGCCGGGCTTCCCGGCCGCCGACATCCCGGACTGCGGCCCGGCCGTCTGGGCGTACGGCGAGCAGGCCGACGCCGCGGTGCGGGCGCTGGTCGCGCGGATCGACGCGCCGCGCGAGCAGTGGCGGCTGACGCTGCTGGCGCCGAACGAAGCGGTGCGCGAGGCGATGCGGCTGGCCGGCGAGGCCGACCGGCCGGTGGTGATCGCCGATACGCAGGACAATCCGGGCGCGGGGGCCGACAGCAATACGACCGGCATGCTGCACGCGCTGCTGGCCGAAGGCGCGGGGCGGGCCTATCCGGGCCGCGTCGCGCTGGGCCTGCTGTTCGATCCGGCGGCGGCCCGGGCGGCGCACGCGGCCGGCATCGGCGCGACGGTCGAGCTGGCGCTCGGCACCTCGGTGCCGACCTGGGGCGGACAGGTCAGCGATCCGCCGGTGCGGGGGCGCTTCATCGTGCGCGCGCTCAGCGACGGCGCGGTGCCGCTCAAGGGCGCGATGGGACGCGGCAGGACGCTGAGCCTGGGGCCGTGCGCGTGCCTGGAGATCGACGGCGTGCGCGTCGTGGTCGGCAGCGGCAAGTCGCAGATGCTCGATCGCGAGATGTACCGTCACCACGGCGTCGAGCCCGAGGCGATGAAGATCCTCGTCAACAAGAGCTCGGTGCATTTCCGGGCGGACTTCGCGCCGATCGCCAGCCACATCCTGGTCGGCAAGGCGGCCGGCCCGATGGCCGCCGATCCGGCCGATCTGCCGTGGACGCGGCTGCCCGACCGGATGGCGCTGCGGCCCTGCTGATCGATGCCGCCGCCGGACGCGGCGCGCGGCGTCCGTCGCCGCGCGTGTCGGCGACGAGGCCGGCTCAGCGTGTCTGTCGGCGTGGGCTCGATCCTGGCGTGAACGACCTTGGTGTCTGCTAGTCGAACTTGACGCCGGATTCGCGCACGACCTTGCCGTACTTGTCGTAGTCGGCGCGGATGCGCTGGGCGAGCTGCTCGGGCGTCGTCGCCCAGGCTTCGAGGCCCTGCTGCGCGAGACGCTCCTTGACCGACGGCGTGTCGGCGGCCTTGCGTACCTCGGCATTCAGGCGGGCGACGATTTCCGGCGGCGTGCCGGCCGGCGCGGCCAGGCCGAACCACGAGACGACCTCGAAATCCGGATAGCCGGACTCGGCTACCGTCGGCACGTCGGGCAGCATCGGCGAGCGCGTCTTCGAGGCCAGCGCCAGGCCCTTGAGCTTGCCGGCCTTGATCTGCGGCGCCAGCACGGTCAGCGTGTCGACCGAGACCTTGACGTGGCCGCCGACGACCGCGGTGATCGCCGGCGCGCTGCCCTTGAACGGCACGTGCAGCAGGTCGGTGCCGGTGGCCAGCTTGAAGTACTCGCCGGCCAGATGGATGATCGTGCCGCTGCCGCTCGACGAGTACGTGAGCTTGCCCGGCTGGTCCTTGGCCAGCGCGATGAGTCCCTTCAGGTCGCGGGCGGGCACCGAGTCGTTGACGGCGATGACGACGCCGGTGGCGGCCAGCATCGAGATCGGCGCGAAGCTGTTGAACGCGTCGAACTTCAGGTTCTGCTGGACGTGCGGCAGCACCGTCAACTGACCGGTCGGCACCAGCGACAGCGTGTAGCCGTCGGGCGCCGAAGTGGCCACATAGTCGGCGGCGATCGCCGTGCCGGCGCCGGGCTTGTTCTCGGGCAGAACCTGCTGCTGCAATCCTTCGGACAGCGCTTCGGCGAAGATCCGCGCGGCCGCGTCGGCGGCGCCGCCCGGCGGGTAGGGGATGACCAGCCGGATCGGCTTGGCCGGCCACGCATCGGCGGCCTTGGCCGGGCTGCCGTGCAGGCCGTGCGCGACCAGCGCCGCCAGCGCGACGGCGCTGGTCAGGCCCAGGACCGCCAGG
>JASGFT010000330.1:0-3259 GCA_047605425.1 Burkholderiaceae bacterium | reverse complement strand
CGCCGACGACGGCCTGCAGCACTTCGGGCTGCCGCGGCGGCTGCAGCTCGCGGTATTCGATCGGCGCGGCGCCGGCAACGGCCGGATGCTGCCGGCCGGCCCGCTGCGCGAGCCGCTGTCGACGGCCGCGCAGCTCGATGCGCTGCTGCTCAACGGCACCGACCGCCCACCGGTCGAGCACCCGTCGGTGTTCCCGTTCCGCGTGATGCCGACCGTGCTGCGGCGGGTCGGCCACGATCGCGATGCCGACTGCCTGCCGCTGGCCGCGTTCCGGCAGCGCTACGCCGGCCGGCGCATCGTCGCGCTGGCCGGCATCGCCGATCCGAGCCGGTTCTTCGGCGTGCTGGATGCGGCGGGCATCGTGTTCCGGCCGGTCCCGCTGCCCGACCATGCCCGCCTCGATCGCGACTGGCTCGCGTCGATGGCCGCCGACGGCGACGGCACCTTGTTCGTGATGACCGACAAAGACGCCGTAAAATTGACGTCGCTCGACGGCTTGCCGCCGTGCTGGACCCTCGAGGTGACCGCCCATTTCGATCGGGACTTCTTCGGCTGGCTGACCGCGCGCCTGCCCGCCCCCACGGCCCAGCCGCCGCTTCTTCAGGACTGACACGTTGGACAATCGCCTTTTCGACATCCTGGTCTGCCCGATCTGCAAGGGGCCGCTGACCCACCTTCGCGCCCAGAGCGAGCTGATCTGTCCGCGCGACAAGCTGGCGTTTCCGGTGCGCGACGGTATTCCTGTCATGATCGAGGCAGAAGCCCGCAAGATCGACGAAGCTGACGCGTGATCCGGGCGATGACGACCCCGCCCACCTCGCCGCGGCCGACCGGCCGGGACGCCGGCGCGCCCGCCGACTCTCCGTCGGCGGCACCGCGCTTCGTCGCGCTGATTCCGGCGCGGCTGGCGTCGACGCGCCTGCCCGACAAGCCGCTGGCCGACATCGGCGGCCGGCCGATGGTGGTGCGCGTGGTCGAGCGGGCGATCCGCTCGGGCGCCGCGCTCGTCGCGGTCGCGACCGATTCGACGGCCGTGCTGCGCGCGGTCGAAGCCGCCGGCCATCGCGCGGTGCTGACGCGCGACACGCATCCGTCGGGCACCGACCGGCTGGCCGAAGCCTGCGCGCTGCTGGGGCTCGGCGACGACGAGATCGTCGTCAACGTGCAGGGCGACGAGCCGCTGATCGACCCGGCGTCGATCGGCGCCGTCGCCGGCGAGCTGGCCCGCTGCGACGATTGCGCGATCGCCACCGCCGCCCATCCGATCGACGACGCGGCCGACTATCGCAACCCCAACGTCGTCAAGGTCGTCGTCGATGCCCGGGGACGCGCGTTGTATTTTTCGCGGGCCCCGATCCCTTATGATCGCGATGGCGGCTCGGCGCGCGCCGACGCGCCGCCTGACGCGCGGGTCGACGACCGCCTGCGCGGCACCGGGCTGCCGCTGCGCCACGTCGGGCTGTACGCCTATCGGGCATCGTTCCTGCGCGCCTATCCGGCGCTGGACGCCTCACCGTTGGAGACCATCGAGATGCTCGAACAACTGCGTGCGATGTGGCATGGATACCGGATCGCCGTGTACCGTAGCGCGCAACCGATGCCGGCCGGCGTCGACACGCCCGAGGATCTCGAGCGGGTCCGGGCGGCGTTCCTCGCCGGAGCCGCCGCATCGTCCGCTCGCTGATCGACACGGACTCGCAGACGCTCGCCGGGTGGCCACGACACCGGCGAACCCAGCGTCCGGCGCGACGCACAGGCCCATGGCCGCGCGATTGACCGGGCAACATCCGACAAGTTACCTTTCTGATTCAATACGGGGGATCGAGTAGATGCGACTGATACTGTTGGGAGCGCCCGGCGCGGGCAAAGGCACCCAGGCCGCCATGATCAAGGAACGCTATGGCATTCCCCAGATCTCGACCGGCGACATGCTGCGCGCGGCCGTCAAGGCGGGCACGCCGCTGGGCATCGCGGCCAAGCAGGTGATGGAAAGCGGCGGCCTGGTCTCCGACGACCTGATCATCGACCTGGTCAAGGACCGCCTGAAGCAGGACGATTGCAAGGCCGGCTACCTGTTCGACGGCTTCCCGCGCACGATCCCGCAGGCCGAGGCGATGCGGACCGCCAACGTCGGCCTGGACTTCGTGCTCGAGATCGACGTGCCCGACGGCGAGATCATCGACCGCCTGGGCGGACGCCGCGTGCATCCGGGCAGCGGCCGCGTCTACCACGTCAAGTACAACCCACCGAAGGTCGAGGGCAAGGACGACGCCACCGGCGAGGATCTGATCCTGCGCGATGACGACCGCGAAGAGACCGTGCGCAAGCGGCTGACGATCTACCACGACCAGACCAAGCAACTGATCGACTACTACGGCGAACAAGCCAGGAACGGCGTGCCCGGCGCGCCCAAGTACCGCAAGATCGCCGGCGTCGGCACCGTCGAGCAGATCTCGGCGCGCGTGATCGAGGCGCTGCGCTGAGCCGATGACCCGCTCCCTCCTCCCCGCATCGCGACCGGCGCGCTGACGCCGGCCCGGCGCATCGCCCCACCGGAGACAAACCGCCAACACCGCGTTGCTCCCCGATGTCATGGCAGCGAATCCGGAGCCGATAACCGGATCCTGCCGCGAATTCTCCCCGGTCTCTCGTACTGAAGAATTCCATCCACGAAGGAGGTAGAGCTTTATGTTGTCCGGTGTATCGTCGACGGCTGTCTGGCTGGCGCTCGCGTGCGGCGTCGCCGCCGTGATCTACGGGTTCGTATCCAGTCGCTGGATACTGGGACTGGATGCGGGGAACGCCCGGATGCAGGAGATCGCGGCGGCGATCCAGCAAGGCGCCAAGGCCTATCTGGCCCGCCAGTACACGACGATCGCCATCGTGGGCGTCATCCTCCTGATCATCATCGGCCTGGTCGGCGGGCTCGGATGGACGACCGCCGCCGGCTTCGCGGCCGGCGCGATCCTGTCCGGCGTCTGCGGCTTCATCGGCATGAACGTGTCGGTGCGCGCGAACGTGCGCACCGCGCAGGCGGCCACGCGGGGGCTCAACGAGGCGCTGGCCGTCGCGTTCCGCGGCGGCGCGATCACCGGCATGCTGGTCGTCGGCCTGGGCCTGCTCGGCGTCGCGGCGTTCTTCCTGTACCTGTGCTCGCGTCCCGGCGCCTCGCTGAGCGCCACGCTGCATCCGCTGATCGGCTTCGCGTTCGGCTCGTCGCTGATCTCGATCTTCGCGCGGCTGGGCGGCGGCATCTTCA
>JASGFT010000329.1:0-3280 GCA_047605425.1 Burkholderiaceae bacterium | reverse complement strand
GCGCGAAGTCGATCATCATGATCGCGTTCTTCTTGACGATGCCGATCAGCAGGATCACGCCGATCAGCGCGATGATCGAGAACTCGGTATCGAAGGCCATCAGCGCGATCAGCGCGCCGACGCCGGCCGACGGCAGCGTCGACAGGATCGTCACCGGATGGATGAAGCTCTCGTACAGCACGCCGAGCACGATGTAGACGACGACCAGCGCGGCCAGGATCAGCAGCGGCTGCGAGCTCATCGCCGACTGGAACGCCTGCGCGGTGCCGGCGAAACGGCCGTGGACGGCGTTCGGCACGCCGAGCCGGACCGTCGCCTCGTCGATCGCCGCGGTCGCCTCCGACAGCGTGACGCCGGGCGGCAGGTTGAACGAGATCGTCGACGCCGCGAACTGGCCCTCGTGGTTGACGACCAGCGGCGCCGTCGTGTCCTCGAAGCGCGCGATCGACGACAGCGGCACCTGCAGCCCGCCGGGCGCGATCATCACCAGGCTGTTCAGCACCTCGGCGCTCTGCCAGTAGCGCGGCGCGGCCTCGAGCACGACGCGGTACTGGTTCAGCGGATTGAAGATCGTCGACACCTGGCGCTGGCCGAACAGATCGTTCAGGTTCGAGGTGACGGTCTGCATCGACAGGCCGAGCCGCGCCATCGCGTCGCGGTCGAACACCACGGTAGTCTGCAGCCCCTTCTCCTGCTGGTCGGAGTTGACGTCGGCGAGCTGCGGCAGCGCCTGCAGCGCGCGATTGATCTTCGGTCCCCATTCGCGCAGCAGCGACAGGTCGTCGGCCTGCAACGTGTACTGGTACGAGGCGTTGGCCTGCCGGCCGCCGATGCGGATGTCCTGCACCGGGTTCAGGTACAGGTTGATGCCGGGCTCGCGCGACAGCCGCGGGCGCAGCCGGGCGATGATCTGCTCGGCCGAGGCCTTGCGTTCGGACAGCGGCTTGAGCGACACGAACATCTGCCCGCCGGCGCGAAAGCCTCCGCCGGTATAGGCGGTCACGGTGTCGACGGCCGGATCCTGCCGGACGATCTCGACCATCCGCGACACCTTGTCGCGCATCGCCTGGAACGAGATGCTCTGGTCGGCCATCATGAAACCGATGACGCGGCCCGTGTCCTGCTGCGGAAAGAAGCCCTTCGGAATCACCATGTACAGGTGCGCGTTCAGCGCGATCGTCGCGATCAGCACCAGCAGCGTCAGCGGCGCGAACCGCAGCGCCCAGCGCAGGCTGCGGGCGTAGCCGTTCTGCATCGCGGTCAGTACGCGCAGACTGGCCCGCGACACCCCGCCCGCGATTCGCCGAGCAATGGACGGCGTCGCCGGGTGCGGTGGCGCCGGCAGCCGATGACGAGCGGTCTCGCCAGCCTCCGCACCCACCGCACCCGGTGACGCCGCCCGCAGCCGCAGCAGCCGCGCGCACATCATCGGCGTCGTCGTCAGCGACACGAGCAGCGACACCAGGATCGCCGCCGACAGCGTCACCGCGAACTCGCGGAACAAGCGCCCGACGATGCCGCCCATCATCAGGATCGGCAGGAACACCGCGATCAGCGACACGCTCATCGACAGCACGGTGAAGCCGACCTCGCGCGCGCCGGCGAGCGCGGCCTGGCGCGGGCTGCGACCGTTCTCGATGTGGCGGCTGACGTTCTCGAGCACCACGACCGCGTCGTCGACGACGAAGCCGGTGGCGATCGTCAGCGCCATCAGCGACAGGTTGTCCAGGCTGTAGCCGAACAGGTACATCACGGCGAACGACGCGACCAGCGAGGTCGGCACGGCCACCGCGGGGATCAGCGTCGCGCGCCAGTCGCGCAGGAACACGAACACAACCAGGGTGACCAACACGATCGCGACGATGATCGCGTTGCCGACCTCCCGGAGCGAGGCGCGGATCGTCGGCGAGCGGTCCAGCACGACGTTCAGGTCGATCACCGCCGGGATCTGCTGGCGCAGCGTCGGCAGCAGCTCGCGGACCCGGTCGATCGTCTCGATGATGTTCGCGCCGGGCTGGCGGTTCAGGATCAGCGATACCGACGGCTGGCCGTTGGCCGACCCGGCGTTGCGCACGTCCTGCACCGAATCGATGACCTGCGCGACGTCGGCCAGCCGCACCATCGCATCGCCGTTGCGCCCGACGATCAGCTCCGCGTAGTCGGCGGCGCGCTTGATCTGGTCGTTGGCCTCGATCTGCCATGCGTCCCGGTCGTTCTCGATCACGCCCTTCGGACGGTTGGCGTTGGCGCCGACGATCGCCGTGCGCACGTCCTCGGTGCTGATGCCCGTCTGCGCCAGCGCCTGCGGATTGAGCTCGACCCGCACCGCCGGCAGCGAGCTGCCGCCGATCAGCACCTGGCCGACGCCCTTGACCTGCGAGAGCCGCTGCGCGAGCAGCGTCGACGCGACGTCGTACATCTGCCCCTGCGTCATCGTCGCCGAGGTCATCGCCAGGATCATGATCGGCGCGTCGGCCGGGTTGACCTTGCGATAGGTCGGGTTGCTCGGCAGCGCGCTCGGCAGCGTGCTGCGCGCGGCGTTCAGCGCGGCCTGCACCTCGCGCGCCGCGCTGTCGATGTCCTTGGACAGGTCGAACTGCAGCGTGATGCTCGCCGACCCGAGCGAGCTGCGCGACGTGATCTCGGTGACCCCGGCGATCGCGCCCAGCGCGCGCTCCAGCGGCGTCGCCACCGCCGCGGCCATCGTCTCGGGGCTCGCGCCGGGCAGCGAGGCCGATACCGAGATCGTCGGAAAGTCGACCTGCGGCAACGGCGCGACCGGCAGCAGGCGGAACGCCAGCCATCCGGCCAACACGATGGCCAGCGTCAGCAGCGTCGTCGCCACCGGCCGGGCAATGAACGCGGCCGACGGATTCATCGCGGCTCGATCGCCGACGGATCGGCATCCGGCGGCAGCACCGGCACCGGCGTGTCGCCGCGGCCCTCGCCGGGTCCGGCGCCCGGCCCCGTCCGCGCGCGCCACCCGCGCGACAGGCGATCGAACGCCAGGTAGATGACCGGCGTCGTGAACAGCGTCAGCACCTGGCTGACCAGCAGACCGCCGATCATCGCGACGCCCATCGGCTGGCGCAGCTCGGAGCCGACGCCGCCGCCGACGACCATCGGCAGCGCGCCCAACAGCGCCGCCATCGTCGTCATCAGGATCGGTCGCAGCCGCAGCAGGCAGGCCTGGTGGATCGCGTCGCGCGGCGCCATGCCCTGGTGGCGCTCGGCGTCCAGCGCGAAGTCGATCATCATGATCGCGTTCTTCTTGACGATG
>JASGFT010000328.1:0-3316 GCA_047605425.1 Burkholderiaceae bacterium | reverse complement strand
GACCGACACCGCGCCGAACTCGCCCATCGCGCGGGCATTGCACAGGATCACGCCGTACAGCAGCGCCCAGCGGATGTTCGGCAGCGTCACGCGCCGGAAGATCTGCCAGCCGCTGGCGCCCAGCGTCAGCGCCGCCTGCTCCTCGTCGCTGCCCTGGGCCTGCATCAGCGGGATCAGTTCGCGCGCGACCAGCGGGAAGGTGACGAACAGCGTGGCCAGCACCATGCCCGGCACCGCGAAGATGATCCTGATGTCGTGCTCGCTCAGCCACGGGCCGAACCAGCCGCTGCGGCCGAACCACAGCACGAAGATCAGGCCGGCGACGACCGGCGACACCGAGAACGGCAGGTCGATCAGCGTGACGAGAAACTGTTTGCCGCGGAAGTCGAACTTGGCGATCGCCCAGGCGACGCTGACGCCGAACACGACGTTCAGCGGCACCGTGATGCCGGCGATCAGCAGCGTCAGCTTGATCGCCTCCCAGGCGTCGGCGTCGGACAGCGCGGCGATGAACGCGTCGCCGCCTTTCTTCAGCCCTTCGCTGAGGACGATCGCCAGCGGCAGCACGAGAAACAAGCCGATGAACAGCAGCGCGATCGCGATCAGCACGATCCGCACCGGACGCGGTTCGGTCAGGTCGTTCCGGGCTTCGCGCACCTTCGGCGGCGGGCGGACGGGAAGGCCGGGAGCGCTCATCGGACGACTCCGCGCGGGCCGCCCCCGCTGGTGCCGAAGCGTCGCGCCTGCCACCATTGCAGCGCGTTGATCGCCAGCAGCAGCAGCAGCGAGAACAGGAGCATGACGACCGCGATCGCCGTGGCGCCCGCGTAGTTGAACTGCTCGAGCTTGGTGATGATCAGCAGCGGCGTGATCTCGGACACCATCGGCATGTTGCCGGCGATGAAGATCACCGAGCCGTATTCGCCGATCGCGCGCGCCAGCGCCAGCGCGATGCCGGTCAGCAGCGCCGGCAGCAGCGTTGGCAGGATCACGCGCCAGAACGTCTGCCAGCGATGCGCGCCGAGCGACGCGGCCGCTTCCTCGAGCTCGCGCTCGGCTTCCTCGAGCACCGGCTGCACGGTGCGGACGACGAACGGCAGGCCGATGAACGTCATCGCGACGACGACGCCCAGCGGCGTGAACGCGACCTTGACGCCCCACTGCTGCAGCCACGCGCCGATCCAGCCGTTCGGCGAATAGAGCGTCGTCAGCGCGATGCCGGCCACCGCGGTCGGCAACGCGAACGGCAGGTCGATCAGCGCGTCGACGAGCTTGCGGCCGGGGAACGGGTAGCGGACCAGCACCCAGGCGACGATCAGTCCGAACACTCCGTTGATCAGCGCGGCCAGCAGTGCAGCACCGAACGTCAGCCGGTAGGACGCGACGACGCGCGGATCGCTGACGGTCGCCCAGAACTCGGGCCAGTCCAGCGACAGCGTCTTGATCGCGAGCCCCGAGAGCGGGATCAGTACGACCAGGCTCAGGTACAGCAGCGCGTAGCCGAGGCTCGGCCCGAAGCCGGGCAGGATGCCGGCCGAGCGGCGGGGCCGCGGCAAGCCCGCCGGCGTGGGGGCGGCCGGATTCGGGGCGCCGCGGCCGTTGCCGGCGTGACGGGGAGGGGGCGGCGAGCCGGGCGGCAGCGAACCGAGCGGCAGCACTCGCCCGTCGAGGGCGGTCGAGGACGGAGAAGGCTGCAAGGCGGCGATCAGTTCTGCTTGTTCGGCTGCGCGACGTAGCGCAGGTACGGGCGCACGGTGCGCCAGCCGTTCGGGAACTTCTGCTTCAGCGTGTCGGGATCGGTCAGTGACGGGACGATGATCACGTCCTCGCCGTCCTTCCAGTTGACCGGCGTCGCGACGCTATAGCCGTCGGTGAGCTGCAGCGAATCGATGACGCGCAGGATCTCGTCGAAGTTGCGCCCGGTGCTGGCCGGGTAGGTGATCGTCAGGCGGATCTTCTTGGCCGGATCGATGACGAAGACCGAGCGCACGGTGGCCGTCAGGCTGGCGTTCGGGTGGATCATGTCGTACAGCGTCGCGACCTTGCGGTCGGCATCGGCGATGATCGGAAAGCCCACGTTCGCCTGCTGGGTCTCCTCGATGTCGGCCAGCCATTTCTGGTGCGAGTCGAGCGGGTCGATCGACAGCGCGGCGACCTTGACGTTGCGCCGAGCGAACTCGTCGGCCAGCTTGGCCGTGTAGCCCAGCTCGGTCGTGCAGACCGGCGTGAAATCGGCCGGGTGCGAGAACAGCACGCCCCAGCTATCGCCGAGCCAGTCATGGAAGCGGATCGGCCCCTGGGTCGAATCCTGCTGGAAATCGGGGGCGGTGTCGCCGAGTCTGAGCGTGGTCATCGATGGCTCCCTGTGGATCGTACGCGAGGTCAGCATGCGGAAAGTCGTACAGTCTAGGCAGCCGCCCGGGGCGACGGAACCAAGCATTCCTGCTGAGCTTATACGGGTTCACGCTATGAGCTTTTCAGCAAAAATCGCTTCCCGCTGACCGGCGATGCGGTCACAATCGATGCACGATGAGTGTATTGAAGCTCGACAGATTGCAGGCTTACGTACGCCGCCTGGCCAGCAATGGCCCGGCCGACGACTTCTGGGTCGACGAGTCGGGCGCCATCGCCGGTCGCTTCGGCGCGATGCCGATCACCAGCGCGTTCCAGTCGATCCACCGGCTCGACGACGGCTCGGTCGTCGGCGCGCAGGCGCTGGTGCGTCGTGCCGACGACGACGGCGGCGCGGCCGCCTCGCCCTGGGTGCGGCTGGCCTCGACGCTGCCGGCCGACGACATCGTCGCGCTCGACCGGCGCAGCCGGACCGTCCATACGCTCAATTTCTTCCGCCACGACGGCAGTCCCGACGAGCTGTTCCTGTCGGTGCACGACCGGCTGCTGACCGCGGTCGCCGACAACCACGGGCGCTCGTTCCGGCGCGTGCTCGAGACGCTGGCCGTGCCGCTGTCGCGCATCGTCATCGAACTGCCCGCCGAGACGGCCGCCGATCCGACGCTGCTGGCCAACGTCGTCGCCAACTATCGGCTGCACGGATTCAAGGTCGCGGCCAACTTCGATACGGCCGCGCAGCTCGCGGCGGTGCTGTCGGTCGTGCGGCTCGACTACCTGAAGGTCGACGCGCAGCGCTGGCCGGCGTTCGACGCCGGCGGCGCGGCGCGCCCGGCGCTGGCGCGGATGCGCGCCAGCGGCACCGAGCTGATCCTCAAGCGCGTCGAGACCGGCGCGCACCTGGACCTGGCGCGCGCCTGCGGCGCTTCGCGCGTGCAGGGCTACGCGCTCGCGGCGCCGGTGCCGG
>JASGFT010000327.1:0-3377 GCA_047605425.1 Burkholderiaceae bacterium | reverse complement strand
GCCGGTCACAGGACGCCTTCTTCGTCGATGGCCTGCTGCACGGCCGCGCTGGCCCCCCGGGCGTGCGGCGCGGCCGGCGCCAGCACGGTGAAGCGGCCGCTGCGCTGCATGGCGGGCACGCCGGCGGCGGCACCCTGCAGGCCCTGCTCGACCAGTTTGCCGAGCATGCGCCCCAGGGAGATGCCTTCGCGCTGCGCGCGACGGCGTGCGCGGGCGTGCAGTTGCGGGTCGAGATCGATGGTCGTGCGCACGGCGATGCTCCGAATCAATGATTCATTGAATCATATCATCACCCCTCTGGGTGCGTGCGCGTGGTCGCAGCGGAAAACGCGCCAACGATGACGGCCCAGGTGACCTTCGTGGCCGCCCGGGCCGCGGCGGTGTTGGCGGCGCCGATGTCCGCGCTCAGACCGTTGCCGGGCGAGCCTGGCCGATTCGAGGCGCGAGTGCTGGACGCCAGCGGCCGTATCGAGGCGCGGCGCGCGCGCATCGGCACCATCGACCGGGTGTCGGGCGAGGTGCGGGAAGGGCTGGAGGAGGGCGAGGCGCTGGTCACCCGCGCGGGGAACGACGACACTTGCGCCTGGAGGCTGCGGTGATGAGCAGGACCCGGGTTTACTCGCTCAGGAATTGCCTGGGCGAGAGGATACGGATGCCCTGGTATGGATCCATGCGAAGCAGGTCCTTCTTGTCTCCGGAGATGAGCGAGGCCGCCACGTCGAAGCCCAGCAAGGCCCTGCGCAAGGCCTGCGCGGCTGCACCGTCGGGCCGCAGGAAAGCGCTGACCACCGGATTGGTGTCGCGCACCAGCGTCTCACGCCGGCTCGTCATCTTCGGCGATCAGCCGGTTGATGTCCTGCTGCGAGAGACGCGCAGCGGCGGGCGTGGGCTGCGCCAGCTCGGCCAGGCGGGCGCGGTTGCGCTCGGCATGGGCGCTTTTCTCGGCGCCGAGTTCCAACTCACCCAGCGCGATGGCGGACAGCCGCAGGCCGTCGAGCGGCGTGGCTTCCAGCCGCGCGCGCGGCGGGGTGGCCCTTGAAGGCGGCGATCAGGATGTTGGTATCGAGCAGGTAGACCGCCGCCATGCGTCAATCATCGAGCGTGGCGACGTCCTCTGCCGGCAGGTCCGGTGGGGCTTGCAAGTCGCAGTCTTCGGCCGGGCAGAAGCCGCGAAACGCGTCGTCTGCCATCCGAGGCCGGTCGGGCACGAGACGCGCCACCACCTTGCCGTGGCCGGTGACGGCGATTTCCTCGCCGCCTTCCACCTGCGCCAGCAGAGCGGAGAAGCGGGCCTTGGCTTCGACGACGGAAACGCTTTTCACGAGGACGCTCCCCGGAAATCCGTTCTTATTGGTGCCCGGGGCCGGACTCGAACCGGCACGGCCGGTAAGGGCCGGGGGATTTTAAGTCCCCTGTGTCTACCATTTCACCACCCGGGCGGTGACGGCGAAGTGCGGCCGATTATAGCGGCCCGGTCCGGCTCGGCCGGGTCGTAGCGGTGATCGGAAGGATCAATCCGCCGCGCGGGCACCGGTCGCGGCGCGCGGCGTACCCCGGTCAGCGCCGCGACCCTTCGAGCAGGGTTTCGAGCGCCGGCCAGACGTTGTCCAGCATCCGCGGCTGCGCCTGCTCGTTCGGGTGGATGCGATCGGCCTGGAACAGATCGTTGCGCTCGGCCACGCCTTCGAGCAGGAACGGCACGAGCGCGCTCTGCTCGGCTTGCGCGACGGTCTTGAACATGCCGCTGAAACGGTCGCCGTACGCCTTGCCGTAGTTCGGCGGCACCATCATGCCCAGCAGCAGCGTCGAGACGCCGGCCTTCTTCGCTTCGGCGAGCATCGCCCGCAGGTTGGTCTCGGTCATCTTCAGGTCCAGGCCGCGCAGCGCGTCGTTGCCGCCCAGCTCGATGATGACGATCGACGGCCGATGCTTGTCCAGCAGGGCGGGCAGGCGGTTGCGTCCGCCCGCCGTGGTATCGCCGCTGATGCTGGCGTTGACGACGGGCGGGCCCGGCGGACGCTGGGCGGCCAGCCGCTTGGCGAGCAACTCGACCCAGCCCGCGCCGCGCTGCAGGCCATACTCGGCCGACAGGCTGTCGCCGACGACGAGGATCGGGCCAGTCGCGATGGCGCTCTTCGCGCCGGCTGTAGTGGCCGCAGCGCCGGCAGCGGCGATGGAGGAGGCGGCGGGCGTGGCGGGCGCGGCCGCGAAGCCGGCGATCGGAACGCTCGCCAGCGACGCGACGGCGGCGAGCGCGCGGGCGATGCCCCGCAGCACGCGGCGGCGCGGCGCGGCGAACACCAGATCGGCGCTGCGCGGATCGGCGGGTCGGCGATCGGCGCCGTGGGATCGGACGGAAAGCGGGGGCTGTGGTTTCACGGGCGGGGCAAGCAGGTCGATGACGGTCGGGAAGGGCGGCGGAGCGCCGCGATGGCGAGCCGCGCGCGGATCGGCAACGAATGACGCGGTCCGCTCGCGCGGGCCGGCGGCGCACAGCGGTCGCGCAGCCGCCCCGTAAACTAACGCATCGGTCGCCAAGGCCGCCAACGGAGAGCGACATCATGCACGTATCGATCATCGGGGCGGCCGGGATGCTGGGCCGCAAGCTGGCGGCCAGGCTCGCCGGCGACGCTTCGCTCGGCGGCCGCGCGCTGACGGCGCTGACGCTGGTCGACGTCGTCGAGGCCGAGGCGCCCGTTGGCTGCCCATGCCCGGTCGAGCGGCTGATCGCCGATCTGGCCGAGCCCGGCCGCGCGCGGGCGCTGGTCGCCGCGCGGCCGGACCTGATCTTTCATCTGGCGGCCGTGGTCTCCGGCGAGGCCGAGGCCGATTTCGACAAGGGTTACCGGATCAACCTCGACGGCACGCGCGCCTTGTTCGAGGCGATCCGGCTGGAAGGCCGCCTCGCTCCTTATCGCCCGCGCGTCGTGTTCTCGTCGTCGATCGCGGTGTTCGGCGCGCCGTTCCCGCCGGTCATCGACGACGCGTTCCTGTCCGCGCCGCTGACCAGCTACGGCACGCAGAAGGCCGTCAGTGAGCTGCTGCTGGCCGACTACAGCCGGCGCGGGTTCTTCGACGGCATCGGTCTGCGCCTGCCGACGATCTGCATTCGTCCGGGGCTGCCGAACCGGGCCGCGTCCGGTTTCTTCTCGAACATCCTGCGCGAACCGCTGGCCGGCCGCGAAGCGATCCTGCCGGTCGACGAGGACGTCAGGCACTGGCACGCGAGCCCGCGCTCGGCGGTCGGTTTCCTGTTGCACGCGGCGGCGATGGACCTGGCGCCGCTCGGCGCGCGGCGCAGCCTGTCGATGCCGGGCCTGTCGGCGACGGTCGGCGAGCAGATCGACGCACTGCGCCGCGTCGCCGGCGAGCGGGCG
>JASGFT010000326.1:0-3410 GCA_047605425.1 Burkholderiaceae bacterium | reverse complement strand
GCGGCGCCCGCGCCGGGCCGCCGAGCGGCGGCAGTTCGTCGAGCACGTCGTCGACGGTTTCGACGAGCTTGGCGCCCTGCTTGATCAGCGCATGGCAGCCCCGGGCCTGCGGCGCGTCGATCGATCCGGGCACCGCGAAGACCTCGCGCCCCAGCTCGGCCGCCAGCCGGGCCGTGATCAGCGAACCGCTGCGCCGGGCCGCCTCGATGACGACCACGCCGTGGGACAGGGCGGCGATCAGCCGGTTGCGGCGCGGAAAGTGCGCGGGCAGCGGCAGCGCACCCAGCGGCAATTCGCCGACGACGGCGCCCCGGGCGGCGATCTGCCCGGCCAGCGTCCGGTTGGACGCCGGGTAGACCAGGTCCAGCCCGTTGCCGACGACGGCGAACGTCGTGCCGGTGCAGCGGGCGCCAACCGGATGCGGGTCGACGGCCGCCCGACCGCAGGCATCGCTGCCTTCGGCCTGGCCGGCCAGCGCGCCGCGATGCGCGGCCGTATCGATGCCGGCCGCCAGTCCGCTGGCCACCGTCCATCCTTGCCGGACCAGCGATCGGGCGACGGCCTCGGCGCGCAGCAGGCCCGCGCGGCTGGCCTGGCGGCTGCCGACGATCGCGACCGACTCGCGCGCCAGGCAGGCGGGATCGCCGAGCACGAACAGCACGAGCGGCGGATCGTGCAGATCCAGCAGCCGCGGCGGATAGCGCGGATCGACGATCGCGAGCAGATGCCGGGGCGGGTCGGCCGACGGATCGGCCCAGTCCACGCAGCGCCGCACCAGCGCGTCGCGACGCTCATCGGCGCCGAGCAGCGCCGTCGCCAGCGCCGGGCCGAGCGCCGCCCGCAGCGTGTCAGCGTCGGCGTCGGCATCAGCGGCATCGGCGAACAACCGCTCGGGCAGCCCGAATCGCGCCAGCAGCTTCAGCGCCGTCACCGGCCCGATGCCGTCGGTCAGCGTCAGTCGCAGCCAGGGCGCGCACTCGTCGGGCGTCATCGCGGTCGGGCGGACGGCGAGCGGGGGGGCGGCGGGGTCGTCGAACAGATCGACGGGGATGGCGTGGGCGCCATCCGGCGACGTGGGCATCGGCAATCCGGATCGAAGCGGCCGGCTCGACGCCGGTCGTACGATCCCGATGTTAGCGAAGGCCCGCTGCGCGCGAAGCTAGCCGGTGGCGCTAGCCGCCGGCCTCGTCCGGGCGATCAGAGGCTGAGAGTTTTTCGGCCGTGCCCGAAAGGCGCGTCCAAGCGCCCCGGATCCAGGCGCAAAGCGCAGCCATAGCTCGGGCTATGGCGAGCATTTGCAACGACGAGCCGGGGCGTTTGGGCGTGCAAGGCGGGCATGGACGAAAGACTCTCAGCCTCTCAGGGCGTATTGACGTTGTCGCCGACCGCGACCGATTTGGACGCGTCGAGGATCAGGCCGTACGAGACCTGGTCGAACACCCGGAAGACCATCAGATAGCCGATCGCCTCGTCCGGAAGCTTGACCGTCTGGCCGCGCACCGGTCCGTCGCGATCGGGCACGATCTGGCCGCGCTTGCTGATCGACAGCACGTGGCCGACCTCGATGCCCTGCGCCAAGCCGACGTTCAACGCGACGACGCTGTTGCGGCCGGCCTGGGCGACGCCGCGGTGGACGGAGACGACGCGGCCGTCGACCGGGCCGGCTGGCGCGTGCGGCGCGTAGTTGATCGTGCGGCTGCGCTCGGCGGGCATCAACCGGTCGCCGGTGCCGATCTCTTCGGTCGTGCCGGTGATGCGCAGCGTCGCCGGATCGCCGTTCTTTTCCAGCCGGGCCGAGCCGACGTACAGCGCTTCGAGCGCGATCGGCTTGCGCGTGTCCGGATCCATCAGCGGCTTGGACGGCCGGTAGATGTGCCATTCCTCGGCCGGCTGCTCGCCCATGCCGCGCGCGTAAGCGATGTCGCCGCGCGACAGGTACAGCCGACCCTCTTCGGTGCCGACGAGGTACGGATTGTTCGACAGCGAGGTTTCGTCGATGATCAGCGGACGGTTCAGGAACGCGTCGATCGCCGCGGCGTTGATCGTCGGGATCGCGTTGCGGCCGAGCGGCTCGGAGCGCGTCATCGGCTGCAGCCGAGCCTGCGCGCCGAGCGCGCCGCCGCCCTCGCCGATCGGCCGACCCAGCCGCAAGCGCGGGCCGCCCGCGGCATTGCGGTCCAGGTAGACGACGTCGCCAGGGTAGATCCAGTGCGGATCGCGGATCTGCTCGCGGTTCAGCTCCCAGATTTCGGGCCAGCGCCACGGCTTTTCGAGAAAGCGGCCGGAGATGTCCCACAGCGTGTCGCCCTTGACGACGACGTACTTGTCGGGGGCGTCCTTTGCGATCTCCAGCGGCGGCGTCGCCGTTGCCTGGGCGAGGGCGCGCGACGGGTGGGCGAGGGCGGTCCATCCGGCCAGGCCGGCGATCAGGGCGGCGGCCCCCGGTCCGGCCGTCGGCGCCATGGCGGCACCGGCCAGCGCCGTCGTCAGCGCGGCTGACCGCGCCAAAACCCGCGTGCTAAACTTTTTCATTGCTGACCCGGTTGTGGTCCGCCCGCGCGAAGGCCGATGCAACCTTCGAGACGCGGCCCTGGATGATCTTGAAATTCCCAGACTTGGGCTCAGATTCTGCCCATCGCCCCCAGGCGCCGCATTCCATGTCTTTATAGACGGTTGTTTTATCCCGATGGCCGTACTACCGATTCTTCACTATCCCGACGCTCGCCTGCATCGGGTCGCCGAGCCGGTCGCGCAGGTCGACGAGTCGATCCGTCAACTCGTGCGCGACATGGCCGAGACGATGTACGCGGCGCCGGGCGTCGGGCTGGCCGCCACCCAGGTCGACGTGCACAAGCGCGTCGTCGTCATCGACGTGTCCGAGGACAAGTCGGATCTGCGCGTGCTGATCAATCCCGAGATCGTCACCCGCAGCGAGGACCGCAAGGTCTACGAGGAAGGCTGCCTGTCGGTACCGGGCGTCTACGACGAGGTCGAACGCCCGGATCGCGTCACCGTCAAGGCGCTCGACCTGTCGGGCCAACCGTATACGTTCGAGGCCGACGGCCTGCTGGCCGTCTGCGTCCAGCACGAGATCGACCACCTCGACGGCAAGGTGTTCGTCCAGTACCTGTCGCGGCTCAAGCAGGGCCGCATCCGCACCAAGCTGGCCAAGGCCGCCGAGAAGGCCGCCGAAAAAGCCGCCTGACGCGGCCCGCTGCTGTCCGCCGGGCGCTGCCCACCCGGGTCGGTATCATTCGCCGATGCGCCTGATCTTTGCCGGAACCCCCGAATTCGCCGACGTCGCGCTGCGCGCGCTGATGGCCGCCGGCCATGACGTCGCCCTCGTGCTGACGCGACCCGACAAGGCGGCCGGCCGTGGCCAGAAGCTGCAGGCCAGCCCGGTCAAGCAG
>JASGFT010000325.1:0-3418 GCA_047605425.1 Burkholderiaceae bacterium | reverse complement strand
TTTCCACATCTACCGGCGGCACGGGCGCAAGGTGATCCCGTTGATCAGTCCGTAGTCGTGCGCCTCGGTAGCCTGCTCTCCAACGGAAGTCGTATTCTCGCGATCGCCGCCGAGTGGAAGAACCAGATGAGCTTTTTCGACGTCATCCGGCTCGATCGTCCGTTCAAGGCCTTTTACGGGGACCGCAAGCCGGCGATCTTCGAAGTGCCCAGAGCGGCTGCCGATGAGAGAACTCGAGAAAGATGTTCACGCGCTGCTTGTTGGGCAGCACGCTCCCTGTGGCGTTGCGCTTGCGCGGCACCAGCTTGCCGGCAGCGATGTCTGCTCGCCGCAGGCGCAACGCATTGGCGAAATCCGGCTACTCGCCCACGCGGCGCAGCACGGTCTCGATCACCGCGGCGGAGATGCGGAAGTCCGAAGCATGCAGCTTTGCGAAGACCTCGCGGGCCGAGGGCATCAGCCCGCGCGATTTCGCCATCCCGATCACGGCGGCAGTGCTTGCGACGCGCAGACCGTGTTCAGCGGCCACAGCCCAGCCGGCGCGTTCCCCCGCGAAACCGTGCCCGGGCAACACTTTGCGCCAGGCTTCCTCCGGTATCCATGCCTTGCCGAACAAGGCCTACAGCCAGTTCAACCCGTCTACGCGCGCCAAAGCGATCAGCCGGCTGGCATCGCTCAGGACGAAGCCAGCCATTCGTCGAGCGCATCCAAATCCTTCCCGGCCTCATCGGCCTCGAGTCGTACCACGGGAATGCCCAGGCGCGAAACGTGGTTGACGAAATCTCCGAGCGTCATCTCGGCCAGATGCGCCGCGCGTGCCATCGAGAGATGGCCGTCTCTGAACAGCGCCGTGGCGAGTGCTGGCCGTACGCCCCGGACGTCGAGCACGCCCGCAACCTCGATTCCGACCATCAGCGCGTCTGGCCGGTGACGATTCATCACGACCACCACATCTCGCCGCGCCTTCCGCAGGGCGTCGGTCGGGTTGTTTTTGAGGTCGCTGACGTTGACGGATTCCATTCCCCTTTCCGATGGGAACATTTCATGGGAATGAATGACATCGCCTGGCTTGCTTCAGCCAGCAGCCCGAAATCGACTACAGCGACGACTCCCTGAGGGCTCGGGACTAGGCCCTGGCTCGAATCCCGCTGGAGTGGCCAGAGTTTCGAGGTCAGCCAGCGCAGAGGAAGGGAGATGTGACCCCTGTACCGCTGCCTCGGGAAGTTGGCCCAGGATGCCTCATGCCGCCATGGGTTCGGGCTGGCGGCCTCTTCTTCATTGACAAAGCCCTTCGGCCTCAATAGGCTAGACTATTGACTAGTCAATTAGGTGGCGGCCGTGCGGGAAATCGGTGCCTTCGAAGCAAAGAGCAAGTTCGGGACCGTCCTCGACTGGGTGGAACAGGGCGAAGAAGTGCTGATCACGCGGCGCGGTCGGGCGATTGCGCTCGTCATCCCTAGCGCAGCCCGCTCCCAGGAACAGTGCCGGAAAGCGGCACAACGGATTCGTGAGCGAGCGGCTGCCGGGCATCAGCGCTTCGATTGGGCGGAATGGAAGACCTATCGAGACGAAGGGCGCCGGTGAGCGTCGTCATCGATAGTTCCGTAACCCTTGCCTGGCTGTTCGACGATGAGGGCACCGCTGCCACGCGGCACGTCTTCGACTTGGTCGTCGAGCATGGTGCATGGGTCCCCTCACTCTGGAGACTGGAGGTCGCGAACATCCTCCAGAGCGGGGTTCGCCGTAATCGGATCGATGCCGCTCATCGTGATGCTTCCCTGGCAGATCTCGCGGTGCTGAATATCCAGATCGATCCGGAGACCAACCAGTTTGCCTGGTCCTCCACGCTACGTTTGGCCGATCGACTCGGGTTGACCGCCTACGATGCTGCCTATCTGGAACTGGCGCAGCGCCGAATGCTCCCCCTCGCCACCTTGGACAAGCAACTGGGTGTTGCCGCACGTACTATCGGCGTGCCCGTTCTGGGCATCGATCTCTGAGAGGCCCACCCGAGCCGATCAACGTGCGTCGCTAACTCGCAAGCTCACGCCTGGAGCCACCGTCGCTATCGCCGTGCCGGCGCGGCGACTGCGAACACATCGGTTCCAAGAGCGAGGAGCGACCGGTCCACCGCCGCCAGTCGGCGCTGCCGCTGGTTGCCTTCGCGCAAGACGCCGAGGCATTGCTCGGCGCTCAATGGACGGCCGACCAGGTGACGCAAGCCCGGGGTGAAGCGTCCGCTGTTCTCGCGCCACCAGCGTTCGATCCGGCCCGTGTCGGGCCAGCCCTGCCGCTGCCTCGGGAAGTTGGTCCGGGATGTCTCATGCCGCCACAGGTTCGGGCTGGCCCACCAGGCTTTCGGCCGGGATGCCCAGCGTCATCAGGCGCCGGATCATGGGCATGGTCAGGGGGCGCTTGCCATTGAGGATTTCGGAAACCCGCGCACGCGTGCCGATGTAGGGCACCAGGTCGGCCGGGGTCATGCCGGTGTTGTCCATGTGGAACTTGATGGCCGCCACCGGGGTGGGCGGCCGCATGGGGTAGTGCTCGTCCTCGTAGGCTTCGACCAGCAGCGACAGCACTTCCAGGCGGTCGCCTTCGGGCGTGTCGCGGCGGGGGTCCAGATCGACCAGCTTGGAGACTTCGGCCAGCATGGCCTTGTAGTCGGCCTGGGTGCGGATGGGGCGGATTTCCATGTTCACTCCTTGCTTTGGTCCACGGTGGCGGCATCCACCTTGTCGTACTGCGCGTGCGTGCCAATGAACTTGATGTAGCCGCGGCCAGTGCTGTAGGTGAAGGCCACGATCAACCGATACTTGTTGCCTGCGATGTTGAACACTACGCGGTTGTTGGCAATGAAGCTGGCGTTGCGGTACTGGGCCTTCAGGTCCGCCGGGTTGGTCCAGCCGGCGCGGCGGGCCACGGCCCACCAGGCGTCCAGGGCCGCGCGTGCATCCGCGTACTCGGGCCGGCTGTAAAACGCGGACAGAGCAGCGCGGGAGACGATGTGCATGTGGCGCATGTTATTCCCAAATTGGGAATGGCGCCAGACGATCTCAACCCTTGCACGGCAACAAGACGGGAAAGCTCATGATATGCATTCCGCCGGAACGGCATCGCGCCCTGGCGATGCAGGCAGCCGAAGCGGGCGTGAGCTTGAACAGCCTGGTCAGCGATCGGCTGGCAGTGTGAGCAAGCGAGTACGCTGCCTGGCTGCGGCCGGTGGAGAGTACGAACCTCCCGATTTCACCCGCGGAGCCAATGCCGCTGTCGCCGTGCTGGCGCGGCAACTGGAAACACATCGGTTCCAGGCGCGAGTAGTGACCGGTCCACCGCCGCCACTCGGCGCTGCCGCTGGTTGCCGTCGCGCAAGACGCGGTGCGCGCCGCGCGACGATGTCATCGAGCGTGGCGCAGGT
>JASGFT010000324.1:0-3429 GCA_047605425.1 Burkholderiaceae bacterium | reverse complement strand
GATCGAGCAAGGGATCGAGCAAGGGATCGAGCAAGGGATCGAGCAAGGGATCGAGAAGGGAGTGGACAAGGGCCGAGGTCAGATCTTGCTCGAACAACTGTCCCATCGCTTCGGTTCGTTGCCCGAAGCGGTCGTGGCCCAGGTGGAATCGGGTTCGCCGTCCGACGTCGGCCGGTGGGCGCGGCGGGTGCTGGACGCGCGCAGGCTGGACGATGTGTTCGCGGACGACGCCTAGGCCGGGACCTGCAATGCAGGCCGACGCTTCGGATGACGGGCTGGGTGCCGGCCGATCTGCGTGAGAGCTGCCTCCTTGCCAACCGAAACCCGAATGCCTGCCATCCGTCCTCCTCGTATCGGCCTCGCGCTGGGCAGCGGCTCGGTGTTCTGACTTCGAGCGGCGGATGTTCACCTACAGCTATCGGCTGTTCGAGCGCTTCGGCCGGCCGGTGGCCAGCCTGGCGGTGCTGGCCGACCCGCACCGGCGTTGGCGTCCGGACGGCTATGGCTTCGAGTTGTTCGGCAGCCGGCACTATCTGAGTTTTCCGACGGTCAAGCTGCTGGATTACGAGGCCGACATCGATGCGCTGTTGGCGAATCCGAACCCCTTCGCGCTCGTGACGGCCGCGCATCTGCTGACGCGCCGGACGCGCGGCCGGCCGCGTCAGCGGCTGGCGGCCAAGTGGAAGCTGGTGCGGTTGCTGTATGAGCGGGGCTGGGACCGGAAGCGGGTGATCGGCTTGTTCAGGGTGCTGGACGCGCGAGGGTTGGACGAGGTGTTTGCGGAGGGGCCCTCCGTCTGAACCGAGCTTGCCGCCACGCCAAGGCGTTCCAGAAGCATATATCCCGCCCAGTAGCGAGGTTCTTTCGTTCCGGGTGAGTTGGCGAACTCACGCTTCGTTTCCACCAGGGCGTCAGACGCGGCGCTGCCAGCTTTCAACCGGGCAAAGAACTTGACCGCGAAATCGGCCGCGGCTTGGTCGTTGATCCGCCTGAGTGTTTGCACGGCGGTTTGGCTGCCGGCGATCAGCGCGGCCATGCCGAGGCTCAGGACGCCTTCGCCCGCTATGGCGTCACCGACGCCCGTTTCGCAGGCGGAGAAAAAGGTGACATCGGTGCCCAGGCGTAGAGCGGCGACCTCGGCAGCGGTCAGCAGTCGTTGAGATTCCGACCCGCCGGGCGGCGAGCTAAGGACGAGACTGCTCAGGTCGGGAGAGATCCGATCGGCGTAACCGTGGGCCGAAAAGACGAGCCAGCGTGCTTGTTCGAGCGCCCCTCGGCCGTCCCGATCGCGAGGAGTCTGTTTGCTTGTTCGACTACCAAAGTTGGTGTCGGTTCGGCCGGCGACGCCAACGCACGCAACGTTGGCACGTTCACGACGATCGATCGATCGATCACGCGCCTGCCTTGAACGATCAGGGCGTCCCAACTGATCAGTTGCAGCGCACCATCGGCCGATAGCAGAATGCGATCAGGCCAATTCTGCGAGTCGAAAGCCCAGCCGAGCAACTGGCCTCCGATGTCGGCTTCGATTCGCGTCGCGTCCGTGATCGGCTCCGCGCTTGGCGGAATCGGCTCGCTGCGAGCCATCACCGAGTACTGGCGCGCCGCGTGACGAACGAGACGCCTGGCGGGCATCGATGGCGTCTGCATCATGAGGCCCGGCAGTCCACCCGCCGCGCTGTGCAGCGCTTGAAGCGCGTTGACGGTCGACGGCAAGTCTTTCCATTCGCCCAACGATCGGCAGCGAAAGCCGCTCTGTGGCGTGACGCTGACCGCCACGATCTCGTCGTCGACGACGGCCAGGCTGAAGATCGCCTCGGAAGGGCGGATGCCTCGCTGCCGAAGCGACTGTGTCGCGGAGCGTGAAGATCTCCTCGGTAATCGGTCAGTTGGCGTTCGACCGTGACGGCGTGTTCGCGCAGAATGCGCTCAGCCTCGCTCGTTCGCCCGGTCAGGCCCAGTAGGACGCCGTATTCGCGCTCGGTTAGGCGCCGTTCGGGGTGATCAGGGGGGAGGTGACGGCGTTGCTCGTCAAGCACCGCCTCGAAATCCACGACGCCTTCGGCGATCCGGCCTTGGTTTACCGCCATGACGGCTCGGGCCCGCTTGGTTCGAGTCGAGCGCGTAGAGGCACGTCGGCTCTGGTAGCCATGTCGGCTACTGTCGCGTTCAGCAGCGAGTATGCGCGCTCCGCTTGACCGATGCCGTCAAGCGCGATGGCCAGATTGATGTTGTTGAGCAAGACTTCATTGTTGCTGCCGGCAGCGCGGTTACGAAACAAGTCGTCGGCTTGCTCGCATCGCATCACGGCGTCGCCCCAACGGCGCAGCGTGGAAAGCACGCGGCACCAACTGCTCAACACTTCCGCGCGGGTCAGATGCTGTTTCGGCAGATGCTCGCCGGCAATGCGATCAGCCTCGACGTAACGCCGTTCGGATTCTTCGAATCGACCCGTGTCGAAGATGCTTGCCGCGAGCGTGATCAGCGCATCGAGCGCCTCGCCCGCAGCGTTGCGCCGCTGATGCGCGTCGATCACTTTGCGCCATGGCCAGGTTGCTCAGCGTGATCGCGAGGCGATGCTGCTCGGGCCCGCCGACATACGCCTCGCGTTTCTTGGCCACAGCCGTCAGCAGCGCGATCGCCTCATCGTCGCGATGCAGGCCGTGCAAGGCGACCGCCAGGTTCTGTTGAAAGGTCCAAGTGGCATCATCGTCGGGTCCATAGACGTCCAGCGCGATCGCTACTGCCTTGCGATAGGTCTGGATTCCGCGCGCATGCTCGCGCAGCGTCATCAGAATCCGGCCGTGCGCTTGCAGGCAGAGCAGCGCGGCGTCGGGATCTTGCGAGCGAAGGCCGACGAAGCGATTGACCACACTGGCCATCTCATCCAGTGTCGTGGCGTAGTCGGTTGCTTCGAGAATGCGTCCGTCGAGTGTCAGTAGCGCCTCGATGCACGGCTTCGCGATTTCCTGGGGGGACAGTGGCGGCGTCGATGCGGCCGCGACCGTCCCGCTGATGACCAGGCTCACGGCCAGCGGGAAACCCCGCCGCCGGCACGGCCGGGCTTGCCGGGACTCCCCAAAATGGATGAGAGGCAGTAAACGTCCAAACCGAGAGGTTTATTGACAGCGCGCCAGATCGGATCTGAGCGGGTCATTGGCAAAGCGCTGAGCCCAGATCCGAGGCATCAACTCCTCGATCCGATCGTTCGGATGCGTGTTGATCCGCTGCAGCACGTCGACCAGGTATGTGTACGGATCGACGTCATGGGCACGGCACGTGGCCAGCAACGTCTGGATTGTCGAGACCTGCTCGGCACCGGCCTCGGTCATGCAGAACATCCAGTTCTTCTTGTCATGTACATATGCGCATAACAAGAAGAATGCTCAGTCCGTTTTTATGTGAAGTCGGCGGGCCGACAGGCCCACC
>JASGFT010000323.1:0-3503 GCA_047605425.1 Burkholderiaceae bacterium | reverse complement strand
GGAGCCCGAGTTCACCTGGGAGCGGACCGACCGCGCCGAGGCGCTGCGCGCGGCCTCGCGCTGAGCCGGCGCCGCGGGGACTCGCCCGGCCGGTCCCCGCTTGGCCGCCTCGTCCGGTCAGAACTGGAAGTTGGCGCTGACCAGGAAGGATCGCGGCGCGCCCGGCATCGCCGGCGACCGCCAGTACTCCCTGTCGAGCAGGTTGCTGATCGCCGCCGTCACGGTCCAGGCCTTGTTGCGCCAGCCGAGCAGCGCATCCCAGCGGACGTAGCCGGGCAGCACCGAGGTGTTGGCCGCGTTCAGATAGCGCGCGCTCGTGTAGGTGACGCCGACTTCGCCGTACCAGTCGCTGGCCGGCGCATAGCGGACGAACAGATTGCCGTTGCGCTTGGCGGTGTTCATCAGGTATTTGCCGGCGTTGGCGGGCGTGCCCGCGTCATCGACCACCTTCGCGCTCATCAGGCTCACGCCGCCTCGCACGTACCAGTGGCGCGCCAACCTTCCCGCCGCGCTGAACTCGATGCCGCGCGAACGCTCGGCGCCGCGAACGGCCCAGTTGAATGGATCGTTGACCGGATCGGGACGGTAGCGGATGTTGTAGTGCTCGAGCTCGTAGAGCGCGACCTGCGTCGACAGGCCGCCCTGCAGCCAGTCACTCTTGACGCCCAGCTCGATCTGCCGGGAGAACTGCGGATCGGCGTCGTAGACGGCGGTCGAGGACGTATCCACCGACAGCAGGCCGCGGCCGCCGTACGGCGAGAAGCTCTTGCTCCATGACGCGTAAATGCTGTGCTCGCGCACCGGCTGCCAGATCACGCCGATCCGCGGGCTCGGGTTGCCGTCGTCGTAGCTGCGCGACGCGCCGGTCAACTGGTTCGTCGAGCGGAATTCGAAGCGCTCGTAGCGCAGCCCCACCAGCGCCTTCCAGTGCTCGCCGAACGCGATCAGGTCCTGCAGGTAGATCGCCCGCGACTTGGCCTCGTGCAGGTTGTACTGGGTCGGCGCGCCCTGCGCCGGCTTGGCCGGCCACGGGATCGGCAGCAGCGGATCATAGGTGAACGACGACGCGCCCGAGGCGAGCCGCGGGTGGCGCTGCTCGTCGCTCAGCTCCATCCCGACCAGCAGATCGTGCTGGACCCCGAAGGTCGCGAACCGGCCGGTCAGGTCGACGGTATTGTTCAGCGTCTCGTTGCGGGTCTGCTGCCACGCATAGTTCGGGCGGATCTGGCCGCTCCAGGCGCAAGCGGTGCCGGTCGAGGTCCGGCCGTTCGCGTCGCAATAAGTGCCAGCGTAGAAGTGATCGAAGTCCTGGTCGGCCTGTCGCTTGCTCGCCACCCAGCGCACCCGCCATGACGGGTCGAAGTCGTACGACAGGTCCGAACGCAGCACCCGCAACCGGTCCTCGACGTAGTCGCCGGGATGCTGGAAACCCTGGCGGATCGACACGCCCGCCGGCAACTGGTCGTAGGCCGGCCCGCGGTCCGGCACGCGATGGACGGTGTCCCACGTGTATTGCCCGATCCAGCGCAGGCCGGTCCGGGTGTCGACCATGATGCTCGGCGACACCATCTCGTTGCGGTTGGAGATGCCGGAACGGAAGCTGCGCGCCTGCTCGCGGTCCAGCGTCAGCCGCATCGCCACGTGACGGTTCAGCACCCGGTTGATGTCGACGGTGCCGCCGTAGTTGTCCCAGGAGCCGGCTCGCAGCGACACGTTGCTGCGAGCATCGAAGCGCGCGTGCTTGCTGACGAGATTGATGATGCCGCCCCCGGCGCTGCGGCCGTACAGCACCGAAGCCGGCCCCTTCAAGATCTCGATGCGCTCGACGTTCGCCGTGCTGCGCCGCACCTGCCCGCTCTCGCGAACGCCGTCGCGGTAGATGTCGCTCTCATCCGCGGCAAAACCGCGGATCTTCACGCCCTCGCCGCGCATGTCGTACTGGGTGCTGACGCCGGGAACGCCGTCGAGCATGATCGACAGATCGTTGATCCCGTAGCTCTTGTACTTGTTGACCTCGAGCGTGTCGATCGTCTGCGGTATGTCGCGCGGCGCCAGATAGGTCCTGGTGGCCGTCGTCACGCCCTCGGGCCGCACGTCGTCCAGATCATAGGTCGGCGTGACCTCGACCGCGGTCAGCGACTTCTGCTCGCTCCCATCCTGGGCCAGCGCCACGCCGCACGGCCAGGCCGCCAGCACCGCCGTCACGCAGCCGGCCATGCCCCGGACCGACGACCCGCGAACCGCTTTCCCCCGCGCCCTCCTCCCCCGCGCCACCATCCCTCGCTCCCCGGACATTTCTCCCCCTCGAACCGTCCCGCCATCGACAAAGACAACGAGGTGCCGCGACGACAGCGGGCACGGCCGGTCCGGACGAATCCGCCGAGCGCCGATTCCGGGTCGACGACGCACCCGATGTTACAAACGAAACATATTATCGTTAATGTCAATAAACCGTAAGGAAACAGCAACAAACCGAAACGGGCCGCGCGGCGCGCCGCGATCGATGTACCCGGCCCGGACCGCGCGTCCCGGTGCTATCGTGGGCGCTCACGTGCGGACACGAGCCGGCGTGACGACGGCGGGACGGCCGGCCGTGCCGCCCCTTGATGAAACAGCCAGATGAGAGGAACGCAAGATGCGTAGCGCAGCGTGGATGATCGCGGCGGCAGTCGCCTGGACCGGGGCGACGGCGCCGGCCTTCGCCCAGTCGGGCAGCCAGGGGCTGGCGGCGGTGTACAGCGACAAGCTCCAAGGCCGCAAGACCGCCAACGGCGAGCGATACGACCGCAACAAGCTGACCGCCGCCCACATGACGCTGCCGCTGGGCAGCCAGGCCCGGGTGACCAACGTCAAGAACAACAAGTCGGTCGTGGTGCGAATCAATGATCGCGGTCCGGTGCACGCCGGCCGCGTGGTCGACCTGTCGCCGAAAGCCGCCGCGGCGATCGGGATCGGCCCGCGGGGCCTGACCGAGGTCAAGGTCGAGCCGCTCAAGCGCTGATCGGCAGCCGGTCCGGGACCGACCGGCGGTTGTCCCGCCTCGCGGCGATCCGCTACAATCGGCGCTTCCTCGAGGAGCGCTGCAACGGCCCCGCCGGCCCCCCGGCTGCGAGCCGCCAGGCTCGAGGCGTTCGATGAACGGCGCTCGCCTTCCCGTGACCCGCGCACGGGGCAGCGAGCGGTCCGTCCCCTGCGGCGATCCTCGTTCGCACGCGAGCCTTCGCGCTCCGCGTAGCGGCCCCGACTGCGGTTCACCCCTCATTCAGGAGTGACGCATGTCCGCTTTACCGAAATCCCCCGCCCCCACGCTGCCCGCCGGCGAGTACAAGGTCGCCGACCTGGGCCTGGCCGATTGGGGCCGCAAGGAAATCCGCATCGCCGAAACCGAGATGCCCGGCCTGATGGCGATCCGCGACGAGTACGCGGCCGTGCGCCCGCTGCGCGGCGCCCGCATCACCGGCTCGCTGCACATGACGATCCAGACCGCCGTGCTGATCGAGACG
>JASGFT010000322.1:0-3561 GCA_047605425.1 Burkholderiaceae bacterium | reverse complement strand
ACGGCGAGACCGTGCTGGCCGAGCAGGGCAACATCGACACCGTCAACCACGCCGAATCGACGCTGGCGCGCGCGGCCGCGACCAACTACCCGGCCGATTACCTCGCGCGCTGCACGCTGGTCACGACCTTCGAGCCCTGCGCGATGTGCGCGGGCACGATCTACTGGGCCGGCATCGGCCGCGTGCTGTACGGCGCCGACGAGAGCGCGCTGCTCGCGCTGACCGGCGACCACCCCGAGAACCCGACGCTCAGCCTGCCGTGCCGCGAGGTGTTCGCGCGCGGCCAGCGGCCGGTGCAGGTCATCGGGCCGGTGGCCGCGCTGGCCGAGCGGATGCTCGACGCGCACCGCGGTTTCTGGGAACGCCGCTGAAATCGGGCGGTCCGATCGACGACGATCCTCGCCCCGGTTCCGTGCCTGGAACCGGGCGCGACCTCCGGCCGGCGTGATACCGCTCAGTACTTCTTGTCGAAGTTCGCCGCGACGCGCTGCTTCAGGTAATCGCCGGCGGTGATCGTCGGGTACTTTCCCGACGGCGACTCGATCAGCACGTCGCGGTTCGCCTGGCAGAAGAACGCGATGCTGTAGCGCGGCCCCATGTACTCGCCGGGCTGCGGATTGCGCACGCGGTGGAAGTTGCTCGGCAACTGGTCGTCGCTCCAGCGCATCAGCATGTCGCCGATGTTGCAGGTGATGACGTCCTCGTCAGGGGGGATCGACGTCCACTCCTGCGCCTCGAACTCGGCGCCCGGGCACACCTGCAGGCCGCCCTGCCCCTGGCGCTGGTACAGGATCGTCAGGCAGTCGAAATCGGTGTGCGCGCCCGCGCGCCACAGCTCGAGCTTGTCCTGCGCCTCGGGCGGGATCGCGTAGTAGTGCAGCAGGCGCAAGGTGCTCTGGTACTCGGGGCTGCTCCTGTCGTGCGCCCTGGTGAAGAACGCTTCGTCGAAGCCCAGCTTGACGGCGAAGCAGGACAGCACCTTCATGCCGACCTTCCAGCTCTCGTTCTCGAAATCGAGGATCGCCTGCTTGAAGCCCGGCAGTTCCTCCTCGGTCGGAAACAGCTCGCCCATCAGCGGCAAGGTGACCTGGTAGCTCTCCTTCTGGTCGGCGGTGCCGGTCGACGGACGCACCTGCGCCTTGCTCTCCCAGCCGGCGTTGTTGGCCAGCGGGTACCTGGCCTTGATGCGCTCGGGCAGCGCGAAGAAGCGCTCGGCCTCGCCGAAGGCGCCGCGGATCGTCTCCAGCGGCAGGCCGTGGTCGGTCAACTGGAAGAAGCCGACGTCGACGGCGGCGTCCCAGAGCTGGTCGGCGATCTCGGCCTTGCGGCGCTCGAAGTCGGCCAGGCTGATGCGGCGCACTTCGCGCGCGTTGGTTTCCGAACCCATCGCGCCCATGCGCGATTCCTTATCCAGTTCATGAAGGGCGTAGGCGGTTTGGTTCATGTCGAGACTCCTGGAGGTCGATCGAAAGGCTGATTGGAGACGGATGGCCGGAAACGCCGGTCCATCCGACGGACGAACGATCGGAAACACAGCAAGTGGCGGGCCGGCGGGCTTCGCGCGCCCGTACGGCCGCATCGCGCGGGCAACCGGCGCACGACTCCATTGCCGCGCACCGGCGCGGGCGCGCCTCGCACCGGTGCCGCGCAAGCGCGGCACAGCGCTGGTGCCGGCATCGCTCATGGCCCGGGCGCCCCCTCGATGGCATGGAACCTGCGGAAGACGGCGCTCGTCCCCTGGTCCGTCACTTATCCGGAGCGCACGTCCCCTCATGCAACGCCGTTCCCTGCTGCGCGCCGCCGGCGCCGTCCCCCTGCTGGCCGCCGTGCCCTTCGTTCGCGCGCAAGGCTCGCGGCACAAGTTCAAGTTCAACATCGGCTGGAAGATCGAGGCCACGTCGGCCGGCTTCCTGCTCGCGCAGCAGCGCGGCTACTACCAGGACGCGGGCCTGGACGTGTCGATCGACACCGGCAACGGTTCGGCGGCGGCCATCAGCCTGGTCGGCAGCGGCGCTTACGACTGCGTGTCGGCCGACCTGGCGACGATGATCGAGTTCAACACGAACAACCCCGGCGCCGGCCTGAAGGCGGTGGCGATCCAGTACGACCTGAATCCGAACGCGATCCTCGTGCGCAAGAACGGCCCGATCGCCAAGCCCGCGGACCTCGCCGGCAAGACGCTGCTCGGCCAGCCGTTCAACGCCTCGCGCAAGATGTTCCCGGCCTTCGCCCGGGCGCAGGGCTTCGATCCGTCGAGCGTCAAGTGGGAGAACGTGACGCCCGACATCGGCGACACGCGCTTCGTCAAGGGAGACTTCGACGGCTCGGCCTACTTCTACTTCACCGGCTTGCTGAACCTGAAGCAGCGCGGCATGCCGCTCGAGGACATCCGCGTGTTCCGCTTCGCCGACTACGGCATGAAGTCCTACGGCAACGGCCTGGTCGCCAATTCGAAGAGCATGGAGCAAGCCGACGCGATGCGGGCCTTTCTCCACGCCACCACGCGCGGCTGGATCGAGGCGATCGCCGACCCGCGTGCCGGCGCCGCGGCCGTCAAGGCGCGCGAGCCGCTGGCCAGCGAGCCCATCGAGCTCGAGCGCCTGCGGTTGATCGTCGAGGGCAGCATGGATACGCGCGACACCCGCGGCCAGGGTTGGGGCGCGGCCTCGCCGACGCGCATCGAGGCGACCGTCGCCGAGACGGTCGACGCGTTCGGCCTGAAGAGTTCGCTGACGGCGGCCGAGGTCTGGACCGACCGCTTCCTGCCGGCGGCCGCCGACCGCAAGCTCAAGGCGTGACGACGATGACGGCGATCCCCATCATCGACCTGGACGGCGCGCTGACGCCCGGCGGCGCGCGCCGCGCCGAAGCGGCCGAGCAGTTGCGCGCCGCGGCCATGGCCTCGGGCTTCTTCTAC
The DNA here is from genome assembly GCA_047605425.1 of Burkholderiaceae bacterium. Taxonomy (GTDB): domain Bacteria; phylum Pseudomonadota; class Gammaproteobacteria; order Burkholderiales; family Burkholderiaceae_E; genus JAKPAM01. The sequence continues at coordinate 644 of JASGFT010000322.1, read as the reverse complement.
GTGCGCAACCACGGCGTGCCGGCCGAGCAGGTGGCGCGCCAGTTCGCGCTGGCCCGGCGGCTGCTGGAGGACGTTCCGGTGGCGACCCGGCAGGCGCTGGACATGCGTCATTCGCCGACGTTGCGCGGCTACGAGAACCTGGGCGCGCAGACGCTGGACGCCGGCGCGCGGCCGGACCTGAAGGAGAGCTTCTACTGCGGGATGGCCTATCCGGACGACCACCCGTACGTGCGCGCCGGCTACCAGACCTACGGCCACAACCAGTGGCCGGCCGAGGTGCCCGAGGCGCCCGCCGCGTGCGAGGCCTATATCCAGACGCTGCTCGCGCTGGCGCGCCAACTGATGCGGCTGCTGGCGCGATCGCTGCGCCTGCCGGACGACTACTTCGACGCCAGCAGCGGCAACCCGATGCTCACGCTGCGGATGATCCGCTACCCGGCGCATCCGGAGGGCGCCGACGAACGCACGTTCGGCGCGGGCGCGCATACCGACTGGGGCGCGATCACGATCCTCGCGCAGGACGCGCACGGCGGCCTCGAGGTCTGCACGCCCGACGGCGACTGGGTGCCGGCGACGCCGATCGACGGCTGCTTCGTCGTCAACCTCGGCGACATGATCCCGCGCTGGACCAACGGCCTGTACCA
>JASGFT010000321.1:0-3586 GCA_047605425.1 Burkholderiaceae bacterium | reverse complement strand
CGAACTTGTCCTTCAGTTCGATTTCCTTGGCGACCGACACGCCGTCCTTGGTGATCGTCGGGGCGCCGAAGCTGCGCTCGAGCACGACGTTGCGGCCCTTGGGACCGAGGGTGACCTTGACCGCGTTGGCCAGGACGTTGACACCGTTCAGAATGCGGGTGCGGGCGTCATCACCGAAATAGACAATCTTGGCTGCCATGTTTGAGTAACTCCTGAATGACTGATGAACGGACGCTTCGCCCTCGTGGGCCGCGCCGTTCAGACGAATGGGATGATCGGATTCGGCGCGTGATTACTCGACGACGGCCATGATGTCTTCTTCGCGCATCACCAGCAGCTCTTCGCCTTCGACCTTGACGGCCTGGCCGCTGTACTTGCCGAACAGCACCTTGTCGCCGACCTTGACCGCCAGCGCGCGGACCTTGCCGTCCTCGAGGATCTTGCCGTTGCCGACGGCCAGCACTTCACCCTGATCCGGCTTTTCAGCAGCGCTATCCGGGATGACGATACCCGACGAGGTTTTGCGCTCGTTGTCCAGGCGCTTGATGATCACGCGATCGTGAAGGGGACGAAGTTTCATGAAAAGAAGCTCCTAAGTGCTCGATTTTTTCAGGTTTCGCAAGCATGGCCACGCGGGGCGTGGCCTGGATGAGAAACGACGGGATGCCGGACGGCCGGGCTTCCGGAGGGCCGGACGACTGAGCCGATCGGGTCAGCCGGAGGGCTGTTGTTAGCACTCGTCGTTTGCGAGTGCTGATGATAGGGGCATCGCCGGCGAATTTCAAGGAGGGGGAGTGCGTTTGTTCGGCCGCCGTCCGTCGGGCGCGCCGCCGCCGCGGGCTGCGCACCGCGAGCAGGGCGCGGCGTGACAGTCCGCCCGAGGCAGCCGGCCGCCGTGCCAGACGACGTTGGTGTTGGCCACCGTCGAGTTCAGCTCGAGGATCCGCGGATCGCTCAGGTGCCGGCTCATCAGCGAGCCGGACAGGCCTTCGCCCTCGTCGTGCTCGAGCTGCCACTTCGGCGTGCGGACCCGGCGGTTGCGGTACGCGACCCGGCCATCGGCGACGTGGAACGCGTGGATCATGCCGTCGCCGGAAAACCAGTGATAGCGGCCGCGTGGCGCGAACTGCGGATTCGGACCGCTGCGATACAGGCTGCCGCGCAGCTCGCGCGGCCGGTCGCCGCTGATCGGCAGGTTCGGCGCGTCGCATTCCATGTGCAGCGGCGCGTAGTAGCCGCGCAGGAACGAGTCGTCGGTCGGAAAGGCCTTGGCCATGCGGGCTCCTCGCCCGCCGGCCGGGCGGACAACGGGGGAGGGGAAGGAGACGCGGCGCGGGCCTCAGTGCGCGGGCACCGCGTGGGTGAGCCGTTCGATGACGCTGGCGATGTCCGAATGGCCTTGCCGGAAGCCGAGCACGCGATTGCGCAGGCCGGCCTGCCAGGCGGCGACCGCCAGGTGCGCGACGTCTTCGCGCGAGGCCGTCGCGCCGCCCGGCGACGGTCCGTCGACCAGGTCGATCGCGCCGCAGCCGACCTCGTCGGTCAGCGTGGCCGGGCGCAGGATCAGGTAGTCGAGCCCGCTGCCGATCACCTGTTCGTCGGACTCGCGCTTCATCTGCGCATAGTGCCGCAGCGACGCCGGCACGTGCGCCGGATCGGCGGCCAGCAGCGTGCTGATCAGCACGAAGCACTGGCAGCGGTACTGGCGCGCGTAGCCGATCGCGGCGACGATCGCGTCGCGGTCGACCGCGCGCTCGGCGCAGACGCCTTCGCCGTCGGCCGAGCCGGCCGCGTAGATCACCGTGTGGATGCCGTCGAACGCCCGCGAGAAATCCTCGCGCAGGTCGACGACCAGCGCCTGCGCGCCCAGGTCCTCGAAGATCGGGCGCCTGGCCGGGTCGCGTATCAATACCCGCAGGTCCTGCCCGGCGCCGCGAAGCCGCCTGGCCAGGTGCCGGCCCGTGCGTCCGGTGGCACCCAACAGCAGAATGCTCATCGTCGTCTCCCGTGGTCGGGGGGCCGAAGCCGGGTCCGCTGGTCGCGCGGTCCGCCGGCCCCGTGGTTACGTGGTTACGTGGTTTTGCTGGCTGAACCCCCCGCGCTGATGGCCGCGGGCGGCGCCGGCCTCGATCGCTTGCAGTGTGCGCGGATCCTCGCCGCGTGTCATCCTCGCTGGCGGACCTTCCGCGCGGCGCGCCCGGTGGGGCGCCGCGGGCGGGCGCGCTCATTTGGCATCGAGAATAAGGTGCATTACGATCCCGGGCATGCAGACCACCCTTGATAAACTGGCGCGCGATCTGCCGGCAACATTGGTCGATGTCGCCGGTTTTCGCGACGATGGCCTGATCCGCGACGATCTGTCGCTCGAGCATCGCGACATCGCGCGACGGCTCGTCGAGCTGGGCTTCGTCAACGGCGAGAGCGTGCGCGTGATCCGGCGCGCGTTTCCGTTCGGCGATCCGATCGCCGTGCGCATCGGCGCGACGACGCTGGCGCTGCGGCGCTTCGAGGCCGCGCTGGTCACGGTCCGCACCGCGTGATCCCGGTCCGAGTCCCACCCACGTCCCATGAATCCTGACGTCAACGTCGCGCCCGACCTGCTCGCGCTGGTCGGCAATCCGAACTGCGGCAAGACCGCGATGTTCAACCGCCTGACCGGCGCCCGCCAGAAGGTGGCCAACTACGCGGGGGTCACGGTCGAGCGCAAGGAAGGGCGCTTCGTGACGCCAGGCGGGCGGCGCTGGCGGCTGCTCGATCTGCCGGGCGCCTACAGCCTGAACGCGCTGACGCCCGACGAGGTCGTCACGCGCGACGTCGTGATGGGGACGCGCAAGGACGAGGCGCTGCCGGCCGGGCTGCTGTGCATCGTCGACGCGACCAACCTGCGGCTGAACCTGCGCCTGGTGCTCGAGCTGCGCCGGCTCGGCAGGCCGATGATCGTCGTGCTGAACATGATGGACGTGGCGCGGCGGCGCGGCTACCGGATCGACGTCGCGGGCCTGCAGCGCGAGCTGGGCATGCCGGTCGTCGAGGCGGTCGCCGTACAGGGCGACGGCCAGCGCGCGTTGCTCGCACTGCTCGACGCGTTCGATTTCTCGGCGCCGGTCGACCGGCCCGCCGAGCCGCCGGACACGCCGATCGCGCAGACGCAGCGCGAGGTGCGCCGGTTGTTCGACCTGTACGTGAACGAGCCGGGCGCCGCGGCGCGTAGCGAGGCGATCGACCGCGTCGTCCTGCACCCGGTCGCCGGTCCGCTGATCCTGATGGCCGTGATGTTCCTGGTGTTCCAGGCCGTGTTCAGTTGGGCCGAGGCGCCGATGTCGTGGATCGAGGACGCGGTGGCGGCGGTCGGTGGGGCCGTCCAGGACCTGCTGCCCGACGGCTTGCTGCGCGGCTTGCTCGTCGACGGCGTGATCGCCGGCGCCGGCTCGGTGCTGGTGTTCCTGCCGCAGATCCTGATCCTGTTCCTGTTCATTCTCCTGCTCGAGGAATCCGGCTACCTGCCCCGCGCAGCCTTCCTGCTGGACCGGCTGATGGGCGGCGTCGGCCTGTCCGGCCGCGCGTTCATCCCGCTGCTGTCGAGCTT
>JASGFT010000320.1:0-3588 GCA_047605425.1 Burkholderiaceae bacterium | reverse complement strand
GGCGCGCCGGGCGGCGGCGGAGGGAGCAGCGGGCGCAGCGCCGCGACCAGCGCGGCGGCCGGCATGCCTTCCGGCTCGCCCCAGGTCATGACCAGCACGCGTCCACCCGGACGCGTCACCCGCCTGGCCTCCCGCAACGCGACGATCGGATTGCCCGCGTACTGGAACGAATTGAAGCCGGTGACGACGTCGAATCGATCGTCGTCGAACGGCAGCTCCTCCAGTTCGCCGACCTCGAACGTTCCGGCGGGAAGCCGCTGCCTGGCAACCTCGATCAGCGCCGGCGACGCATCCAGTCCGGTCACGACCGCACCGGCGTCCGACGCCAGGCAGGCGGCCATCCCCGCGCCGCAGCCCGCGTCCAGATACCGCATGCCCGGGGTCAGGCCCAGCCGGGCGAAGGCCGCTTCGTAGACCGGTCGGCATTGGCCTTCCTGGATATCGGCCCAGTCGCGGGATCGCGCGCCCCACCATTGTCCGTTGACGGTTGCCGTTCTGTCGTTCGGGGTTCCGGTCATGGCGTTTCTCCTCGGGGCATTGCGGCGAATGACGGCATCGTGCGATAACGCAGCGTCGGCGCGTGTCGAGGCATCACTACCCGGCAGGCATCACTGCCGGATCGAGCGCCCTTATCGTGTCAGCCGAGTGTAGACAACAACGGTTTCAGTATGCTGTCGGGGTTTTGTCAGGTGAAGCAGATGAAGGCCGAGTCGCCGCGGCATCGTCGGCGCTGCCGATCGCGGCGTTGTCGATCGGGGTAGCGGCTTTGGCATGCCGGTTCGTCGATGCCGTCCGGCGCGGCGGCCGGATCCGCATCGGCAAGGCGGTGTCGAGGCTGGCATGAGGCATCGCGGACATCGTCCTTCGGTGGCGACCGCGCTGGCGATGATCGCCTGGCTGTTGCTGTCCTTGGCGGGAGCGCTGGCGCTGATCCGCCTGGACATCGCCGAGCGGCGTGAGGCGTTCCGGGCCGATGCTCGGGGCGCGCACCGGCTGCTCGGGCTGCAGGCGGCGCAGAACGATGCGATCCTCGCGATGCTCGGCCTGTTGCAAGGCCACGAGCAAGAGCACGATCGGGCAGCGCGCGGCCAGCCGGGCCTCGAGCCGCGGAGCCTCGAATCTCGCGGCCTCGCGCCGGCGCTGGATGCCCTGCCCGGGCTCTATCCGCAGGTCGTCGCGGTCGCGATCCGCTCGCCCGGCGAGGCCTGGCCCGCCGGCTGGCCGGACCTGGCGCAAGCCGAGGCCGCATCGGCCGCCCAGCCGGCGACGAACCGCTCCGCCGTCATGAGCCGGCTCGACGCCGACGGCGGCCGCTACGGCCTGGTCCTGGCGGGCGAGCCGCGTGCGCTGGCGCTGCTCGTCAATGCGAGGCGGTTGGCCGCGTCGGCCGATTGGCCGCTGCGCGCCGGCGATCCCGTCCAGGTTCGGCTGATGGCCGCCGGCCAGAGCCTCGTCCTGCAGGCAGGGCCGGGGGCCGGCCAGCGTCCGTTCGGCCTGACCGAGGGCTTCGTGTTCGAGCAGGCGATCGATTCGACGAGCCAGCCGCTGGTGCTGTCGATCCGGCATGCCACCGGGCCGGCAGCCTGGCCCTGGTGGCGGATCCTGGCCTGGGTCGTCGGCTGCGGCCTGCTGGCCGCGACCCTGCTCGCGACGATTCGCGCGCGCCAGGCGAGACGACTCGCTGCCGACGTCGCCCGGCTGGCCAACGTGTCCCGGCTCGAGAGCCTCGGCGAGTTGGCGGCCGGCATCGCCCATGAGCTGAACCAGCCGCTGGCGGCGGTGCTGTCGAGCGCGCAGGCCGCGCTGCGGCTCCTGCCCGATGAGGGCGGTGCGACCGTCCGTATCGATCACGACGATGCGACGATGGCGCGCGAGGCGATGGCGCTGGCCGCGGCCCAGGCACGCCGGGCATCCGACGTACTGTCGCGGCTTCGACGCCTCGTCGATCCGGATCGGGCCGAGCGGCCACGCGGGCCGCTTCGCTTCGAGCGGCTGATCGCGGACCTGCTCGGCCTGATGGCCGCCGACATTCATCGCCGCGGCGTCCAGGTCCGTGTGCTCGGCCGGGCGCCGCCGGCGCTGGCCGATCCGGTCGCGGTCGAGCAGATCCTGCACAACCTCGTGATGAACGCGCTGCAGGCGCTGGACGGGCAGGACGGCAGCCGGTGCATCGACGTCGTCCTGTCCGGTTCGGCCGATCAGGCCCGGATCACCGTGCGCGACAATGGTCCGGGCATCGGCGCCGCCGTGCTGCCGCGCCTTTTCGAGCCGTTCTTCACGACGCGAGCCGACGGGCTCGGTCTGGGACTGGCGTTGTGCGAATCGCTGGTGCGCAGCCAGGGCGGCCGGATCGAAGTCGTGTCGCTGGAGAAGGGCACGGCCTTCGTGGTTTCATTGCCGAGGGCGCACCCCGTTCCCGCGGCCGACCGATCGCCGACATGAGTTCTTCGTTTCCTTCATTCCCGCTTCGCGCATCCTCATCGTTTGCATCCGCGGCGAGCAGCCCGGGTCCTGCCGGCGCGGAGATCGCGCCGCTGGTCCAGCTCGTCGACGACGACGCCGGCGTGCGCGCCGCGTTGGCGCTGCTGCTGGCGACGGTGGGCCTGCGAACCGCGGCCTGGGCCGATCCGACGGCCTTTCTCGCCGGCTTCGCGCGCGAGGCGATCGGCGCGATCGTCCTCGACGTCCGGATGCCGGGCATCAGCGGCCTGGCCGTGCTCGAGCGCCTGCGCGAGCAGGGCGTGGACCAGCCGGTGATCATGTTGACCGGTCACGGCACCGTCGACATGTGCCGGCGTGCGTTTCGCGGCGGCGCCGTCGATTTTCTCGAGAAACCGGTCGACGACGATCGACTGATCGAGGCCGTGCTCGACGCGGTCGGCGCCCACGGCCGCGCGCGCGAAAGGCATGCGGCCGATCGCGAGACGCGCGAGCGCTACCAGCGCCTGTCGCCGCGTGAACGCGAAGTGCTCGCTCGCGTCGTCGCGGGGCGGACGAACAAGCTGATCGCCCGCGAGCTCGGCCTGTCGCCGCGGACCGTCGAGACCCATCGGACCCATCTGTCGATGAAGCTCGAGGTCGGTTCGCTTGCTGCGCTGATCCGCCGTTATGGGGTGCTGGTCGAGCCGCCCGTGTCGGACTGACGGGTCGGGAAGGGCCGGGCCGGGAAGAAGGGGACGAGAAGGGATCCGTATTCCTACGGAGGCGGCCGGGCATCCGACCGGATACCGCGGCGCGGTGCCGGGTCGAACAATGGCTTCCCGCATGTGTTCATGCCATCGAAACCGGAGAAGCTCATGACTCGAATTGCCGCTTGCCGCATCCCCGCTCGCCGAGACGCTACCAGCCGAAACCCCGCCCACCGGATCCTTTCCCGCCATTTCACTGCGTTGCTGATCACGTCCGCAGCCGTCGCGTCGGCCGTGGTCGCCTCGCCTGCGATGGCCGACGCGAGCGGCTTGCGCGTCGAGCGGCAACTGACGCTGGACGTGGCCAACCGGATCGCGACGGCAGCCGTCGCGGCCTGTGCGGCCAATGGCCATGCCGTGGCCGCGACCGTCGTCGACCGCGCCGGCATCGTCCGGGCCC
>JASGFT010000319.1:0-3600 GCA_047605425.1 Burkholderiaceae bacterium | reverse complement strand
AAAATCGCGCAGCAGCACGTTCAGGCGCTTGGATTCGGGCACGAACACCGCCGGCCGCAGCAGGTCGCGCACGTCAGGGTGCTCGTCGGTGTACAGCCGCAGCAGGTCCTTGGCGTGCAGGATGCCGATGACGTTGTCGCGGTCGCCGTCGACGACCGGAAAGCGCGAGTGCGCGGTGGCGACGACGTGCGGGACGAATTCGGCCGGGGACTGGGTGATGTCGATGACGCCCATCTGCGAGCGGGGCACCATCAGGTCGCGCACCGCCAGATCGGAGACCTGCATCACGCCTTCGATCATCGAGATCGCATCGGCGTCGAGGAGGTCGCGTTCGTGTGCCTGGCGCAACAGATTCAGCAACTGGCTGCGGTCTTCGGGCGCGCGAACCAGCATCGACGACAGTCGTTCGAGTAGCGATCTTCTGGGTTCGCCGCCCGAAAGGGGGTCGCTCATTGAAGCGGTGACGGAGTGGGCTTCGGCCGAGCATAACCGATGACGACGCGCTCGACCAAATATCGCTGGAACGTCGATGGACCGCGACGGCGGTCCGCCGCTCCGGCCGCGCCGTCAGCCGCGCTCGCGATACGGATCGGCGATCCGGAAACGCGCGAGGATCCGTCGTTCGCGCGCCTCCATCAGCGTCGCGTCGTCGTCGTCCTCGTGGTCGTATCCCTGCGCGTGCAGCACGCCGTGCACGATCATGTGCGCCAGGTGCTCGGCCAGCGGCTTGTCTTGCTCGCGCGCTTCGCGTTCGACGACCGGCAGGCAGACGACGATGTCGGCGATCGCGACGTCGGGCGCGTCATAAGGAAAGGTCAGCACGTTGGTCGCGTAGTCGCGGCCGCGGAACCGGGCGTTGAGCTGGCGCCCTTCGTCCAGGCCGACGAAGCGCAGTGTCAGCTCGCAGCGCATCTCGGCGGCAGCCGCCACCCAGCGCCGGATCTGCGCGCGGTCGGCCGGCAGCGAGGCGACGCCGTCGCCGCATTGCACCAACAGCGACAGCTCAGCGCATGTCGCCATGGCGCTCGTAGGCGTCGACGATCCGCGCGACCAGCGGGTGGCGGACGACGTCGCTGCTGTCGAACTCGGTGAACGCCAGGCCGCGCACGTCGCGCAGCACCTGCTGGGCCTGCACCAAACCCGATGCCTGGCCGCGCGGCAGGTCGATCTGCGTGATGTCGCCGGTGACGACCGCGCGCGAGCCGAAGCCGATGCGGGTCAGGAACATCTTCATCTGCTCGGGCGTCGTGTTCTGCGCCTCGTCGAGGATGATGAACGCGTTGTTCAGCGTGCGGCCGCGCATGTAGGCCAGTGGCGCGACCTCGATCGCCTGCTTCTCGAACAGCCGCGACGTGCGCTCGAGGCCCATCAGGTCGTACATCGCGTCGTACAGCGGACGCAGGTACGGATCGACCTTCTGCGACAGGTCGCCGGGCAGGAAGCCGAGCCGTTCGCCAGCTTCGACGGCCGGGCGCGTCAGGATGATGCGCTTGACCAGGTCGCGCTCGAACGCGTCGACCGCGCAGGCCACGGCCAGGTAGGTCTTGCCGGTGCCGGCCGGCCCCAGGCCGAACGTGACGTCGTGCGACAGGATCTGCCGCAGGTACTGGCGCTGCCGCGGCGTGCGGCCCTGCAGGTCGCCGCGGCGCGTGCGCAGCGGCGGGCTGTCGTCGTTCGCTCGGTTCGCCTGCTGCAGCTCGACCAGGCCGAGCTGGATCTCTTCGGCATCGAGCGGCTGCTCGGCCCGCCGCGCGAACATCGCCAGCGCGTCGTGGCCGAGCCGGGCCAGCGTCTCGTTCGGCGCGGCGACGGTGAAGTGGTGGGCGCGGCGGCTGATCTGCACGCCCAGGCCGGCCTCGATCTGCCGAAGGTTGCCGTCCAGCGCGCCGCACAGGTTGGCCAGCCGCACGTTGTCGTCCGGCCCGGCGAACTCGGCGCTGACTTCACTCACGCGTGACGACCTCGCCGCGCAGCGAATGCGCCTGGGCCTCGACGATGCGCACGTCGACCAGCTCGCCGACCAGGCGCGCCGGCGCCGGGAAGTTGACGACGCGGTTGTTGCTGGTGCGGCCGGCCATCTCGTTCGGATCCTTGCGCGAAGGACCTTCGACGAGCACCGGCTGCACGCTGCCGACCATCGCTTCGCCGATCCGCCGCGCGTGGCCGTCGGTGACGGCGAGCAGCCGCTTCAGGCGGTCGAGCTTCTCGGCCTGCGGCGTCTCGTCGGGCAGGTCGGCGGCCGGCGTGCCGGGCCGCGCGCTGTAGACGAACGAGAACGAGCCGTCGAAGCCGACGTCCTCGGCCAGCTTCAACGTCCTGGCGAAGTCGGCTTCGGTCTCGCCGGGAAAGCCGACGATGAAGTCGGTCGAGATGCTGATGTCCGGCCGCACGGCGCGCAGCCGGCGCACGATCGACTTGAACTCGAGCGCCGAGTAGCCGCGCTTCATCGCCGCCAGCACGCGGTCCGAGCCCGACTGCACCGGCAGGTGCACGTGGTCGACGAGCTGCGGCACCGTCGCGTACGCGTCGATCAGCCGCGTCGAGAACTCGTTCGGGTGCGAGGTCGTGTAACGGATGCGCTCGATGCCGGGCAGGCCGGCGATGTAGTCGAGCAGCATCGCGAAGTCGGCGAGGTTGTCCGGCGCGGCGCCGCCGTCGGGCGCGATCCGGCCCAGGTAGGCGTTGACGTTCTGGCCCAGCAGCGTGACCTCGCGCACGCCCTGCTCGGCGAGCTCGGCGATCTCGGTCAGCACGTCCTCGAGCGGGCGCGAGACCTCGGCGCCGCGCGTGTACGGCACGACGCAGAAGCTGCAGTACTTGCTGCAGCCTTCCATGATCGACACGAAGGCGGTGACGCCGTCCTTGCGCGCCGGCGGCAGGTGGTCGAACTTCTCGATCTCGGGGAACGAGATGTCGACCTGAGGCTTGCCGGTGCGGCGGCGCTGCGCGATCAGGTCGGGCAGGCGGTGCAGCGTCTGCGGGCCGAACACCACGTCGACGTACGGGGCGCGCGAGACGATCGATGCGCCTTCCTGGCTGGCGACGCAGCCGCCGACGCCGATCAGCAGCTCCGGGCGCACGGCCTTGAGCTGGCGCGCGCGGCCCAGGTCCGAGAAGACCTTTTCCTGCGCCTTCTCGCGCACCGAGCAGGTGTTGAACAGGATGATGTCGGCGTCTTCCTGCCGATCGGTGCGCTCGAGGCCTTCGGCGGCCTGCAGTACGTCGACCATCTTGTCCGAGTCGTACTCGTTCATCTGGCAGCCGAAGGTTTTGATGTAGACCTTGCGTGTCATGCTCGAATCCAGGCGCGGGTCAGCGACGTCGCCGGGCGGCGGACAGCTCGTCGGCGGTCAGGATCCAGGCCGCGGTGATCTGCCCGGCCTGGTCGAGCCGGTACAGCACGTCGACCGTTTCGACGAGGCTGGCCGGCGGCACGATCCGGTTGCTCCGGTCGTAGATCCGCGCGCCGGCGGTGAAGCGGGCCGGCTTGCGATCGATCGTGGCCTCGGGAAAGACGTCGATCGCCAGGCGCCCGAGCCGCGCATCGGCATGTTCGCCAGACCCCGCAACGGTTCCCCGACCGGCCCCTCCCACGCACGG
>JASGFT010000318.1:0-3709 GCA_047605425.1 Burkholderiaceae bacterium | reverse complement strand
TCGGGTTGAATGACCGGCAGATCGAAATCCTCGCAAGGGCCACGCCCAAGCGGGACTACTACTGCCAATCGCGGCGGGGCAACCGTCTGTTCGAACTGGGGCTGTCCGAAGTCGGCCTCGCGCTCTGCGCGGCCTCCGCCAAATCCGACCAGACGCTCATTGCGCAGATCGTCGCCGAACATGGCCGCGGCGGCTTCCTCGCCACATGGCTGCGCCTGCGCGGCGTCGATTGGGCGGCTGACCTGCTTCCCAACCTCACCAATCGCATCCTCCAGACCGAAAAGGAATCCCAACCATGACCATACGTCGTTTCCGCCCGCGCGCCATTCTTATGATCGCTACGATGCTCGCCGCGCCGCTCGCGCTGTCGCCCATGCTGGCAAGCCCGGCCTATGCGTGGCGCATCGTCTATGATCCATCGAACTATGCGCAGAACGTGCTGACCGCCGCGCGCACGCTCCAGCAGATCAACAACCAGATCACTTCGCTTCAGAACGAAGCGACCATGCTCATCAATCAGGCGAAGAATCTGGCGAGCCTGCCGTATTCATCGCTTCAGCAGCTCCAGCAGAACGTGCAGCGCACGCAGCAGCTTCTCGCTCAAGCGCAGAACATCGCCTTCGACGTGCAGAAGGTCGATCAGATCTTCCAGAGCCAATATGGCAATGTCTCGCTGTCCGCGACCGACGCCCAGCTCGTCACGGACGCTCGCTCGCGCTGGCAGAACACGGTCGGCGGCTTGCAGGACGCCATGCGGGTTCAGGCGGGCGTCGTCGGCAACATCGACACCAACCGCACGCAGATGTCGGAACTGGTCGGGCAGAGCCAGGGCGCTACCGGCGCGCTGCAAGCCACGCAGGCCGGCAACCAGCTTCTCGCCCTCCAGTCGCAGCAGCTTTCCGATCTCATCGCGCTGATGTCGGCCAACGGCCGGTCGGAGGCGCTGATCGAAGCCGAACGCGCCACCGCCGCCGAGCAGGGCCGCGTCCAGCGCGAGCGCTTCCTGACGCCGGGATCGGGCTACCAGCCGGGTAACGCGCAGATGTTCGGCAACGGCAACAATTAAACGACGGGAGGGGCGCGACATGGACGGCAAGATGCTGGCCCGGCTGGGCGCGATCATATTCGTGGCCATCGCCATCACCGCCACGGTGATCGAAATGACCCGGCAGGACGAGCCGGCGCGGGGCAGGCCCGCACCGGAACTACAGCGTCCCGCCGATCCGCTGCGCCAGAGCCTGCGTGATTGTCAGCGTCTTGGCGAGGCGGCCGCGAGCGATCCCGGCTGCCTTGCCACCTGGGCCGAGAACCGTGATCGGTTTCTCGGTCGGACGCCGGTGCCCGCCGCCCCGCATCAGAACGGGGGACAGTGAACAATGGGCGGCACCGGCGTCATCGACAATTTCCTTGGGGTCTTCACGTCCTACATCGACAGCGGCTTCGGCCTGCTTGGCGGCGAGGTTGGGTTTATCGCCACCACGCTGATCGTCATCGACGTGACGCTCGCGGCGCTCTTTTGGTCTTGGGGCGCGGATGACGACATCATCGCCCGGCTGGTCAAGAAAACCCTGTTCGTCGGGGCCTTCGCCTACATCATCGGCAACTGGAACAATCTTGCAAAAATCGTCTTCGAAAGCTTCGCCGGTCTCGGCCTGAAAGCATCCGGCACCAGCTTTTCCACCGCCGACCTCATGCGCCCCGGCAAGGTCGCTCAGACCGGCCTCGACGCGGGCCGTCCGCTGCTCGATTCCATCTCCGACCTGATGGGCTACTGGAGCTTCTTCGAGAATTTCATCCAGATCGCCTGCCTCATGTTCGCCTGGGCGCTGGTGCTGCTCGCCTTCTTCATCCTCGCTGTCCAGCTTTTCGTGACGCTGATCGAGTTCAAGCTGACCACGCTCGCCGGGTTCGTGCTGATCCCGTTCGGCCTGTTCGGCAAGACCGCGTTCATGGCCGAACGAGTCCTCGGCAACGTCATCTCGTCCGGCATCAAGGTTCTTGTGCTGGCCGTCATCATCGGCATCGGCTCGACGCTGTTCAGCCAGTTCACCGCAGGTTTCGGAGGCGCGACGCCAACGATCGACGACGCCATGGCGATCGTGCTGGCCGCGCTGTCGCTGCTCGGTCTCGGCATCTTTGGCCCCGGCATCGCCTCCGGTCTCGTCTCAGGCGGCCCCCAGCTTGGCGCTGGCGCAGCCGTCGGCACTGGTCTCGCGGTTGGCGGTGCGGCGCTTGCCGCAGGCGGCGCTGCCGGTCTTGCTGTCAAGGGAGGCGCTGCCGCCATGTCCGGTGGAGCCGCGGCCGTTCGGGGCGGCGCTGCCGCCACAGGCGGGGCGTCCGCAGCCTATAGCATGGGTTCACTCGGCCAGTCGGGCGCGGCAGGCGTCGCCTCCGGCCTTGGCGGCGTTGCCCGCGCCGCAGGCTCCGCCGCCATCTCGCCGCTGAAGCGCGCGGCTTCCAAAGCATCGGAAAGCGTCAAATCCAGCTTTTCCGATGGCGCACGCGCGGCCTTTGGCGTGACCGGCGGCACGTCCACAGCAGGCACGGTCGGCGGCAGCGCTGCCCCCGAGGCCGCAGCCGCATCATCTTCCCCCGCAGGCAGTCCTCCGGCCTGGGCGCAGCGGATGCAGCGCTCGCAAGCCGTGAATCACGGCGCCACCATGGCCGCCCATGCGGTGCGTTCCGGCGACAGCCATGGCGGCGGCTCTTCCGTCAATCTTTCCGAAAGTGACCGCTCATGAGCATCTTCAAACGACCCTCGACCCACTACGGCAAGTCGCCCGAACCCGAGACCCCATACCAGAAGGCCGCGCAGGTCTGGGACGAGCGCATCGGCTCGGCCCGCATCCAGGCGAAGAACTGGCGCTATATGGCCTTTGGTTCGCTGATCCTGTCGGCCGGTTTCGCCGCCGCTCTGGTCCTGCAATCGGCGCGCGGGACCGTGGTGCCGTGGGTGGTGCAGGTCGACAATCTCGGCCAGGCGCAGACCGTCGCCCCGGCCGTCGCCGACTATCGCCCAAACGATCCGCAGATCGCGTTCCATCTCGGCCGCTTCATCGAGCAGGTCCGCGCCATTCCGGCCGATGCCATCATCGTCCGACAAAACTGGCTCCGCGCCTATGAGTGGACGACGGATCGCGGCGCGGCGGCGCTCAACGACTATGCCCGCGCCAACGACCCGTTCACCAAGGTCGGCCGCCAGCAGGTCGCCGTCGAGGTCTCCAGCGTCATTCGGGCATCGAACGACAGTTTCCGCGTCGCCTGGACCGAGCGCCACTACGAGAACGGCCAGCTCAGCCGCACGGAGCGCTGGACTGCGATCCTGACCATCGTGATCCAGACCCCGCGCGACGCGGAGCGCCTGCGCGCCAATCCGCTCGGCATCTACGTCAACGCAATCTCATGGTCGCGGGAGATGAGCCAATGACCCGCACGATGATCCGTAAGGCCGCTTTTCCGGCTTTCCGTAAACCCGCCTTTGCGGCTTTGCTGCTGTCCGCCACCATGCTGGCCGGCTGCGCCACCAACCGCACGCCGCAATTCAGCTACGACACCGACGTGCCTTCGCTGCCCGTCGTGCCCCCCGCCGTCACCGATGACCGGCCCCGGCCATTGCACACGCCGCCCGCATGGACGGTCGCGCGCGGCGGGACCGCTGCCGCAACACCGGCAGGTCGTGTCGAGAACGCCAACGCCGCCGCGCGCGTCG
>JASGFT010000317.1:0-3716 GCA_047605425.1 Burkholderiaceae bacterium | reverse complement strand
CGAGGCTCAGCCGCCGACGCAGGCGCCCGCGCGGCGGGCGGGCGAGGCGCGGGCCCGCGCCAAGGCGGTGGCGCGCGCCGATGCGATGGCGCAGGCCGAAGCCGATGCCGCCGCCAAGGCGGCCGGCTTGATGGTGCCGGTGCTGCCCAAGGGCAAGAACAAGGGATCGTTCCGTGACTGAGGCCGTACTGTCCGGTAGCGGCGACGATCGCGCCGCGCGGGTCGAGACGGCCTGGCGCCCGGTGCTGGCGTCGGCGCGCCTGGTCGTCGTCAAGGTGGGCTCGTCGCTGGTCACCAACGAAGGGCGCGGCCTGGACGCCGAGGCGATCGGGCGCTGGGGCGAGCAGTTCGCGCAGTTGCGCGCGCTCGGCAAGCAGGTCGTCATGGTGTCGTCGGGGGCGATCGCCGAGGGCATGAAGCGCCTGGGCTGGGCGCGCCGTCCGCACGAGATGCACGAGCTGCAGGCCGCGGCGGCCGTCGGCCAGATGGGGCTCGCCCAGGTCTACGAGAGCCGCTTTCGCGACTTCGGCCTGCGGACCGCGCAGATCCTGCTGACGCACGACGATCTGGCCGATCGCAGCCGCTACCTGAACGCGCGGGCCACGCTGGTGACGCTGCTCGAGCTCGGCGTCGTGCCGATCATCAACGAGAACGACACCGTGGTCACCGAAGAGATCAAGTTCGGCGATAACGATACGCTCGGCGCGCTGGTCGCCAACCTGATCGAAGCCGACGCGCTGGTGATCCTGACCGACCAGCAGGGGCTGTTCACCGCCGATCCGCGCAAGGATCCGCAGGCGCGGCTGCTGGACGCGGTGCGCGCCGGCGATCCGGCGCTCGAGTCGATGGCCGGCGGGGCCGGTTCGACGCTGGGCAAGGGCGGGATGATCACCAAGGTGCTGGCCGCCCGGCGCGCGGCCGGCGGCGGCGCGCACACGGTCATCGCCTACGGCCGCGAGCCGTCGGTGCTGCCTCGCCTGGCCGAAGGCGCGCGGATCGGCACGACTTTCGTCGCCGAGGTGCCGCGGCTGGCGGCGCGCAAGCAGTGGTTGGCCAACCACCTGCAGTTGAGCGGATCGGTGCGGGTGGATGCCGGCGCCGCGCGCGCGTTGCAGCGCGACGGCAAGAGCCTGTTGCCGATCGGCGTCGTCGACGTGACCGGCGATTTCGAACGGGGCGCGGTCGTCGCCTGCGTCGATCCGGACGGGCGCGAGATCGCCCGCGGGCTGATCAACTACTCGAGCTCGGAGACCCGGCGGATCATGCGGCGGCCGTCCGGCGAGATCGAATCACTGCTCGGCTTCATGCAGGAGGCCGAACTGATCCATCGCGACAACATGGTGTTGCGCTGACCGCCGCGCCGCCGCAGGCGAGGGAGTCCGCCCACGGCGGCGCGGCTTGTCGGGTCTGCGGTCGATCCGGTCGATCGAGGATGTCGTTTTGGGAGGAGAGGCGTCCCGGGCGACCGCAGAATCCGTCGCATCGGGTCGGGCGCGATGCCCGACCGTCAGCGTGCGCGCGTCGTCACTGGTCGCGTTCGGCGCGTTGCTGGGCGGCGCGCAGATCGGCCATCATGCGGCTGTCGGCGCGCGCCAGTTCCTGGGCGCTCAGCCATTCGCGCTGGACGCGGGCCGTTTCGTAGTGTTGGACGACGGCGGCCTTGATGAAGGTGCCGAGCGCTTCGGCCGCGCGCAGAACGCGTTGAAGACCGTCGTGGGTGGGATTGAGGGTTTGCGTAGCCATTGCCATAACTCCTTGTCGTAGGAACGCTTGCACGGGCATCGCCCGATGTCCGATGTTGCAGCGCACATAACTATTTTCGGCGTCAGGCAAGTTTTTTCCACTTATGATTTCGGATATCAGATATTTTTCTGGCGAATGGTTTGCCGATGAACTTCCGAACGCTGGATTTGAACCTGCTGAGGGTGTTTGATGAGGTGATGGCCGAACGCAATCTCACCAGAGCGGCCAAAAACCTGTCGATGACGCAGCCGGCTGTCAGTAATTCGCTACGTCGGCTACGCGATACGCTCGGCGATGACCTGGTCGTCCGATCCGGATATGGTGTTGTTCCTACGCAACAAGCGCTGAAGATCTGGCCGGTTGTCCGCGAAGCACTCTCTTCGTTGAGGGGGGTTCTGCAGCCGGACGAGTTCGATCCGACGCGGGGGAACACGAGCTTCACGCTGGCGATGGCCGATGCGACGGCCGCGTTGCTGGTGCCGCCGATGGTCTATCTGATCGAGTCCGAAGCGCCCGCCGTGTCGCTGCGGGTGCTGCCGTTGACGGCGCGCGATCCGCGCGGCCTGCTCGAATCGTCGGAGATCGATGCGGCGATCGGCTATTTTCCGGTGGCGCTGGCCGAGAGCGCGCTGGATACCGCGCAGCGCGGCGGCCCCGACGCGCTCGGTTCCGAGCGCCTGTACGAGGGATACCACCTGTGCGTGATGCGGCATGACCATCCGCTGGCCGGCAAGCCGCTGACGCTCGACGAATTCTGCTCGGCGCACCATCTGCTGGTCAGCTTTTCGGGGCGCGCGTTCGGCTTCGTCGACGAGGCGCTGGCGTCGATCAAGCGCAGCCGCCGCGTGGTCCTGACCGTCAACCAGTTCTTCACGGCGGGTCGCGTCGTCGCCAACTCGGACCTGCTGACCGTGCTGCCCGAGCATTTCATTTCCGCCACCGGATTCCGGGACAAGCTAGCGATCTTTCCGCTGCCTTTCGATGTCCCGTCGGTGCACGTCGACATGCTGTGGCACCGCCGGCACGAGAACCGGCCCGCGCACCGCTGGCTGCGCGATGCGGTGCTGCGCTCGCACCGGCAAAGCGTGCTCGACCGGCGGATCGCATCGAGGTGAGCGGAGCGGCCGGCGGTCGGGCAGGCGGCCTGCCGGCGTCCGGGGCCAAGGGCGAATGGGGCGGCGACCAAGGGATTTCCCGCAGTCCGGTTAGACTGTATCGGCCATCGCGGTTCCATGCGCGGCAAGGCGGCGGCCGACGGATTCATCGGTCGCCGTTCGCATTCGCCGGCCGCGCTGGATGCCCAAACAGGAGAAACCGAGAATGTCCGATTCGATTGCCACGCGCGACGGCGCCACCAGCGGCCAGCCGCTGCAGGCCGCCGCGCTCGACCGACTGTTCGTCGAGGCGCGCACGTTCAACGGCTGGCTGCCCAAGCCGGTCGACGACGCGACGATCGCCCGGCTGTACGAGCTGATGCGCTGGGGGCCGACCTCGGCCAACGGCTCGCCGGCCCGCTTCGTGTTCGTGCGTTCGCCCGAGGGCAAGCAGCGGCTGGCGCCGGCCATGTCGCAGGCGAACCTGGCCAAGACGATGGCGGCGCCGGTCACGGCGATCGTCGGCTTCGACACGAAGTTCTACGACCAGCTGCCCAAGCTGTTCCCGCACACCGACGCGCGCTCGTGGTTCACGTCGAGCGAGCAACTGGCGCACGACACGGCGTTCCGCAACGCGTCGCTGCAGGGCGCGTACCTGATCATCGCGGCGAGGGCGCTGGGGCTCGATTGCGGGCCGATGTCGGGTTTCGACGCCGCCAAGCTCGATGCGGCGTTCTTCGCCGGCACGTCGGTCAAGTCGAACTTCCTGGTCAACCTCGGCTACGGCGATCCCGCCAGCCTGTTGCCGCGGCTGCCGCGGCTGTCGTTCGACGAGGCCTGCCGCTGGGCCTGACCGGCCCGCGGGGCCGCGGCGGGCGC
>JASGFT010000316.1:0-3754 GCA_047605425.1 Burkholderiaceae bacterium | reverse complement strand
TCAACCCGATCGACTTCGAGAATTCCGAAGGCAACCTGGGCCTGGCCAACGCGCTGCTGCGCCACCTGGCCGAGAAGCTGCCGGTCTCGCGCTGGCAGCGCGACCTGACCGACTCGACGGTGCTGCGCAACGTCGGCGTGGCCTTCGGCTATACGCTGCTGGCGCTGGTGTCGTGCCGCCGCGGCCTGGACAAGCTCGAGCTCGATCCGCGACGGCTGGCCGCCGACCTGGACGCATGCTGGGAAGTGCTGGCCGAGCCGATCCAGACCGTGATGCGCCGCTACGGCGTCGACAATCCTTATGAGAAGCTCAAGGACCTGACGCGCGGCCGCGCGATCGACGCCGCGCAGCTCGCCGCCTTCGTCGAGACGCTGGCGATCCCCGCCGAGGCCAAGGCGCGGTTGCGCGAGCTGACGCCCGGCGCTTATGTCGGCAAGGCGGCGGAGCTGGCGAGACGGGTGTGACTCGCGGCCGGACGCCGCGCGAGGATCAGTGACGAGCCGCCGCGCGGTCGCAGCGTGATCGTCTGCCAGGGCTCGCCCGGCGGTTCGCCTTCGATCGGCTGCAACGCATAGCGCTGCAGCAGCATCGCGGCCAGCAGCGTCATCTCGAGCATCGCGAAATGCTGGCCCAGGCACACGCGCGGCCCGATGCCGAACGGGATCCACGCGCCTTTCGGTATCGGCGGCGCGCCGTCGACGAAGCGCTCGGGCGCGAACCGCTGCGGTTCGTCGAACCAGCGCGGGTCGTGGTGCAGGACCCAGGGCGACACGCGCAGCATCGCGCCGGCCGGGATCGTCTGTCCGCCGACCCGTATCGGCGCGAGCGTGCGCCGAGTCATCAAGGCCGAGACCGGCGGATACAGGCGCATCGCTTCCTTCAACGATGCGACCAGCCAGGGCAGCCGGGCGACGTGCCGAGGCTGCGGCCGTTCGCCGGCCAGCGCGTCGTCGACCTCGGCGTGCAGGCGCCGGGCGACGTCGGGGTGCGCGGCCACCAGGCCGCTCCACCAGGTCAGCGCCGAGGCCGTCGTCTCGTGTCCGGCCTGAAAGACGACCAGGCACTGGTCGAAGATTTCCTGCTCGTCCAGCGCCTGCCCGGTGTCGTCGTCGCGCAAGGCCAGCAGGCGGCCTAGCAGGTCGTCGCCGGTCGCCGCCGGATCGACGGCGAGCCCTGCCCGGCGCGCGTCGATCTGCCGGCGGACCAGTTGCCTCAGCGTGCGCAGTGCGCGGCGCTTGTCGCGCTTGCCCGGCAGCGGCAGCCAGTCGGGCAGCGTCACCGGCCAGAACATCTGCCGGAAGGCGGTGTCGATCAGCGTCCGCGAGGCCCGGGCCGCCGCCTGGGATCGCGCGCGCGAAGCGTCGCCGAACAGCGTGCGCATGATGACGTCCATCGTCACTTCGGTCCACCAGGCGTCGATCGCGACGCGGGCCTGCGAGCCGTTCGCCGGAACGGCCTCGTCGAGCGCCCGCCGCGCGGCATCGACCATCAGCGTCGCGTAGCCGTCGACGCGCTTCGGTGCGAACGCCGGCAACAGCATCCGCCGCTGGCGCTGCCAGGTCGCCGTGCTCGTCGTGCAGCCGCTGCACGAAGCCCAGATAGTCGGCGCGCATCGCCCGCATCAGATCCAGTCCCCCCAGCGCCGACGCGGGCTCGAAGGCGTGACGACGCGCGGCGCGTCCATCGGTCCGGATGATTCCATGTCGCCGAACTCGAGAGTGTCGATGCGCCCGATGCTCGCGCCGGCGCCGGTCGGCGTCTTGAACGAAAACGACATCGTTTGTCAGCTTGCGCCGATCGCACCAAGCTCGCCGCCATGGCCTTCCTCGCGCCGTCTCCGTTGTCCGCGCTGCCCGGCTTGCTGGCGGCGGGCGAACTCTGGCTGCCTCGCGCATCGCTGGCATCGTGCCTGCGCGCGGTCATCGTCCGGAGCACGGTCGGCGCGGCGCTCGGCGATGCGCAGCGGATCAACCGTTTTCCGGCCACGCCCGCGTGCTCGCTGTCGTGGTTCTTCGAAGGCGAGCCGTACGCGCTGCAGCCGCCCGATGCGGCCGGGCCGGCGGTGCCGGGCCGCAGGCGCGAGCCGCTGCCGGGCCGCTGGATGATCGGCGGACCGCAGACGCGTCCGAACCTGAGCCGGATCACGCGTCGCATCACCAGCTATGCGCCCAAGGCGCTCTACGACGGCGTCCGCGGCGACGAGAGTTTCTGGATCTATCGCTTGTGGACTTAGGCATCGCGGCGCGGCGGCATCGCGTGGTGTCCCGCCGCGCCGTCAGCGCTCCAGCCATTCGATCAGTTGCGGGTAATAGCCGGCGAATCCCTTGTACTCGATCAACGGACTGGGCAACGTGCGCAGGACCCCGAGCAGTCGCCTCGAACGCTCGGGATCCTTCGCCAGGTCCTCGATGCTGCACAGATAGCAGCGGATCGGAAACAGCAATGCATTGCTGACCGGCAGACGCCAGAACGTCTGCAGCTCGACCCGCAGATGGACCAGGCGCCCGGCATTGTCCGGCGTCACGCGAGCGCGGTCCGGTCCCCACTCGTCATAGGTTTCGGGCGCGGTGTCGAGCCGCGGCCGCACGGTCAGCGTCCAGTTCAATCGCCGCGCGGGCTGGCCCTGGCGGACGTTCATCAGGAACTTCAACGCCCGGTCGAAGACGCCCATCCGGTGGGCCATCGGCACCGGGCCATGCCATTCGAAGAAGTTCATGCCGGCGTCGAAGGCGATCGACCAGTCGGCCTGGCACGTGACCAGGCCCGCGTCGGCCCACAGGTTGCCTTCGCGCTGATCGAGCAGCACGAAATCGCCTTGCGCCTGCCTGCCGATGAAACGCAGCGGACTTTCGGGCAGATCGTCGTCGTCGCCGAACCGGAATCGCTGGTCGACGCCCAGGCGCCGGTTGGTCCAGTGCCAGTCGCGGCCGCGGCGGTCCAAGGCGAAGTCGGCCGGATAGTCGCGCGCCATCGAGGTCATCAGCAGCGCCAGCGTGTCCCATTCGGCCGTGCGCATGTGCGGCATGACGACGCAGCGATAAGGGTCGCGGTCGAGCACGATGGCGCGTTCCGCGCATTCGTTCTCGTAGTGCTCGTCGACGTCGAAGTCGAATTCGTAGACGGATCCGGGCGCTCCTTGCCGGTGGGGCTCGAGGTTCACCGAGTATCGGTATTGGTCGTCGGGAAACGGGAACGGAAAGCGCCGGACGGATTCGCCGCTGTTGCGGAAGCGGAAGGGGCCGCGATAGACGGCACCGGCGATCGGCGTTGATGGGTAAGGCATCGTCGCGGTCTCACAAGTCCAGGATGAGTCGCCCGCGCCCGCGCGAGACGCAGGGCATCAGGCATTGGCCGGATCGGCGCTCGTCGGCGGTCAGCACGTGATCGGCGTGGACCACGTCACCGGCCAGCACGACGGTCCGGCACGCGCCGCAGGCGCCGCCGCGGCACAGGCTGTCGACATCCGCGCCGCAGGCTTCCAGCGCTTCGAGCAGGCTCTGGTCTCCGGCCACCGCCAACTCGCGGCCCGAGCGTTGCAGCACTACGGTGAACGGCTCGCCGCCGGCGGGGGCCTGGAATGCTTCGGCATGGACGGCGCCGGCCGGCCAGCCGAGATCGCGCGCGGTGGCTCGCACCTCTTCGATCATCGGCTGCGGGCCGCAGA
Source organism: Burkholderiaceae bacterium (assembly GCA_047605425.1). Classification (GTDB taxonomy): domain Bacteria; phylum Pseudomonadota; class Gammaproteobacteria; order Burkholderiales; family Burkholderiaceae_E; genus JAKPAM01. The sequence continues at coordinate 90 of JASGFT010000316.1, read as the reverse complement.
CGTGGACCCGCGTGCCGGGCGGACGCTGGCCCAGCACGCGCGCGACCGCCAGCCGCGCGCCGCGGGCCGAGTCGTACTCGTGCAGCGTCC
>JASGFT010000315.1:0-3762 GCA_047605425.1 Burkholderiaceae bacterium | reverse complement strand
TCAGCGGGTCAGTTCCGTGAGCAGAACGGGGGTCTATTCTGATGAGCGCCGAGGAGCATTCGGTCAAACCCTCCTGTAGGGGCGATCGTCGGAGCGGTTGCCCATGGTGAATCGTCGAGATGGATCGTCAAGGCGAGTCTGGTCAGAGCGGAATCCGGCTGCGCATCCTCATGTGGCGAACATCGCACCGCTGACCGACGGATGCTCGATTCCGGCGCCGATGAACGCTGGCGGTGGCCGAGCAGGTGGCAGTATCGTCGCCTGTACGCCATTGACGCATATACGCCAATGGCGTATTCTGATCGAATCGAAGATCCAGGCAGGACGATGCCGTGACCAAAGAAGTGCTCGAAGCTTGGCGGGAAGTCGCTCGCGCCGTGCGCCGCGAACGGCGCACGCGCTTGGCGCGCCTGGTCGGGGCGGCGGCCGAGCGCGCTTCGCCACCACCCGACGAAGACGTGGTCGACGTTCGCGCCGTGCGATCGTTGACCGGTCTGAGCCAGACGAGGTTCGCCGAGTTGCTCGGCATCGAAGCGGCGACGCTGCGCAACTGGGAGCAGGGGCGCCGCACACCGACCGGCCCCGCGCGGGCGCTGCTGCGCGCGATCCGCAACAGTCCGGTCGAAGTCATCAAAGCCTTGAGCGCGTAGACCCGCAAGTAAGGAACCGACATGCCATCCATCAACCGCAGCCAATTGGCCGATCTGCGCGGCGCGAGTCTGCTCGCCTTCGGCGCGCTCGCCGGCGTCAGCCGCCTCGTGCAGGACATGCATACGACAATCGAACGCCGTCCCGCGCCGACCGGGGCGCCGCCGATCTTGCCGGCCCGTGGCATCACCGGCCTCGTCTACCGCGGCGTGCATGACGGACTCCGCCTGACCGGAGCGGGTGCCAACGCGATGCTCGCGCCGTTCGAGCAAATCCTTGCGTCCGGCGAGCGAACGCGCAAGCGTGAGGCGCTGGTCGCCATCGTCAACGGTCTGTACGGCGACTACCTGGACCGCACCGACAACCCGCTCGCCATCGAGATGTCGCTGCGCTACCAGCAACAGGCGATCGACGTCGCCAACCCCGGCGAAAGCTTGCGTTCGGCCGGCAGTCCGCCGGCCTCCTCGCGACTGCTGATCCTCGTCCACGGCCTGTTCATGAACGACCTGAAGTGGAGCCGCGACGGTCACGATCACGGCGCGGCGCTGGCCGCCGAACTCGGCTATAGCGTTCTCTACCTTCACTACAACAGCGGACTTCACATCCACGACAACGGCCGGCAGCTCGCGGACCTGCTCGAGCAGCTTATCGAGAACTGGCCGGTCGCGGTCGACGAGGTATCGATCATCGGGCACAGCATGGGCGGACTCGTCGCGCACAGCGCCTGCATGCATGCCGAGCAGCTTGAGCAGACCTGGATCGAGCGCTCGAGCCGACTGATCTTCCTCGGCGCCCCGCTTCTCGGCGCGCCGCTCGTGCGCGGCGGCCACCTGCTTGACGTGCTACTCGACCAGAGCCCCTACTCGGCGCCGTTGGCGCGCGTGCGTAAGCTGCGCAGCGCCGGCATCAAGGATCTGCGTCATGGCGTCGTGTCGGCCGAGCCACTAACGCAAGCGAGCTTGCCGCGCGGCGTCAAGTGCTATGCGGCGGCGACGACGCGCGGCGATCGGCAGGGGCTGTTGGCTGACAAGCTGATCGGCGATGGCCTGGTGCCGGTGGACAGCGCGCTGGGTCGCCACAGCGATCCGGCCAAGACCTTGCCGATCCCGGAATCGCAGCAGTGGGTCGGCCAGGGCATCAGCCATCTGGAGATGCTGAGCAGCCCCGAGGTCTACGCCAGGCTGCGCGACTGGCTCGGCGAGCGTGCTCCAAACGCGCGCACCGCGGGGTGAGCGGGCGAACGTTGCGAACGTTCCGGCCGCCGGTGCCGGCGGCTTCGGCTCCTCGGGGAGCGGGATGAACTCCGCATTGTCGGCATCCGGCAGCTTCATCCTTCCGGCCTTCCAGTCGGATGCCGCCTGCGCGAGCCGTTCCTACGAGGACGACACGAAGTTCCAGTAAAGAAACCGCTCCCCGATGGGCTCGCCGCCGAGAATCATGACTGCGGAGCCTTGCAGGGCCCGCACGCGCGAGGCGGCTGCGCCGAGCACCAGCATCCTGCCAGCCTCGTGGCGCGAGCCATCCAACTCCACCGCGCCGGTCGCGATGTAGAGCGCACGCTCCTGGTATCCGCCCGGAATCTCCGCGGTCGCGCCCGGCGCCATATCGAGATGGGCGTAGAACAGCGGCGAGTACGTTTCGGTGCCGGCAGTCAGGCCGTAGGCGCTGCCGGCGATGAGCTGCCCATTCACGCCGGCGTCGCTCCATTTGGGCGGCCCATTCCCGGCATGATGGGAAAAGGATGGGGCGATTTCCTCCAACTCGGTCGGTAGCGCGATCCAAGCCTGGATACCGTGCAGGTGATCGCCTTGCTCCCGTGCCCGCTCGAACCGCTCGCTGTGCGTGATGCCGCGTCCCGCGGTCATCCAGTTCACTTCCTGTAGCCGGATCACCTGCTCGTAGCCGAGGCTGTCGCGATGCATCACCTCGCCGGCGAACAGGTAGGTCACCGTGGCGAGACCGATGTGCGGATGGGGGCGGATGTCCATTCGCCGATCGAGGCCTGGCGCGAGGTCGAGCGGCCCCATGTGGTCGAAGAAGATGAACGGCCCCACCATGCGCCGCTTTGCGAACGGCAGCACGCGGCCCACTTCAAAACCGCCGCCGAGATCGCGACGCCGTTGCTCGATGACCATCTCAATCATGGCGTGCCTCCTGCCTGTTTGCCGCCCGCATGATCGGCCGTTTCGACCATCACATCGCGCCCGGCAGTCCAGCCGGCACCGTCGTTCAAGCCCTTCGTCATGTCGGCCCGGTGCGGGCCGCCGACGTTGCGCAGATCGCGGTTCATCAGCTTTCGGCCAGCGACAAGAAGACCCTCGCCTCCAAGGCCGTCCAAGCTCCCGCCTGGATGCGGCCGACGCTAGTGTCGATCGCCAACACCGCGTCGGGCGGCATCGATGGATAAGGTCGCCCGTCTCCCTGCCGATGATCGCGCCGCCCTCTTCGGGGAGACCGGCGCCAGCCGAGGCGTCGCGAACACCGTCATCGAAAAGGACTTCTGGGTTTGCTGGACCCTGAAGCGCCTATTCGACTTGCCACAGGAGGATGCAGGTACCCTCGTCTTCAAGGGCGGCACATCCTTGTCAAAAGCGTTCAATGCGATCCGACGCTTCTCCGAGGACATCGACCTTTCCTTCGACCGTGCCGACCTCGGATACACGGGCGATCGGGCCCCCGAGAAGGAAGGGATGAGCAGAAAGCAGTCCGAGCGATTGATCGAGAACCTGGTCGCTGATGTCGAACGACACGTTGCCGACAAGCTGCTGCCCGCGCTGCGCGCCGCGATCGTCGAGCAACTCGGCGAGCCCGCCAATGGCGAGTGGACGCTGGAGATCGATCCCAAGGATGCGCAGACGGTGAACTTCCACTATCCGACCGCGCTCCCCGCGGCCGAGTATGAGGGAATGGCCTACATCACGCCGAGGGTGAAGCTCGAACTCGGCGCTCGCGGCGACCCGTGGCCAACCGAGCAGAAGGTCATCCGTCCTTACGCAGCCGATGACTATCCCGACTTCTTTGAAGATGCCGATAGCGTCGTGACCGTCCTGTCAGCGCGCCGCACCTTCTGGGACTTTCTCGGTCAGAACGTGCGCAAGTACGGTGACCTATGTC
>JASGFT010000314.1:0-3780 GCA_047605425.1 Burkholderiaceae bacterium | reverse complement strand
GCACGCGATGCGCGCTGCAGTGATCGCACTGGCTGATCCAGCCGCAGGCGCCGCAGTGCAGGACCGGCGCGTAGCCGCGGCGGTTCAGGAAGATCAGCGCCTGCTCGCCGCGCGCGATCGCCTGGCCGACCCGCTCGATCGCCTCGGCGCCCAGGCCGTGCTCGCCGCGGGAGTCGCGGTGGGCGGTGCTCTGCCGGGTCGGCTGGCGCACGTCGACGATCCGCAGCGCCGGCAGGCCGCCGCCGCCGGGCCGCTCGGCCAGCGTGTGCAGCCGGTAGCGGCCACGCTGGCCGGCCAGCCAGCTCTCGAGCGACGGCGTCGCCGAACCGAGCGCGATCGGCACGCCGCGCTGCTGGGCCAGCGCCACCGCCAGGTCGCGCGCCGAATAGCGGATCCCTTCCTGCTGGCGGTACGACGGATCATGCTCCTCGTCGACGACGATGCCGGCCAGCCGCGGCATCGGCGTCAGCACGGCCAGTCGCGTGCCGACGATCAGCCGCGCCCGGCCTTCGGCCGCCGCCAGCCAGTGCGCCGCGCGCTCGCCGTCGGGCAGGTCGCTGTGCAGGATCGCGATCGACCGGCCGGCGAAACGCCGGCGCAACTGGCGCACGAGTTGCGGTGTCAGGCCGATCTCGGGAACGAGCAGCAGCCACTGGCTGTCCGGATCGCGCCGCAGGCCGTCCTCGAGCCAGTGCAGGTAGACCTCGGTCTTGCCGCTGCCGGTGATCCCGTGGACCAGGTGGACGTCGAAACCGGCCGCGTCGCGCAGCGCGGCATGGACGCGGCGCTGGGCCTCGGTCAGGACCGGCGGCGTCGAGCCGGCCGCATCATCGACCGACGGACCGGGCGCCGGCTCCACGCCCGCCAGCGCCGGCCAGCGCTGGCGGGCGCGGTCGAACGCATTGCCGCGCGAGCGGGCGGCCGGCGGAGTCCGCAGCAGCTTCGGCACGCCAGCCAGCAGCACTTCGCCGACCGGACGGTGGTAGTAGCGCGCCGCGAAGCGCCCGAGCGCCAGCCAGCCTGCGTCGGCGCGCGGCGCGCCGGGCAACGGACCGATCAGCGGCCGGATCCGCGCCGGATCGATCGCCGGCTCGACGTCGGTCTCCAGCACCAGACCCACGCGGCGCCCGGTCCCCCAGGGCACCAGCACCCAGTCGCCGGGCTGCAGGACATCGTCGCCGTCGTCAGCGGCCGGCGGCTCGACGGCATCGGCCGCGCGAGCGCGGGCCGCTTCGTCAGCCGCCGCGGCTCGGCCGTCGCCCGACGAACGGTCGACGCGCGAGGACGGGCGGCGACCGCCTTGCGCGCCGTCCGTGGCGGGCGGCGATGGCCGGTCGATCGCCGACGACGAAAGGCCGCCGGCCACAGACGAACGGTCGCCGAAAACGCCCGTCTGAAGCCGCGCCCGCCCGTCGATCCGACCGGCGGCGCCTCGATCCGGTGTTGCATCGGTGCCCCGATGGGGTACCGATTCGTAGTCGAAAGCGTCCCCAATCGGAACATCCAGCGCGACCCGAATCCAGTGTTTCGACCGGGTTACTTTCACGTTTCACTTTAAGTTGGGGGGGTAACGCGTCGATCCACCGATGGATTCCCGAGTTGTGCGCAAAAGCTGTGGATAAATCTGTGGATACGGCGGAGCGGATCGCCGGGAAGCCTAGGAAATTCGCGCTTTCCGGTCGTCTGATGTTTTTTTACGCAGCGATTACGACCTACAAATCAATGAGTTACTAGGCTTCGCCGGCGCCGTCAACAGAAAAAACCAGACTTTTGGTCCCGGCATCGATCATGTGCATATGTTGCTAAGCAGCATCCACTTCCAAGCGAATTTTCGAGGAAAACGCAAGCCGCGGCATTTCGGCGTCGACATGAAAGTAAGCGGTTGCTAGTCGGGTTTTCAGACAATTCCGCGTCAGGTTCCGGCCGGCTGGCGCGCGTTCCGCGCGCGGCTGTGCCGATGCACGGCATCGACCATCGCGGCGACGCTCTCCGGCGGCGTGAAGCGCGAGATGCCGTGTCCCAGATTGAACACGTGCCCCTCGCCCGCCCCCGGAACGCCGTAGTTGTCGAGCGCTTCGCGTACCTGCGCGTCGACGACGTCCGGCGACGCCATCAGAACCATCGGATCGAGGTTGCCCTGCAGCGCGCAGCGCTGGCCGATCCGCGCCCGCGCATGGCCGAGGTTGACCGTCCAGTCCAGGCCGACCGCGTGCGGCCCGATCGCCGCGATCTGCTCGAGCCACAGGCCGCCGCCCTTCGTGAACACGATGACCGGCGCGTCGGTCGCGGCCCGCAGGCGCTCGACGATCGTCTTCATGTATTGCAGCGAGAAGGTCTGGAACGCGCCGTCGGCCAGCGCCCCGCCCCAGGAATCGAAGATCATCAGCGCCTGGGCGCCGGCCTCGGCCTGCGCCAGCAGGTAGCGCGACACGGCCTCGGCGTTGACGGCCAGGATCCGGTGCATCAGGTCGGGCCGCTGGTACAGCATGCCCTTGACGTGGCGGAAGTCGTCGCTGCCGCCGCCCTCGACCATGTAGCAGGCGAGCGTCCACGGACTACCCGAGAAGCCGATCAGCGGCACGCGGCCGGCCAGCGCGCCGCGGATCGTGCGCACCGCGTCGGTCACGTAACGCAGCTCGCCGTCCGGGTCGGGAACCGCGAGCCGCGCGACGGCCGCCTCGTCGCGCACCGGATGCGCGAAGCGCGGGCCTTCGCCTTCGGTGAAGTACAGGCCCAGGCCCATCGCGTCGGGGATGGTCAGGATGTCGGAGAACAGGATCGCCGCATCCAGCGCGAAGCGCTCGAGCGGCTGCAGCGTGACCTCGCAGGCCAGCTCCGGCGTCTTGCACAGCGTCAGGAAGTCGCCGGCCCGCTGGCGCGTCGCCCGGTATTCGGGCAGGTAGCGGCCGGCCTGGCGCATCAGCCAGACGGGCGTGTAGTCGGTCGGTTCGCGGCGCAGCGCGCGAAGGAAGGTGTCGTTGCTCAGGGATGCCATCCGTGTCGTCAGCGGGGTGCGCCGGGATGGCGCGGCTGCGGTCATTCTACTGGGCGGCCTGCGATGGCTCCGCGCGGGATGACGGAGCGGTCCGGACGGCGAAGCGATCGTGCCTGCCCATGCGGCCATGATCCGGCGCGTCGCCCCGACATCGAGTCGGAACCTTCAGGTCCGCAGCTTGCGGCCCAGAAGCTGCTCGACCTTCGCGGTCTTGGCCTGCAGGCGGCCGGCCGGGCCCTCTCGCCAGTCGACTTTCAGATTGACGGCGATGCGGGTGTTGCCGGCCCGGCGCAGATGCTCGAAGCAGGCCGTCACGACGGCGAAGGTCTGGTCCCATTCGCCTTCGATGATCGTGCCCATCGGCGTCAATTGGTAAGGCAGGCCGCTGCGATCGATGATGTCGACGATCTGCGCGACCTGGGCGCTGACGCTGTCGCCTTCGGCGCGGGCCGTCATCTGGAATTCGAGCAGGACCATGTCGACTCCTGGTTGCTTCAGGCTGGCGCCGCGCGCGCGGCGTCGCGCGGGCGCAACTCGTCATTGAGCAGGTGGCGGATCGCTTCGCGCCGCGCGCGGGCCGCCTCGGCGGCGGCGATCGCCTCGATCGGCGCGCGCTGCTCGGCGATCACCGGGCAAATTGGATTGGCGATCGCGGTCGTAGAATATCAGGCTCGCAGCCCCGCCCGCGGGCGCAGGACGCTTTCGATGCCACCGCTTCCCCGCACGGCCGGCGCCGCGCCGGCCCCACCGTCCGCCGACGCGCCCCCGGACCGTCCGGACGCGCC
>JASGFT010000313.1:0-3780 GCA_047605425.1 Burkholderiaceae bacterium | reverse complement strand
TCGACAGGTCGGCGCGCCAGGCCATCAGGCCGAGCAGCGCGCCGACGCCGGCCGACGGCAGCGTCGACAGGATCGTCACCGGGTGGATGAAGCTCTCGTACAGCACGCCGAGCACGATGTACATCGTGACGATCGCCGCGAGGATCAGCCACAGCGTGTTCGACAGCGAGGCCTGGAACGCCAGCGCGGCGCCCTGGAACCGCGTCTCGACGCCGGCCGGCAGCTCGAGCGTTCGCTCGGCGCGCCGCACCGCGTCGACCGCGTCGCCCAGCGAGACGCCCGGCGCCAGGTTGAACGAGATCGTCACCGACGGAAACTGGCCGATGTGGTTGATCGCCAGCAGCGCCGGCTTCTCGACGACGCGCGCGACCGCCGCCAGCGGGACCTGCGTGCCGGTCGACGAGACCAGGTACAGGTCGTCGAACGCCGCCAGCGATTGACGGAACTGCGGCTGCACTTCGAGCACCACGCGGTACAGCGCGGCCTGCGTGAAGATCGTCGACACCAGCCGCTGGCCGAACGCGTTGTACAGCAGGTTGTCGATCTGCGCGGTCGTGATGCCCAGCCGGCCGGCCGCCGCGCGATCGATCTCGACGAACGCCTGCTGCCCCTGGTCCTGCAGGTCCGACGCGACGTCCTCGAACTGCGGCAGCGCCGACAGCACTTCCAGCAGCCGCGGCGTCCACGCCGACAGCAGCGCCGAGTCGGCGCTCTGCAGCGTGAACTGGTACTGCGTGCGGCTGACGCGGTCGTCGATCGTCAAGTCCTGCACCGGCTGCATGTACAGCTCGATGGCCGGCACGTCGGCGACGGTCTTCTGCAGGCGGCGGATCACCGCGCTCGCGTCCAGGCCGCGCTCGGCCTTGGGCGTGAGGTTGATCAGCAGCCGCCCGCTGTTGATCGTCTGGTTCGAGCCGTCGACGCCGATGAACGAGCTGACGCTCTCGACGGCCGGATCGGTCAACAGCCGCTCGGCCAGCGCCTGCTGGTGCCGCGCCATCGCCGGAAACGAGATCGACTGGCGGGCCTCGGTGATCCCCTGGATCGCCCCGGTGTCCTGCACCGGAAAGAAGCCCTTCGGAATCGCCAGGTACAGCAGCACCGTCACCACCAGCGTCAGCACGGCGACCAGCAGCGTCAGCGGCTGATGGTCGAGCACGACCGTCAGCGCGCGGCCGTAGGCCCGCGTCATCCGGTCGAACATCGCGCCGGTGCGGCGATAGAACGCGCTCTGCTCGCGCTCGGGCACGTTGCGCAGCAAGCGCGCGCACATCATCGGCGTCAGCGTCAGCGACACGACGGCCGAGATCAGGATCGCGATCGTCAGCGTCAGCGCGAACTCGCGGAACAGGCGGCCGACGACGTCGCCCATGAACAGCAGCGGGATCAGCACGGCGATCAGCGAGACCGTCAGCGAGATGATCGTGAACGCGATCTGGCGCGAGCCCTTGAGCGCGGCCTGCAGCGGCGGCTCGCCCTCCTCGACGTGGCGCGCGATGTTCTCGATCATCACGATCGCGTCGTCGACGACGAAGCCGGCGGCGATCGTCAACGCCATCAGCGTCAGGTTGTTGATCGAGAAGCCGGCCAGGTACATGACGCCGAAGGTGCCGACCAGCGACAGCGGCACCGCGACGCCCGGGATCACCGTCGCCGGCACGCTGCGCAGGAACACGAAGATCACCATCACCACGAGCGCGACCGCCAACACCAGCTCGAGCTGCACGTCGTGCACCGACGCGCGGATCGTCGTCGTGCGGTCGGTCAGCAGGTGCACGTCGACGGCCGCCGGCAGCGTCGCCTGCAGTTGCGGCAGCAGCGCCTTGATCCGGTCGACGGTGTCGATGACGTTGGCGCCCGGCTGGCGCTGCACGTTCAGGATGATCGCCGGCGCCAGCTTGCCGTCGCGCCCCGCCCAGGCCGCCAGCCGCGCGTTCTCGGCGCCGTCGACCAGGGTCGCCACGTCGGCCAGCCGGATCGGCGCGCCGCTGCGCCAGGCCAGCACGATCCCCTCGTACTCGCGCGCCGAGCGCAACTGGTCGTTGGCGTCGAGCGTCGACGCGCGCATCGGCCCGTCGAAGCTGCCCTTGGCCGAGTTGACGTTCGCCGCGCCTATCGCCGTGCGCACGTCGTCGAGGTTCAGGCCCTGGGCCGCCAGCAGTTTCGGATTGACCTGCACGCGCACCGCCGGCCGCTGGCCGCCGGCCAGCGTCACGAGGCCGACCCCGCTGACCTGCGACAGCTTCTGAGCCAGGCGGGTATCGACCAGGTCCTGGACCTGCGGCAGCGGCATCGACGGCGACGAGATCGCCAGCGCGAGGATCGGGCTGTCGGCCGGATTGACCTTGCTGTAGACCGGCGGCATCGGCAGGTCGTTCGGCAGGAACGAACCGGCCGCGTTGATCGCGGCCTGCACCTGCTGCTCGGCCACGTCCAGGCTCAGGTCCAGGCTGAACTGCAGCGTGATCACCGACGCGCCGCCCGAACTGGTCGACGACATCTGGCCGAGCCCCGGCATCTGGCCGAACTGGCGCTCGAGCGGCGCCGTCACGCTCGACGCCATGACGGCCGGGCTGGCGCCCGGATACAGCGTCTTGACCTGGATCGTCGGGTAGTCGACCTGGGGCAGCGCCGAGACCGGCAGCAGCCGGTAGGCGGCGATCCCCGTCAGCAGCAGCGCGACCATCAGCAACGAGGTCGCGACCGGCCGCAGGATGAACGCGCGCGACGGGTTCACGCGCTCACGACCCGCTCGGGCGGGGTCCCCGTCGGCGCGCGTCGCCGGCCGCCGCCGGCGCGCCATGACCGGTGGCGGCAGCGGCGCCGGGCGCGGCGCCGCCGCTCGCCTGCGGCCGGATCACCTCGACCTTGGCGCCTTCGCGCAGCCGGTCGACGCCGTCGATGACGACCTGGTCGCCGGCCGAAACGCCTTCGAGCACCTCGACGCGGCTGCCCGAGGTCGCGCCGGTCTTCACGACGACGACCTTGACCAGCCCTTCGTCGATCCGGTAGACGAAGCTGCCCTGGCTGCCGCGCTGGACCGCCGCCGACGGAACCAGCACGACGTCGGCGCGCGTGTCGACAACCAGCCGCGCGTTGAAGAACTGGTTCGGGAACAGCGTGTTGTCCGGGTTCGCGAACTCGGCCTTGAGCTTGATGGTGCCGGTCGTCGTATCGATCTGGTTGTCGACCGAGATCAGCTTGCCGGTGGCGAGCGCCGTGCGGCCGTCGGCGCTCCAGGCCTCGACCGGCAGCGACCGCCCGGCGCCGAGCCGGCGCATCACCGACGGCAGGTGGTCGGCCGGGATCGCGAACACCGCGGTGATCGGCTGGGTCTCGGTGATGACGACCAGGCCCGTCGTGTCCGACGAACGCACCATGTTGCCGAGATCGACCTGCCGCAGGCCGAGACGCCCGGAGATCGGCGCCGTGATCTTCGTGAACGACAATTGCAACCGCGCGTCGTCGACCTGGCCCTTGTCGGCGAGCACCGTGCCCTCGTACTGGCGCACCAGCGCGACCTGCGCGTCGACCTGCTGCTTGGCGATCGAATCCTTGGCCAGCAGGCCGCGGTAGCGCTCGAGATCGACCCGGGCGTTGTCCAGCAGCGCCTGGTCGCGCAGCAACTGCCCCCGCGCCTGGTCGAGCGCGACCTGGTACGGGCGCGGATCGATCTGCGCGAGCACGTCGCCGGCCTTCACGGCCTGGCCCTCGCGGAACAGGATCTGCGTCAGCAAGCCGTCGACGCGGCTGCGCACCGTGGCGGTGTTGCGCGCCGTC
>JASGFT010000312.1:0-3802 GCA_047605425.1 Burkholderiaceae bacterium | reverse complement strand
TTGCCACGACAATGCACCTATGTGGCCCTTAACGTTCGGATTACCGAAGCGCCCGTCGCCGCGAAATTTGCTCTAAGCTTGCGCGCTGTATAGCCTTTTTCCCACCTCTCTTGTATGCAGATGGCTTGACAACAGGCATTTTCAAGGCGAGGCAGGGCGGAGCGAAGAACCGGCGTTGATCCGGATCCGCGGTCGACCGAGCGGTTTCAAGCGGCCGCCAGGCGTTCTTGCACGCGCACCAGACCCGGCTCGCCGCCGGGCACGGCGCGCCATGTCCGCGCGGCCACGTTCGTGTCGCGCCGGGTGCGGTAGTCCGGCATCTGCAGGACCGCCATCCGGGGATCGACCTCGATCAGCCGCCCGCTGACGAGGACGCCGTCGCTGAATTCCAGCAGCAGGTCGTCGCCCGACGACCAGTGCCTGTCGTCGGGCGCGTCGAGGCTGCGCAGCAGCGCGCCCGGGAAGAGGTGCGTGTTGCTGGTCGAGAAACGCCAGAGCATCGACCTGCGCTTACTTGACGATGTTGGCGGCGCGCAGCCTGGCGATCTCGTCGGCCCCGTACTTTGCCTCGGCGAGGATCTGATCGGTGTGCTGTCCGACCTCCGGAGCCTTGCGCGGCCTGACCTTGGTGGCGCCCTGCACGTAGAGCGGGCTGTCGACCGTCATCAGCGTGTCGTTCTCGAACGGCACCAGCACGCCGGCATCGATCGCCTGCTGGTCGCTGGCTGTGTCCTCGGACGTGGCGACGATCTCGAACACCAGGCCGGCGGCATTCAGGATCCCGCGCCACTCGTCGCGGTCGCGCGCGGCGAAGGCCGCGTCGAGCTCGGCGATCAGCTCCTTCGCATGCTTGAAGCGGTCGGCCTGCTTGGCGAAGCGCGGATCATCGAGCAGCGCCTCGCGGCCCAGGCATTTGGCCAGCACCGGCCACTGCCGCTCCTCGTTCAGGATGGTCAGGATCAGCCACTTGCCGTCGCCGCAGCGATAGTAGGCGGTCAGCGCGTTGAACAACTGTTCGCGCGGCGGGCGCGGGAAGAAGGTCGCGTTGCACAGCGCCGCCTGCACGTTGAAGCTGTTGGCCCAGAAGCCGTTGGCGATCAGCGAGGAGCCGACCTGCGAGCCGCGGCCGGTGCGCTCGCGCTGGTACAGCCCGACCATGATCGCGCCGAACAGCGATATCGCCGACGGGTGATCGCCCATGCCGGTCAGCGCGCGCGCCGGCGGCAGGCTGGCGTCGGGACGGCAGCCGTCCATCAGGCCGGACCGCGCCCAGTAGGCCGTCATGTCGAAGCCCGGCTTGGCGGCCTCGGCGCCGCGCTCGCCGTAGCCGGTGAAGGACGCGTAGACCAGCCGATCGTTCGCCTTGGACAGGGTTTCGTAGCCGAGGCCCAGCTTCTTGCGCACGGCCAGCGGGTAGTTGGTGATGAACACGTCCGCTTCGCTGGCCAGCCGGTGCAGCACGGCCTGGCCCTCGGCTTGCGCCAGGTCGATGACGATGCCGCGCTTGTTGCGATTGTCCAGCAACCAGCCGTACGACTGATCGGTCTTCGGATTGCCGGGCAGGCGCGACAGGTTGCGGCCGGCGTCGCCGGTTCCGGGGGGCTCGATCTTGATGACGTCGGCACCGAAATCGGACAGCACGGTGGCGGCGCCGGGGGCGGCGATGAAACTGCTGCAGTCGATGACCTTCAGGCCTTCGAAGATGGTCGTCATGCGGGTACTCCTGCGCACTGGTCGTGGCTAATGATCGGGGTATCTGTCGACGGCCGCGGGCGCCGCCGCGGGTCGGTCAGTCCTTGGCGCGCACCTGGGCCAGCGCGTGAAGGATCGCGATCTGGCCGTCGTCGCGCTTGCGCGCCATCTGCGGGATCGGTTCCTTGCCGAACGAGGCGGCGGCCTGGTCGATGATGACCCGCTGGAGCTTTTCGTCCAGATCGACGTTGGGCACGACCTTGAACGACTTGGCCATGTTCTTGCCCAGGTGCTGGAAGAACGATTCGAGTCCTTTCGGCCCGCCGCCCATGTGAAACGAGCTGAACGGCCCGTTGACGGCCCAGCGCAGGCCGATCGAGCTGGTGACGATGTCGTCGAGCTCGTCGACGGTGACCACGCCCTCCTGCACCAGATAGCAGGATTCGCGCATGATGGCGCGCTGCAGGCGGTTGGCGACGAAGCCCTGGATTTCCTTCTTGAGCACGCGCGGCACCTTGCCGAGCGCCTCGTAGAAGGCGACCGCGTCGGCGGTCGCCTGGGCCTCGGTGCGCTCGCCGGGCACGACCTCGACCAGCGGGATCAGGTGCGGCGGATTGAACGGATGGCCGATCAGCAAGCGGCTCGCATCCTTCATCAGCTTGCCTTGTTCGGTCGCCGGCCGCGCGGAACTGGAGGACAGCAGCAGCGCGCGCGCGGGCACCAGCGGCTCGATCTGCGCCCAAAGCTTCTGCTTCCATTCGGGGTTCTCGGGGCCGTTCTCCTGGACCAGGTCGACGCCGGCGACCGCGCGTTGCAGGTCGGGCTCGAAGCGCAGGTTCTTCTCGAGCCCCTGGTGCGGCAGGCCGAGCGCCTCGAGCGTCGGCGCGGCCTGATCGAGCAGATCCTTGACGGTGTTCTCGATACCGGGCTGGGGGTCGTTGACGACGACATTCAGGCCGTGCGCGAGGAACAGCGCGGCCCACGAGGCGCCGATCACGCCGGCGCCGATCACGCAGGTATTGCGATAGCGGTCCAGGATGGCCGCATTGCCCGAGGATGTCATGGTGTCCTTGTCTCCCGTGTTCACTGGTTGGTCCACCGGTCGGGGCCGGTTGCTGACGACGCCGATCCGAAGCCGCGCCGAGAATGCTCTCGCCGGGCATTTCCGATCCGCCATGCTAGCGACTCCGCGTCCCGGCCGGGAGGTGGGAATCTACCAGCTGCCGGTGATTTCACGCCATGCCAGACCGTTTCAGCGCCTCGATCCGGCACCCTCGCCGGTACCGCGCGTGCCGCGTCACGGATCGATGATAAGATCAAAAAATTGATCGACTATCGACGGTGTTCCTGCCGAACATCCTGACGAGGAGACTAGCCGGATCGCCTCTCGGCGGCGGACCTGACCTCGCTTAGGCCCGGCCCGCGAGAAGCGCCGGTTGTCGCGGCCGAAGCTTAGGATCGCCACGATGGCGCGGTGCGTGCCCGGTCCCCGCATCGGCGCGGGCGCCGGCCTGTCGATGTGATACGAATCCCGTTTTTTTGGAGATTTCGTCGGGCACTCGGTGCCGACGATGAATCCTGGCGCTGCGGAGGAATGAGACGTCCATGAAGATCGGCATACCCAAAGAGATTTTCGAAGGCGAAAAGCGCGTCGCGCTGACGCCGCAATCGGCGCAGGCGCTCAAGAAGCTCGGCTACGACTGTCTGATCGAAGCCGGCGCGGGCGCCGCCGCCCGCTTCTCCGACGACGCTTATCGCGAGGCCGGCGTCACCGTCGTGCCGAGCGCCGCCGATCTATGGGCGCAGGCGGACATCGTCGCGAAGATCCGGCAACCCGAACCGTCCGAGGTCGAACTCGCCCGTTCGGGCCAGATCCTGATTTCGTTCCTCTATCCGGGGCAGAACGGCGAGCTGCTCGAGACGCTGCGGGCCAAGGGCGTGACGGCGCTGGCGATGGACATGGTGCCGCGGATCAGCCGCGCCCAGAAGATGGACGCGCTGTCGTCGATGGCCAACATCGCCGGTTATCGCGCGGTCATCGAGGCCGGCAACAACTTCGGCCGCTTCTTCACCGGCCAGATCACCGCCGCCGGCAAGGTGCCGCCGGCCA
>JASGFT010000311.1:0-3894 GCA_047605425.1 Burkholderiaceae bacterium | reverse complement strand
TTCACGGCCAAGGTGCTGGGCGTCGACAAGCAGACCGACGTGGCCGTGCTGCGCATCGACGCGAAGAACCTGCCGGTCGTGCGGCTCGGCGATCCGGCCGCGACCAAGGTCGGCGAACCGGTGGTCGCGATCGGCTCGCCGTTCGGCTTCGAGAACAGCGTGACCTCGGGGATCGTCAGCGCCAAGGCGCGCGCGCTGCCCGACGACGCCTACGTGCCGTTCATCCAGACCGACGTCGCGGTCAACCCGGGCAACTCGGGCGGGCCGCTGTTCAACGCGCGCGGCGAGGTCATCGGCATCAACTCGCAGATCTACACGCGCTCGGGCGGCTACCAGGGCCTGTCGTTCGCGATCCCGATCGACGTGGCGACCAAGGTGCAGGCGCAGCTCGTCGCGCACGGCAAGGTGACGCGGGCCCGGCTGGGCGTGCAGATCCAGGACGTCAACCAGCCGCTGGCCGACGCGTTCGGCCTGGCCAAGCCGATGGGCGCGCTGGTCAGCGCGGTCGATCCCGGCGGGCCCGCCGACAAGGCCGGCCTGCAGAGCGGCGACGTGATCGTCGCGGTCGGCGACAAGCCGATCGAGCATTCGTTCGACCTGCCGGCGCTGGTGTCCGAGCAGAAGCCGGGCAGCGTGCTGAAGATGGACGTGATCCGCAAGGGCGATCGCAGGACGCTGACCGCGACGCTCGGCGAGATGCTCGGCGCCAAGCTCGCGCAGGCCGGTGGCCACGACGCGGACCAGGGTCGCCTGGGCCTGGCGGTGCGACCGCTGCAGCCTGACGAGAAGCAGGCCTCGGGCCTGTCCGGCGGGCTGGTGGTCCAGCAGGCCAGCGGCCCGGCCGCGCAGGCCGGCCTGCAGCCGGGCGACGTCGTGCTCGCCTGCAACGGCACGTCGGTGTCCAGCGTCGAGCAGTTGCGCGCGCTGGTCACGCAGGCCAAGAAGCACGTGGCGCTGTTGATCCAGCGCGATGACGCGAAGATCTTCGTGCCGGTCGACCTGGGGTAAGCGCCGGGTTTCCGGGGTAATGGCGCGGCCGGCGTGCGAGAATCGACGCCCTGGCCGGCGCAGCTCCTGTCGGTGTTCGGCGCATGGCTCGCTGCGCTGTTCGTGCTGGGGTTCGTCGGCTTCGCGCTGACCGACTGGCTGTCGTCGTCATGGGTGCTACTGGCCGTCGGCCTCGCGCGCTCGGCGCGCGTTCAGCGGAACGCGTTCTCGCGGAACTCGCTCGGCTGGCCGCGCGTCCATTGCCGGAACGCCTTGCGGAAGTTGGCCGCGTCGCTGTAGCCGAGGCGATCGGCGATCTCCTCGTTGGTCATCGGCGTCTCGCTCAGGTATTTCAGCGCGAGCTGCTTGCGGACCTCGGACAGGATGTGGCGGTACGAGGTGCCCTCGGCGTCGAGCCGGCGGCGCAGCGTGCGCGAGCTCATGTTCAGCGCCGACGCCACGGTATCGATGTCCGGGAACTGTCGCGGGTTCTCGACCAGCATCGAATAGATCCGGCCGCTGATGCCGGCATTGCCGGCGATCTTGGCCAGCTCGCGCTCGCAGATCTCGCGCACCTGCGAGGTCGTCGTCGGCGAGGCGGCCATCACCCGCCGGTCGAACCAGTGGGCGCTCAGCCGAAGCTCGTCGCGCGGCTGGCCGAACAGCAGCGGGCAATCGAACAGGCTCGCGTAGGCGTGCGCGTGCGCCGGCCGCTCGTAGGCCAGGCGGATCTCCAGCGGCTTGAAGTCCGAGTGGATCGCGTCGCGCAACAGGTTCAGCGCGATCGCCATGTGGAATTCGAGCGCGAAGCGGTACAGCTCGTCGGACGGATCGCGCGTGATCAGCGGTTCGAGCGTCCAGACGATCGTGCCGCCCTCGCGCCGGTAGCCGCCGCCGACCGCCGGGCCGAGCAGGCGCTGGTACTTGATCGTGAAGTCGAACGCCTGCTGCGGCGAGGCGCTGCACATCAGCGCGTAGCCGAAGATGCCGCACGAGGTCAGCCGCGTGCGGCGGCCCGCGCGCATCGCCAGCAGCGGCGAGCGGGCCAGCCGGATCGCATTGCGGAACACCGTTGCCAGTTGGCGGTAGGAAATGCGCGTCGACGCGGCGCTGAGGTCCTCGAGCCGGACATCGCTGCCTTCGAGCACGTCGGCGCTCGAGATGCCGTCCTCGGCCAGCACGTCGATCAGCGAATTGAGCGTATAGGCGGGATAGATCCGTTTGTCGAATCCGTGCTGCAGGGTAACCATGCCCGACTCCTTTTCATGGAGTACTACGGAAGTGAAATCGACGTAATCGAGACCCGCGACCTGGCTGCGTCGTGTTACGGTTGCCCGCTTGGCGAATACGTCCCTGGACGACTGACGCTCACAGCACTTCTGATGGCTAGGAAGAGCGAAATATCACGAAATGTGAAACTATCGCTAGCAATCACAGTAAACGTTATCCGGATTTTGCGACAATTCCGAACCGGAACGAAAGAATGCATGATCCGTCTGCGGCGATGTCGGTGCATTCTTCGGATGAACGGTCGATTCGCGGACCCCGAACGGTCGGTATCGCTGTCAAGCGGCGCGCGTTTGGGGCAACATCCTGTTGCTCGCAATGGTCGGCCGCGTCCGGCGGCGCGTGCTGCGGGTGAGACAAAACGGGTTTCGGGCACATGCCCAGTACAAGGAGAGAACCATGGCCAACCGCCAATCCAATGACAAAGACAACAAGGCCACCGGGGCCGGGATGCTGCCACCGTTCGGCGCGATGTTCGATGCCTCGAAGATGCTCGAGCAATTCAAGGTGCCGGGCGTCGACATGCAGGCGCTGATCGAATCGCGCAAGCGCGATCTGGAAGCGCTGACCGCGGCCAACCAGCGCGCGTACGAGGGCTTCAAGGCGCTGGCCGAGCGCCAGGCCGAGATGCTCAGGGAGTCGGCCAGCGAGTTCCAGGCGGCGATCAAGGAGCTGTCGAGCCTGGCGCCGGCCGAACGGGCGACCCGGACGGCCGAACTCGGCAAGCTGGCGATGGAAAAGGCGCTGGCCAACCTGCGCGAGCTGGCCGAGAGCGGCGTCAAGTCGCA
This sequence comes from Burkholderiaceae bacterium, assembly GCA_047605425.1. Classification (GTDB taxonomy): domain Bacteria; phylum Pseudomonadota; class Gammaproteobacteria; order Burkholderiales; family Burkholderiaceae_E; genus JAKPAM01. The sequence continues at coordinate 832 of JASGFT010000311.1, read as the reverse complement.
GACCGAAGCCTGGAAGATCGTCAACGATCAGTTCAAGCAGGACATGGCCGACCTGCAGAAGGCGATCAAGCGCGGCTGACGGGCGGCGACGGCGCGCGGGGAGGACGTCTCCGCGCGCGCAGCCGATGGACGCCCCAGGCGGTCGCGACCGCGGCGGCGATCGCGATCGCGAATCCTCCCCACTCGGGAACGCCATGGCGCAGCAGCGCGCCCAGCGCGCAGAAGAACACCGCGAAGCCCGACAGGCCGTTCGCGAACCCGCGCAGCAGGTTGATCGTCGCGACGCGCCCGTGCAGCGTCAGCGTGAAGCTCGGCAGGATCGCGCCGGTCACCGGCCACGACAGCAGCAGGCCGTTGACGGCCGGCGGAAAGTGGCCGGCGCCGTGCAGGATCAGCGCGCCGATCGCGGCCGCACCCAGCATCCGCAGCACGATTTCCTTGCGTGGAATCGGCACCGGGCCGTGCAGCGGCTCGACCGCCGGCATCAAGCCCAGCGCCAGCGGCGGACTGGCTAGCGCCAGCATCTCGGCCCAAGGCGAAGGCAGCGCCAGCGCGTTCATCATCATGCCGACGGCGAAGAACGCCGCCGCGGCGGCCAGCAGGCAGGCCGACGCCCGCCAGCGCGCGGCGCCGTGCGCGAAAGCCACGAAGAACGCCAGCGTCGCCGGGATCGCGGTCACCGTCGCGGCCGCGATCGGTGCGACCACGTCGGCATCGTGGTCGATCATCAGCACCGCGACCATCGGGCCGGCCACCATCGGCAGGCCGGCGAGCACGCCGGAGATCGCATGGCCGAAGCGTCGTCCGGCCACCGACGCGATCCACACCGACA
>JASGFT010000310.1:0-3921 GCA_047605425.1 Burkholderiaceae bacterium | reverse complement strand
CCTTGCGCTGCACCGCGTCCCGGCCAAGCCCGGCGGTGCGGGCGACCTCTTCGCTCGTGGTTCGCAACGCGGCGGCGATCCTGGCGGGAACGAAAAACCCTTCGTCGGCGTATCGAATCAAGCCCATCTGCGGCCTCCTTCGAGGCATGCCACATATTCTGACGCATTATAGCGACAAATTTAGAGATACGCGAGATCGCCAGCCTACCCGATACCGCTGCCTTACCGCCCACCCGAAATCGACTTGAAGCCCCCCGGAGAGCGCCATGTACACATCTCTCTCGAAGCCAGACTCTCACTCGCCGATCGCGGCAACTAGACAGGATCGCAGCATTACTCCCACCACCACGACTTTCGCGCCAATAGAGGCCGACAACTGACACTCAGGGCGTTCGCACAGCCACGCCAGGCCAGCGCTTGCGCGCTCGCTTGACGAACCGGGTGTCGAAGCTGGCGAAGCCTTCGTCGGCCACGTGGCCGGAGACGAGGTGCAGCGCGTCGGCGAAATCCAGGCCGCGGGCCAGCGCGTCGATGGCCGAAACCACGGTAGCGGTGTCTTCGCAACGCACGCCGGGCAGGCTGGTCAGCCCATTCAGTGCCTGAGCGATCTCGTCCGGAGTGAAGCCGAAGGCGCTGCGTAATACCCATTCGCATTCCAGCAGAACGGTCCATGCCGCCGATCGCCCGGCGCTCCCCGGCCGATGGCCCGGCTCTCGTCGGCCAAGTCGCCATGATGAGAACGAGCGCGCGGGCGCGACCCGGTCAACGCCCGCCGAGGATCGACTTCAGTCCGCTGAGATCGGGTACCGCCAGCGTCGACGACGGCAGCGCGAACCGCGCTTCGGCCGGCGTCCTGCCGTCGAGCCGGGTCACGACGAAGCGGTCGGCGTAGCGCAGCACGCCGAACTGCTTCGACTCGAGGGTCTGCTCGAGCTTGCCGGCACCTTCGGGCAGCTTGACCTTGGCGGCCTGCTGCATCCGGGTCAGCAGGCGCTGCAGGCCGCGCGTCAGCTCGACGACGCGTGCGTCGCGGCTCAGCACGAGCTCGGCGCGCATCTTCTGGCCGGCCTGGTCGACGTAGATCAGGTGATACAGCGATCCGGCGATGCCGGCCACGGTCTCGCGCTGGCCGGTATCGGTCAGCGACACGATCTCGCGCACGCTGTCCGCGCCTTCGGTCAACGAGCGGGCACGCGGGCCGAGCATCTTCATCAGCGCCGGCAGGTCGACGAGCGCGGCCGCGCCGCCGACCGGCATCACCATCTTGGCGTCGTCGCCGCGCAGCAGCAGGTAGCCGTCCGGCAGCGCCGACGAATCGACGCGCATCCGCGCGCCATCGAAGTCGACCTGCGTGGTGCTGGCCTCGCCGCGCTGGTCCCAGGTCGTCAGCGACGCGGATCCGCCGGCCCAGGCCGCCGGGACGGCGACGATCGCGCATGCGGCGACGACGGCCCGGCGCAGGCCGGCGATCGCGCGCCGCGGCGCCGGCGCGACAGACTCGTGGCGCCGTGCTGTACGGCGGTCGCGCGAAGGAAGAAGATCGGGGATTGTCTTTCGTTGATCCATGATCGAGTGGTCGGCGGGCTCGGCTTATCATTGCGCGCGGCCCCGGCGACGCCGGCGGACCGCGCCGACTCGGAGAATGCCATGATCGAACGCTCGAACCGCCTGCGCCGTGCACTGGGCGCGCTGGTCATCACCTCGCTGGCCGCCGCCTCGCTGCTCGTGCCGCAGGCGGCCCGGGCGGCGTTCCCGGACAAGCCGATCCGGCTGATCGTCGGCTTTCCGGCCGGCGGGCCGCTCGATTCGCACGCCCGGCTGCTGGGCGACCGGCTGGGCCAGATCCTCGGCCAGCAGATCATCGTCGACTACAAGCCGGGCGCCGGCGGCACGATCGGTGCGGATACCGTCGCCCGGTCGCCGGCCGACGGCTATACGCTGCTGCTGGCCAACACCGGGCAGATGGTGATCAATCCGGCGCTGTACCGCAAGCTGCCGTATCACACGCTGAAGGACCTGGCGCCGGTCGCGCGCACCGCGCAACAGCCGCTGGCGCTGGTCGTCAACAACGCGGTGCCGGCGCAGACGCTGCCGCAGTTCATCGCCTACGCGAAGGCCAATCCCGGCAGGCTCAACTACGCGTCGGCCGGCAACGGCGGTATCTCGCACCTGGTGCCGGAGATGTTCAAGCAGGCCGCCGGCATCTACCTGGTCCACCTGCCGTATCGCGGCAGCGCGCCGGCCTTCGCCGACGTGTTGGCCGGCCACGCGCAGTTCATGGCCGAGTCGGTGCCGCAGGTCACGCAGTACGTGCAGCAAGGCAAGATCCGGGCGCTGGCGGTCACCAGCCGCGAGCGCAGCCCGGCGCTGCCCGGCGTGCCGACGCTGATCGAATCGGGCATCAAGGACTTCGACGTCGTCGGCTTCTACGGCATCCTGGCGCCCGCCGGCACGCCGACCGAGGTCGTCGACCAGCTCGCCGACGCGATCCGCCAGACGCTCGAAACGCCCGACGTGCGCAGCCGCATGGTCCAGCAGGGCGCCGACCCGGCGTTCCTGGCCGCCGCGCCGTTCCGCCGCTTCCTCGAAAGCGAGATGCCACGCTGGGAGCGGGCGGTCAAGGCCTCGGGCGCGCAGCTCGATTGAAGCCCGTTCACCCCTTAGCCCCGTCCTGGCCAACAACGGAGATCCGGTCATGAGCATGTCGATCGATTGCGTCGTCGTCGGCGCCGGCGTCGTCGGCCTGGCGGTCGCGCGGGCGATGGCGCTGCGCGGCCTCGAGACGATCGTTCTCGAAAGCGCGACGCTGATCGGCAGCGAGACCAGCTCGCGCAACAGCGAGGTGATCCACGCCGGCATCTATTACCCGAAGGATTCGCTGAAGGCGCGGCTGTGCGTCGACGGACGCCAGCGGCTGTACCGCTACTGCGCGGACCGCGGCGTCGCGCACCGGCGATGCGGCAAGTTCATCGTCGCGACCTCGCCCGATCAGTTGCCCGGCCTGCAGGACGTGCGCCGCAAGGCGTTGGCCAACGGCGTCGACGACCTGGTCGAGCTGCCGCTCGCGCAGGTGCGCGAGCTCGAACCGGCGCTGCGCTGCGCGGGCGTGCTGAATTCGCCGTCGACCGGCATCGTCGACAGCCACGGGCTGATGCTCGCGCTGCAAGGCGACCTGGAGGCCGCGGGCGGGATGATCGCGTTCGCGTCGCCGCTGCAAGCGGCGCGCGTCGAGGACGGCGGGTTCTCGCTGGAGGTCGGCGGCGCCGAGCCGATGACGGTGCGCGCGCGCGTGCTGATCAACAGCGCCGGCCTGCACGCGTCGACGGTCGCGCGGCGGATCGACGGGCTGGCCGCCGAGCACGTGCCGCCGACGCTGTACGCGAAGGGCAGCTATTTCGCGCTGGCCGGCCGCGCGCCGTTCTCTCGGCTGATCTATCCGATGCCGCAGGCGGCCGGGCTCGGCGTGCACCTGACGATCGACCTGGGCGGCCAGGCGCGCTTCGGACCCGACGTCGAGTGGGTCGACGGGATCGATTACGAGGTCGACCCGCGCCGGGCCGACGGCTTCTATCAAGAGATCCGCGAGTACTGGCCCGAGCTGCCCGACGGCGCGCTGGCCCCCGCCTACGCCGGCATCCGCCCGAAGCTGCAGCGGCCGGGCGAGGCGGCGCGCGATTTCCTGTTCCAGGGGCCGGCCGACCATGGCGTGGCCGGACTGGTCAACCTGTTCGGCATCGAATCGCCGGGGCTGACGTCGTCGCTGGCGATCGGCGAGCACGTGGCGCGGATGCTGATGCCGGACGCCGCCGACCCGGACGCGCGCGCGTGACGACGATGCCGCCGCCGGCTCGCTACCCGGCGGCCGCCGGTCCGGGCGCCGCCCCAAGCGCCAACACAGGCGCCGCCTCGACCGCTGCCTCG
>JASGFT010000309.1:0-3943 GCA_047605425.1 Burkholderiaceae bacterium | reverse complement strand
GTACCGTCACGACGAATTCCATCGGGGTGAAATCGTCGTTGATCAGGAACACCTGATACATGGGGGGCGTTTTGACCTTCTCAACCTGCTTCTCGAGAACGGTGCCCGGGTCGTGTTTCGTGGCCATGGATCCCATTCTATCGACTCGTGCTGCAACTGCAATAACGACGGCGCCCGCGTTCGACTTCATTGTGAACCGAATCACAAACGCTTGCATATCGTGTCCGCGCGACCGTGCGCAAAGTCTCGCCGGGCGGCCTGCGCCCGGCCGCGAAGGACTTCCGGCGGCCGTCGGCGCGTCGTCGATACGCGTCCCGCCAGGGGCGCGCCGAGGGGGGCTCCGGCACGGCGGCCGCGTCCCGCCGATGATCGTCGCATGACCCCATGACCGCGCGACTCGTGCCGAAACCATGGCGCGGGCACTGTCCACCCCGCCAGGCTCGGAGAACCGCCGATGCGGCGCGCCGGATTCGCGACGGCCGGAATCCTGGCCGCTCGAATCCCGGCCACCTGAATCCCGGCCGCCTGAATCCCGGCCGCCTGAATCCCGGCCGCCTGAATCCTGGCCGCCTGAATCCTGGCCGCCTGAATCCCGGCCGCCTGAATCCCGGCCGCCTGAATCCCGGCCGCCTGAATCCCGGCCGCCTCAATCATGACGGCTGGAATCATGATCGCGGGGATCGTTATCGCTGGAATCGTGACCAACTGAATCATGAGCGTCGGAATCGCGGCTGCGCAATTCGCGACAATCGTTCGCGCCGGCCGTCGCCCGCGCAATCGACCGCCGTCGTGCGAGCCGACTGATGCCGCGCGCCGGTCTGGGCCGCGGGCCATCGCACGAGCCGATCCGACGATCTCGCGATCGTCGCGACCGGCGTAGGCTTGCGCGGCGCAAATCGGACAACGCGGCCGTGTTTCACTATCGCATCACCCGACTGAGTAGTGCGAAAGTCGGCGACGGCCGCCGTCCTAAGCGCAGCGTCGCCGATCTCGTATCGCGCCGCTGGCCGGCGCGCGCGCTCACCATCCGTGCCGGCGCGCGTCCGCATATCGGCATTGCCCATTTGGGCGCAATTCGCCGACACGTTTTTTTACTGCCGGCGCCGGTAATCTGCACACATCGTTAACTTGATGGAGAACAAGTAATTGCGCCCATTTGGAGCAGTTCTCTTTGCTTGACTTCCCTTCGTCTTTGGCAAAGAATCGATCTCGGCAGCCGTAGGAAAACGCCTGCGGCTGTGTTGCGCGTCGACCGATAATTAGTGCAATGACAAGCAACACTGTGCGGCGCGAAGCCGGGACACGATAGATGAGCAGCTTGGCGATGGCCGGCCCCGTTTCGCGACAACCACCGGTTGTCGTGGGGGGCCGTGCCCATCCGAGGGTTGCTTGCGCTTTTTCTGCAGGGATGGATGGGAATATGGCAAAGGGAACGGTCAAGTGGTTCAACGACGCTAAGGGCTTCGGCTTCATCACCCCGGAAGACGGTGGCGAAGACCTGTTCGCTCACTTCAGCGCGATCCAGGTCAACGGATTCAAGAGTCTGAAAGAGGGGCAGCGCGTGCAGTTCGACGTCGTGCAGGGGCCCAAAGGCAAGCAGGCATCGAACATTCAGCCGGAGCAATAATCCGCGCGATGTGGATGCGGCCACGTCCGGTGTTTGGACGGACCGCCCCGATTGCCGCCAGCAGTCGTCATGCTGGCGGCATTTTCATTTTCGGCGAACGCCAGTCGGCGATTGCCGGATAAGCACCGAACCAATGCGTCAGCGCGGCCACGTTGACGCCGTCGCTGCCCTTCCAGAAATCGACCGGGTAACCCCAATCCGAGCTGCGCGATTTGCGGGGCGCCAGATAGTCGGTATAGCGGTAGACGAATCCCGGATGCTGGCGGGTCTGGAGGATCCCCGCATACCCGAGCGTATCCAGCAGCAGGCGCGCCTCTTCGATCGACAGGCGCAGCCCCGGCAGCCGCCTGAGCCGCCGAAACAGCGTCGACGGCGTCTCGTCCGGCGCGCTGGCGTCGATCAGGTCCAGGATCGCGCGGAACTGATTCAGCCCATACTCGCTGGGTACGCTGATCGGGCTGCGGCGATGCCGTTGCAGATAAACCGCCAGGATCACCGGTTCGCGGGCGATGACTGCGCCGGCCCAGCGGCTCGTCAGGATCGGCTCCAGCTCGAACTCGACCTCGGCCCGGCTGCCGCAGATCGCGCAGGGCGCCGAAGGCTCGGCCGCCGACGTGTGCGCGTGCGGCCGCAGGTGGGTCGTGATCGCATAGGCCGAGAACGCCGCGCGTTGCGCCGGATGGTTCGCTTCGATGCCGTGCAGGAACGCATCGACGACGGACTGCCGGTCGCAGGCGAGGTATTCGGCCAACGCCCAGTCGATCAACTGGTCATGAGACAGCGTCTGCCGGCCGCCGCCGCCCGCCTCATCGCCGACGGGCGAATGCCATGCGTTGCGGCGTGCCGCGGCGAGCACCGATGCCGACAATCGTCGGGGGCGGGACAGGGATCGCAGCAGGCGCGCACCGCTCGCTTTCATCCGCAGGATGGTAGGCGCGAGCGACGACGCGAAGTGTTTCGCGGCCGACGTTTCGTCGCCCGCTACCGACCGTTCGTCGGATCGATGACCGGCAAGGCCCCGCAACGGGGGCCGCCGGCCGGGCACGCGTACCGGTGGCTCCCGCTCCGGTCCGCGCGGCCCCGCGTGGGGCGGACCGATTACTTGGCCAGCTTCAGCGTGCCCTTCATCAGCGTCGAGTGGCCGGGGAACGTGCAGAGGTACGTGTACGAGTCGCCGGCGGCGAGCTTGTCGACCCCGAACGAGACCGAATCGCTCTCGCCGCCGCCGACCACCTTGGTATGCGCGATCACGCGCGCGTCGCCGGCCTTGATGTAGTCGCTGGCGGCACCCGCGGCGATGCCGTCGGTGGCGACGCCCTGGGCGTCGGCGGTCTTGACCAGCACCCAGTTGTGCCCCATCGCCGCCTTGGGCAGCTTGCCCGAATGCTTGAGCTTGACGGTGAACTGCTTGCAGCTCGCCGGCACGTCGATGCTGCTCTTGTTGAACTGCATCGCGTCGTTGCCTTCGATCTCGGCGGTGCAGTCGGCCGCCCAGGTCGTCGCGGCGGGCAACATCAGGCTGGCAACCAGCGACAGGCGGCAAATCGCGGACTTCGTCATCATCGTCTTCTTCTCCTCGGAACGAAACGCGCGGCGAGGTCGCCGCGCAGCGCTTGAAACCCTCAGCCTACACCGGTGCCCGGCTGTCCCGGCCACCGCCAATCCCTGATCGACGGCAGATCGTCGCCGTGCTCGCTGATGTAGCGGCGATGCTGCTGCAGCATCGCCTCGTACCACCGCGTCTGCGCGGCGACCCGGTCGGCCAGCCGCGGCACATGGCGCACGGCCGCCAGCGCGAGCCGAAAGCGATCGACGCCGTTGCGCACGACCGTGTCGAACGGCGTCGTCGTGCCCTCCTCGCGGTAGCCGTGCACGTGCAGGTGATCATGACACGGACGCTTGTAGCACAGCTTGTGGATCAGCGCCGGATAGCCGTGGAACGCGAACGCGAACGCGACCGGCCGATCGACGCCGAACATCGCGTCGATCGGCTCTTCGGGTCGGTAGCCGCGCCACCAACCGTCGATCCGCTGGAGTCGTTCGGCGGAGAATAGCGCGGACGGAGCGGAGTCGTCGGCAACGGCAGCGTGCATCGGATGGCGTCGCGCGGGGTTCGAATGGCCTGACGACCGAGTTATGCCGATTGGAACACGGGCCGGGCGGCCAGCCGTTGACGGTTGCCAAGACGGCCGGGCGCGAGCGCCGCGCTGGGAGCGCCACATCCAAGCAACTTCGAGGCCACCTCGGTGGCCGCATCGAAAGCCGCATCGAAAGCCGCATCGAAAGCCGCATCGAAAGCCGCATCGAAAGCCGCAT
>JASGFT010000308.1:0-3961 GCA_047605425.1 Burkholderiaceae bacterium | reverse complement strand
CCGTGCTCGCGCAGCCGGCGCGTGAGCTTGCGGGTGTCGATGCCGGCGATGCCGAGCACGCCCTGCCCGCGCAGGGAATCGGTCAGCGACTGCTGGCTGCGGAAGTTGGACAGCCGCACCGGCAGGTCCTTGATGACCAGTCCGGCGGCCTGGATGCGCGACGACTCGTCGTCCTGCGCGGTGACGCCGTAGTTGCCGATGTGCGGATACGTCAGCGTCACGATCTGCCGGCAATAGCTCGGGTCGGTCAGGATCTCCTGGTAACCGGTCAGCGCGGTATTGAACACCACTTCACCGACCGATCGGCCGGCCGCGCCGATCGAATGGCCGCGAAAGATCGTGCCATCGGCGAGGGCGAGTAGTGCGGGGGTTCTTGCGGGAAACACGGGCAACTCCGATCCGGCCTTGCCCGCGCGCGATCGACGCTACCCGGATTCGATCTCGCCAGATCGTCGGGCGCGGAGGATGCGGACGAACGACAGACAGCGAAAAGGCCACGCAGGCGGCCTGGAACGGGCGGAGTCGAGGACGGTAATGTAGGCGCTAAGCGGGCAGAAGCGATTGAATTTTCTGGATTTTAGCACAATCGGCACTAAGACTGCTGGACTGGACCACGGCCGGCCGCGTACCCCCCGAGGCGCTGCGCCCGCATCGTGAATCGGCGATGCGCGCGCGGCGTCCGATGTGCGTACGTTCATCGCGCGCCGGCCGTCGCGACCACGACGGTCAGCTCGACGCGGCCGGCGTGCGCGAAGGTCAGCGCCAAGGGAAAGCTCCTGCCCGGGACCAGCCGCTCGCGCAGGCCGGTCAGCAGCAGTTGCCCACCATGGGAGCCGGCCCCGCCGATCGTCACCGTCGCCCCGCTGGGCACGTCGATACCCATAGCCGGCTTGCCGGGCGCCGTCGCGCGGCCCGCGCGCGGCGGCGCCCGGACCTCGACGCGGGCCGCCACCGGCGAACTGGCCTGCAACAGGCGGTCCGGCGACGGGCCGCGATTGACGATCGTCATCGAGACGGGCACCGCGCTGCCGGCGCCGCCGGACGGCGGCGCGACCGGATCGATCAGCCGCATGCCGGCCGCCCGCACCTCGGCGGCGTGCATGCCGGCCGCGGACGCGATGACAGGCACCCCACCAGCGAGCGCGGCCAGGACCAGCGCCGCGGCCGCGGTGCAGCGAGCGGCGACCCTCGCCCGGCCCTCGCCCCGGCGTTGTAGAGCGGTCATCCCGATCTCGCCCGTCCCGGCCTTGCCGATTCCACCCTCGCCCGCCGACCGGTCGCCTTCGTTCGTTCCTTTTCGCATCGCTTCGCCCCCGTACGTAGGCCATCAAGCTTTCAATCAAGCCTTCAGAAACTCGTCCCGGCCCGCGATCCAGCGCGCCAGGTGACGCTCGACCCAGGCCGGATCGCCGGCCAGCATCCGATCGGCGACCTCGCGCGCGCGCTCGACCAGGCCGTCGTCGCGCTGCAGGTCGGCGAAGCGCAGCATCGCGACGCCCGACTGGCGCGCGCCGAGCAGCTCGCCCGGCCCGCGCAGCGCCAGGTCGCGCCGGGCGATCTCGAAGCCGTCCTGCGTCTCGTACATGATCTTCAGGCGCTCGCGGGCCAACGGCGACAACGGCGAGTGGTACAGCAGCACGCAGACGCTGGCGGCCGAGCCGCGCCCGACCCGGCCGCGAAGCTGGTGCAACTGCGCGAGGCCGAAGCGCTCGGCGTGCTCGACGACCATCAGCGAGGCGTTGGGCACGTCGACGCCGACCTCGATGACGGTGGTCGCGACCAGCACGCGGATCTCGCCGTCGGCGAAGCGCTGCATGACCGCCTGCTTGTCGGCGGCCGGAAGCCGGCCGTGCGCCAGCCCGATCTCGATCGGCGCGAGCGCGGCGCTCAGCTCGGCATGCGTGTCGTGCGCGGTCTGCAGGTCCAGCGCCTCGCTCTCCTCGATCAGCGGGCAGACCCAGTAGATCTGCCGTCCCTGGCGGGCGGCCTCGCGGACGCGGCCGATCAGCTCGTCGCGGCGTCCGGCCGAGACAAGGCGCGTGGCGATCGGCTGGCGGCCCGGCGGCAGCTCGTCGATGATCGAGACGTCGAGGTCCGCGTAGTAGGTCATCGCCAGCGTGCGCGGGATCGGCGTCGCGCTCATCATCAACTGGTGCGGCTGCAACGGCTGTCCGCCGGCAACCAGCTTGCCGCGCAAGGCCAGCCGCTGCGCGACGCCGAAGCGGTGCTGCTCGTCGACGATGGCCAGCCCCAGTTGCCGGAACGTCACCGAGTCCTCGATCAACGCGTGGGTGCCGACCAGCAGGTCGACGTCGCCGGCTGCCACCGCCTGCCGCGCCGTGCGCTTGGCGGCTTCCTTCATCGAGCTGCTGAGCCAGGCGATCCGTATCCCGATCGCGCTCATCCAGGGCTCGAGCTTGCGGAAATGCTGCTCGGCCAGGATCTCGGTCGGCGCCATCAGCGCCGCCTGCCAGCCGCTGCCGACCGCCATCGCGGCGGACATCGCGGCGACGACGGTCTTGCCGCTGCCGACGTCGCCCTGCAGCAGCCGGTTCATCGGCTGCCCGCCGGCCAGGTCGCCGGCGATCTCGCGCCAGCAGCGCGCCTGTGCGGCGGTGGGCGTGAACGGCAGCCGGGCGAGCAGCGCATCGACCTGGCGCGCGTCGTCTAGCACCGGCGCGCGCTGGCCGGCGCGCGCCGCCCGCGCCAGGCGCAGCGACAACTGCTGGGCCAGCAGCTCGTCGAAGATCACGCGCTGCCAGGCCGGATGCTCGCGCTCCTGCAGCGCCGCCAGCGACACGTCGGCCGGCGGCTCGTGCAGTTGCCTGAGCGCCCGCTCGAGCGTCGGCAGGCCCAGGTCGGCGATCAGCGCCGGCGGCACCGTCTCGTCCAACCGCGCGCGCTGCCAAGCGGCCCGGATCGCGCCGCGCAGCGCCGCCTGGCCGATGCCCTGCGCGGTCGGATAGACCGGCGTCAGCGTGGCGGGCACCGCCGTGTCCTCGTGCACGACCCGGTAGCGCGGGTGCAGGAGCTCGCGGCCGAACAGGCCGCCGCGCACCTCGCCGATCGCGCGGATCAGCGTACCGGGCTCGAACTGCCGCAACTGCGAGCCGTAGAAGTGGAAGAAGCGCAGCGTCAGCGCCGCGCTGGCGTCGCGGATCTCGACCAGCAGGCTGCGCCGCCCTCGGTCGACGACCTCGCGGCGGACGACCTCGCCCTGGACCTGGGCGATCTGGCCGGGCAGCGCCTGCGCGATCGGGCAGATCCGCGTCTCGTCCTCGTATCGCAGCGGCAGGTGCAGCAGCAGGTCGACGTCGTCGCGGATGCCGAGCTTGGCGAAACGCTCGAGCGGCGATGCCAATCGTTCAGCCGTCGCTCAGCACCAGCACGGCCTCGACCTCGAACATCGCCGAGCGCGGCAGGCTGGCGACGCCAACCGTCGAACGGGCCGGATAAGGCGCGCTGAAATAGCGCTGCATGATGTCGTTGACGACCGGGAACAGGCTGAGGTCGGTCAGGAACAGCGTCAGCTTGGCGATCTGCTCCATCGATCCGCCGCTGGCCTGCACGACCGCGCGCAGGTTGTCGAACGCCCGCGCGACCTGCGCTTCGAAGCCGCCTTCGACGAGTTGGCCGCTGGCCGGGTCGAGCGCGATCTGGCCCGACAGGTAGACGGTGTCGCCGACGCGGACCGCCTGCGAATAGGGACCGATGGCGGCGGGCGCCGACGGCGTCGAGATGATGGATCGGGTCATCGAAAAGCTCCGTGGGACGATCGATGCCGGACGGCGCGACGACGCGGCGGGCCGGCGGATCCGTCATGGTAGACCACGCCGGGCGGCTCCGCGTGCGGCACCAGCCGCGGCTCGGAACGCCGCGTCGAAGCGGCACAGCCAGCGCGGCCGCCGTCGCAGCGACCACGCCGGCCGTCGTGGCGACGTCCGCCCCGGGGGGCGTGGAC
>JASGFT010000307.1:0-3963 GCA_047605425.1 Burkholderiaceae bacterium | reverse complement strand
CTCGCCCCGGGCGCGCGGGGCTCGGCGCGCTGCTGGCCGGCGCCGCCCATGCGGTCGGCTTCGCCCTGCCCGGCGGCGGCTGGCTGCAGACGCTGTCGCTGGCGGCGATGCTGACGATCTGGCTGGTCCGGCCGGCCGCCGCGGGCTGGCGGCGCAGCGCGACGATCGGCCTGGCGTTCGGCCTGGGCTGGTTCACCTGCGGCCTGTACTGGCTGTACATCAGCATGCACGACTTCGGCGGCATGCCGGCGCCGCTGGCCGGACTCGCGCTGCTGCTGTTCGCCGCCTACCTGTCGCTGTTTCCGGCCGCGGTGCTGGTGGTCGTCGATCGCCTGCGCCGGTTCGCTCGCGCGGATGAACGCCCGGCACCGGCATCCGCGTCCTCGTCCGCTTCCTCGTCGTCCGCCTCTTCTTCCGCCTCCTCGTCCACCTCTCCGGCCACGCCGGCGTCCGCGCGATCCCTGCCCGGCCTGGCGATCGCCGCCGCGTTCGGCGCGTGCTGGCTGCTCGCCGAATGGCTGCGCGGCACCCTGTTCACCGGCTTTCCGTGGCTGGCGATCGGCTACGCGCACGTCGACTCGCCGCTGGCCGGCTGGGCGCCGGTGCTGGGCGTGCTAGGCGTCGACGGCATGGCGGCGATGCTGGCCTGCGGGCTGGCGCTGCTCGCGCGACGACGCCCGCCGCGCATCGACTGGCCGGTGCTGATCGGCGCCGTCGTGCTGCCGCTGGCGATCGGCCAGGGCCTGCGCGCGGCGGCCTGGACCGAGCCCGAGGGCGCGCCGATCCCGGTGCGCCTCGTGCAGGGCAACGTGCCGCAGTCGATGAAGTTCGACTCGCGCCACACGCTGCAGGCGATGCGCACTTACCTCGCGCTGATCGACCAGCCGCCGGCGGCCGACCCGCCGGTGCTGACCGTGCTGCCCGAGACCGCGTGGACCGTGCCCTGGCCGGGCACGCCGCCGGAGATCGTCGACGCGATGTTCGCGCCCGGCGACGCGCGTCGCGGCGTGATCGCGATCGGCATGCCGATGACGCCGCACGAGCGCTCGCTGCGCGACGCGCGCGCCTACGGCGACGATCCGATGCGCGTCGACATCGCCAACAGCGTGGTGCTGCTCGACCGCGCCGACCCGCGCCAGCCGATCGCGCAGTACGACAAGCATCACCTGGTGCCGTTCGGCGAGTTCGTGCCGATCGGCTTCCAATGGTTCGTGCACCTGATGAACATTCCGCTGGGCAGCTTCACGCGCGGTGCGATCGACCAGCCGCCGATCGCGATCGACGGGCAGCGCGTCGCGTTCAACATCTGCTACGAAGACCTGTTCGGCCAAGAGTTGCTGCCGGCCGTGCGCCAGGGCGCCAGCATCCTGATCAACGCCAGCAACCTCGGCTGGTTCGGCGATTCGGTCGCGCTGCCGCAGCACCTGGCGATCGCGCGGATGCGCGCGATCGAGACCGGCAGACCGATGCTGCGCGCGACCAATACCGGCGTGACCGCGTCGATCGATGCCGGCGGCCGCGTCCGCGCGCGCCTGGCCAGCGACGCGATCGGCGCGCTCGACGACAGCGTGCAGGGCATGCGCGGCCTGACGCCGTACGCGCGCCTGGGCGACACGCCGGCGCTGCTGCTCGCGTTGGTCGTGCTGGCGATCGCGGCGTTCGCGCGCGCCGCGCGCGGCCGGCCGAGCGCGGCGATCCGCTAGAATCGCGCTTTCCGCACCATCCGAATCCATCGCCGCCCCGCGCCGACCGCCGGCGCAGCAGCGCGATGCCGTCGGGTCCTCATCGAATGCTGAGCTTTCAACAGATCATCCTGCGGCTGCAGGAGTATTGGGACAAACAGGGCTGCGCGCTGCTGCAGCCCTACGACATGGAAGTCGGCGCCGGCACCTTCCACACGGCGACCTTCCTGCGCGCGATCGGCCCCGAGCCCTGGCGCGCCGCCTACGTGCAGCCGTCGCGCCGCCCGAAGGACGGCCGCTACGGCGACAACCCGAACCGGCTGCAGCATTACTACCAATACCAGGTCGTGCTCAAGCCCTCGCCGCCCGACATCCTCGACCTGTACCTCGGCTCGCTGCGCGCGCTGGGCATCGACACCTCGATCAACGACGTGCGCTTCGTCGAGGACGACTGGGAATCGCCGACGCTCGGCGCGTGGGGACTGGGCTGGGAGGTCTGGCTCAACGGGATGGAAGTGACGCAGTTCACTTATTTCCAGGAAGTCGGCTCGCTCAAGTGCGTACCGACGACCGGCGAGATCACTTATGGGATCGAGCGCCTGGCGATGTACCTGCAGGGCGTCGAGAGCATCTTCGACCTGAAGTGGACCGACACGATCACTTATCGCGACGTGTTCCACCAGAACGAGGTCGAGCAGTCGAAGTACAACTTCGAGTACGCGAACGTCGCGATGCTGTTCCGCCACTTCGACGAGTACGAGGCCGAGGCGCGCAAGCTGATCGACGCGCAGCTCGCGCTGCCGGCGTACGAGATGGTGATGAAATGCTCGCACACGTTCAACCTGCTCGACGCGCGCGGCGCGATCTCGGTGACCGAGCGCGCCGCGTACATCGCCCGCGTGCGCAACCTGGCCCGCGCGGTCGCGCAGGCCTACCATGATTCGCGCGAGCGGCTCGGCTTCCCGATGCTCGCCCCGTCCGCTTCCGCCCAGCCCGCCGCATGACCGGGACGACCGCCGTGACCGAGCCTCAGACCCCCGCCAGCGCGCCGCTGCTGGTCGAACTGTTCACCGAAGAGCTGCCGCCCAAGGCGCTCGAGCGCCTGGGTGACGCCTTCGCCGACGGCATCGCCGCCGGTCTCGCGCAGCACGGCCTGCTCGCCGGCGATCCGGCCGACGGCCGTCAAACGTTCGCAACGCCGCGCCGCCTGGCCGTGCGGCTGCCGGCCGTCATCGAGCGCGCCCCCGATCGCCGCGTCGAGCTCAAGGGCCCGTCGCTGAAGGTCGGCCTCGACGCGCAGGGCGCGCCGACGCAGGCGCTGCACAAATGGGCCGACCGCCAGGGCGTCGCGATCGACGCACTGCGGCGCGGCTCCGACGGCAAGCAGGAGGTGTTCTTCGCCGACAGCGTCGTGCAAGGGCAGACGCTCGACGCGGTGCTGCAGTCGGTGATCGACGACGCGCTGGGCCGGCTGCCGATCCCCAAGCTGATGCAGTACCAGTTGGCCGACGGCCGCACCAGCGTCAGCTTCGTACGGCCCGCGCACGGCCTGGTCGCGCTGCATGGCAATCGCGTCGTGCCGGCGACGGTGCTGGGCCTGGACGCCGGACGCACGACGCGCGGCCATCGCTTCCAGTCGAGCGGCGAGCTGACGCTCTCGCATGCCGACGATTATGCGCAGACGCTCGAGCGCGACGGCCGTGTGATCGCCGGCTTCGACGAGCGCCGCGCGCGGATCGACGAAGCGCTGCGCGCCACCGCCGCAAGCCTGGACGCCTCGCTGGGCGACGAATCGGGCGTCGCGCCGCTGCTCGACGAGGTCACCGCGCTGGTCGAATGGCCGGCCGTCTACGTCGGCCGCTTCGACGCGCAGTTCCTGCAGGTGCCGCAGGAATGCCTGATCCTGACGATGCGCACGAACCAGAAGTACTTCCCGCTGTTCGACGCGCAGGGCCGGCTGCTGCCCGAGTTCCTGATCGTCTCGAACATGGCCGTGCCGGATCCGCGTTTCATCATCGACGGCAACCAGCGGGTCGTCCGCCCGCGGCTGGCCGACGCGCGTTTCTTCTTCGAGACCGACCAGAAGACGCGGCTCGACGCGCGCGTGCCGCAGCTCGCGTCGGTCATCTACCACGCGCGGCTCGGCACGCAGGCGCAGCGCAGCGATCGCGTGCGCCGGATCGCCAGCGCGATCGCCGCGGCGCTGGGCGAGGACCCGGCGCCGGCCGAGCGCGCCGCGCTGCTGGCCAAGACCGACCTGCTGACCGGCATGGTCGGCGAG
>JASGFT010000306.1:0-3974 GCA_047605425.1 Burkholderiaceae bacterium | reverse complement strand
TTGCAAATGCTCGCCATAGCCCGAGCTATGGCTGCGCTTTGCGCCTGGATCCGGGTCGTTTGGACGCGCCTTTCGGGCACGGCCGAAAAACGCTCAGCCTCTGACGGCCAGCCGGGCGGCGGACGAACCGTCCTGCCGCCAGACCGCCGCCAGGATCAGCGCGAGGCCGATCGACGCGACGACGACGCTGCCGCCGGCGGCCACCCAGAAGCCGGTCGCGCCGCCGACCTGCCCGTCGAGCAGGGCGAGCTGCGGCCAGGCCTGCCATGGCCATGCGTGTTTGTTGCCGAAGGTCAGCCACCAGCCGACACCCAGGCCGATCCCCCACAGCGACAGCACGTAGACGACGGCGGGCAGGAACGCGACCTTGTAGGCTCGCAGCACGTTCGCGAAGAACGTCTGCGTCGCGTCGAACAGGTGGAACAGCGCGACCAGTTGCAGCAACGGGATCGCCGCCGCCTGGATCCCGGCATCGCTCGTGTACCAGCCGACGATCGTCGGCGCGGCGAACCACAGCGCGGCGGCCGACAGCGACGCCACCCCCAGCATCATCCGCATGCCGGCCCAGACCGTCGCCCGGGCCGCTCGCGGCTGCGCGGCGCCCAGCGCCTGCGCGGCCAGCACGCCGGTGGCGCTGGCGATCGCCAGCGCGGACATGTACAGCACGCCGGTCAGGTTGGAGGCGATCTGGTGGCTGCCGCCGACGATCGCGCCGAAGCGCGCGACGAACAGCGCCATGAACGTGAACGAGGTGATCTCGACCAGGTAGCCGGCGCCGATCGGCAGGCCGAGCCGCAGCAACTCCGTGAACCCCTTGCGGTCGATGCCCAGCCGCGAGAACAACCGGAACGGCCGGTACCACGGGTCGAGCCGGACCCACAGCCAGGCCAGCAGCGCGCTGAGCCAGGCCAGCACCGCCGTCGCGACGCCGCAGCCCGGGCCGCCGAGCGCGGGCACGGCCGGCAGCCCGCCCGGCAGCGTCAGGCCGTCGATGAACAGGGCGTTGAGCGGCACCTTGAGCGCCAGCGCCACCAGGTTGATCGTCATCACGACCTTCGGTCGCGACAGCGCGTTGTTCAGCGCGTAGAACACGCGGAACAGCAACGCCGCCGGCAATCCCGCCGCGACCGCGAACAGGTACAGGCGCGTGCGCTCGGCCACGGCAGGCGGCGGCGCGCTCAGTCCCACCCACAGGTCGGTCGACAGCAGCGTCAGGCAGCCGGGGATGGTCAGCAGCAGGGCCAGCCACAGCCCCTGCGCGAAGTCGATGCCGATCCGGTCGTGGCGCCGCGCGCCGTAGTTCTGGGCGACGATCGGCGACAGCGCCAGCAGCACGCCCATCGTCGTCGCGTAGATGGTGATGTAGACGGCGGCACCCAGGCCGATCGCCGCGATGTCGTCCGGCGACGTGCGGCCCGCCATGATCGTGTCGATGACGCCATTGGCCATGATGGCGAGTTGGCCGATGAATACCGGCCAGGCGAGCTGCGCGATCGCCGCGTAGCGCGCGCGTCCGCCGGCGGCCGATCCGGCGGACGTGAGCAGCGCGGCGCCGCTCATCGCGGCGCCGGCGCGATCCGCTGGTACATGCGGAAGCGCTCGTCCCGGCCGCGGCGGCGCGATCCTTCCCACACCAACCGGTAGCCGGCTTCCTGCGGCGCGATGACGCCGGCCAGCGGCCCCTGGTCCTCGATGACGAGCCACGGGCACGATTGCTCGGGACCGAAGCGCACGTTGCCGAAGTAGGCGATGCTGGTGCGCGCCGTCGGGTTCAGGTGGCGGCTGCCGACGCAGTCGTCGTTGCGGCCGCGGTGCTGCCCGACCGCCAGGCCGACGTCCCGATACGTGTTGCGCTCGTTGAACATCGTCAGCCACAGCGTCATCAGCAGGAACCACATCAGCACGAGGCCGCAGCTCGCCAGCATCACCGCGCGCCAGATCATCCGCGGCTGCCGCGACACGCGCCAGCGCACGAGCAGCAGCCAGGCCGCGGTCGCCAGCAGGCCCAGGACGATCTCGTCGAGGATGCCGCTCGGACGGAAGCCGGGCGCGAGCTGGCCGGCCTTGAACGCCATCACCGGCGGAAAGCCGGTGACCCAGGCGATCCAGTAGGCCCAGATCGTCAGGCCCATCAGCGTGAACGTCGTCACCGAGAACCAGTCGACGAGGCTGACCGCCGCGCGCTTGATCGTCGGCAGCCCGACCGCCGCGAGCATCGCCATCGGCGGGATCATCGGCAGCAGCAGCGACTCGCCCGAGCGCGGCGACAGCAGCGCGGGAATCAGCAGCGCCGCGATGCACAGCAGCGGCAGGCCGACGGCCGGTTCGCTCAGGCGGGTACGCCAGCGCCACAGCGACCAGGCGACCATCGGCCAGGCCGGCCAGAAGAACCAGGGGATCGTGCTGACCAGGTAGCGCGCGTTCTCGAGCGCGGGCCCGATCGTCAGCGACAGATTGCCTTGCCACCAGCGTTCCAGGTACTCGCGGCCTTCGGGGCCGACGAGGACGAGCGCCAGCGGCCAGGCCGCCGCCACGATCAGCGCGGGCGGCAGCGCCGAGGCCCAGAACCGCGAGCGGACGAGCCGGTGGGCCGGAATCAGCCAGGGCAGGCTGACGAGGACGACGAACAGCGGCACCCAGACCTGTGGACCGCCGCTGGGCAGCGAGGCGCCGGCGGCCAGGCCGGCCAGCCAGGCGCCGCGGCGCGGCGTATCGATCGCGACCGCGGCGCCGAACAGGAACACGCCGATCAGCGCGACCTGGCCTGCGTCGGCGGTCGTCTCGTGCACGCGGGCGATCAAGCCGATCGTGGCCAGCAGCACCAGCAGCGCCGAGTCGGCGATCGCCCGGCCGAAATCGATCCTCGACACCGACGCGCCGAACGGATCGGACGGCTGCACGCCGGGCAGGCGCGCGACCCGGTAGGTCGCGTACCAGACCGAGGCGAACAGGATCAGCATGCTGGCCACGGTGACGCCGCGCACGACCGGATGCTCGGCGAAGAACGGCAGCGCGCGGATCGCGATCGCCGCGATCCAGTACGGAAAAGGCGAGTCGTCGTAGACCGGGTCGCCGAAGATGTTCGGCATCAGCCAGTCGTGCGGGCCGCCGCGCGCCATCGTCAGCGAGATGCCGAAGCCGGTCGCGTCAGCGGTCCGCCACGGATCGCGGCCGATCATGCCGGGCAGCGCGTACAGCAGGCACAGCAGCGGCAGGCCCCATCGGGGCAGCTTGCCTGCCTGCAGGTTGGTCAGGATGAATGGACGCATCGAATCGCCATCATGTGCTGCCGGGCTCGAGCACGAAAAAGGCAGCCGGGAGGCTGCCTTTCATCGAAACCCTCTATGGCCGGTGCCGCTGGGCCAGGGGGCGCCCGGTGCCGGGAGGCCTGGTGCCCCGCCGCGATCAACTCGTCTTGCCGCCGCGAGCGAACTTCTGGCGGAACTTCTCGACACGGCCGGTCTCGATGATCCGCTGTTGCGCGCCGGTATAGAACGGATGCGATTCGGACGTGATGTCCAGCTTGAACAGAGGGTACTCGTTGCCGTCGTCCATCTTGATCGTCTCGCGCGTGTTCACGGTCGAGCGCGTGATGAACTTGAAGCCGTTGATGACGTCCATGAAGACGACGTCACGGTATTCGGGGTGGATGCCTTGTTTCATGTTGTCCTTGAACGTGACCGCGCGGCGATCGCGAAGGTGTTGTCCGCGCGAATTCAGCGAAGCTTTCCATTCTAGCGGGAAAGCTTGCTTTCGATCAACTGCCGCGCTTCATCATCTCGAAGAACTCGGCATTGCTCTTGGTCCCGCGCAGCTTGTCGAGCATGAATTCCATCGCCGCCAACTCGTCCATGTCGTGCAGCAGCTTGCGCAGGATCCAGATCTTCTGCAGCGTCGGCGCCGGGATCAGCAGTTCTTCGCGGCGGGTGCCCGAGCGGTTGATGTTGATCGCCGGGTACACGCGTTTTTCCATC
>JASGFT010000305.1:0-4047 GCA_047605425.1 Burkholderiaceae bacterium | reverse complement strand
CATCGTCCGCCAGCAACCGCCCTGGCAGCGATCAAATGCTTCTCACGCTCTGAGTGGACGCCGTAGGAATCCCCCGCCTTTCCCGGCTTGCCGGGCGCGAAGGCGAGGCGGGGGAGGATGTCAACTTCCTTGGCGCGGCGGGCATGCGGCCGGCAGGATCGAGTGCGAAGCCACCGAACAGGCACAGGCGCGAAGTCGGCCTGTGCGATTCCACGTCGGCAGCCCTTGAACGATACGGATCGGCTGGACGGCATTATCACACCGAGGCGGACGAGATGACGATATCCGGGTCGTCGATCTAACCTGTGCGCGTTCCACCGTTTTCGCCGAAACTCGTGGTGAGGGCTTTGGTCCGCGTTCATCGACCGAGGCGCTCCAGGTAGGCCTCGAGCCCCGCGATCTCCGCGTCCGGGATCGGCTGGAAGCCGCAGGTACCGTGCTCGCAGCCCTGGCCGTTGGACGCCGGCGCGAAGAAACCAGCCTCGACATCGAGGTGCTGCATGAAGCGGAACATGGCCTGGTACAGCTCGAATGAAGGAACCGGATCCTGGTTCGTCGCGGCGTCGGCGGAATCGGCCGCTTCCCGCTGCATCGACGTCTCGATCAGCGCAAGGGCCTGGGCTTCGGGGGATTCGGCCGATTCGGTCGTACCGGTGACATCGGATGACGACGACGAATCGCCGCCGCCGCAGGCGCCGAGAAGGAGTGTCACCGCGAACAGCAGGCAGGCGCCGACGGTCGGTCTGGCGCCGGTTACGCGATGGGAGTCGCGTTGCCTCGGGTCGCGACGACTGCGGTTCTGGAGATATCCCGTCTTCGTCCCGACCATGGCTGCGCGGCCGGGCTGCTGATCCATCGAAGTGTTCACCGCCGTTCCTCCCCCGAGCCGCCGATCACTGGCCGTGTCTTCGTGGCAGGGGCCATCGATTGCCCGTTCGCGGAGCACGGCGTTCGATCCGGAAGGCTATCGACGGCCCGTCATCCGGACGTGAGGGCAGCCGTCAACGAAGCGTCAAAGGCGAAGGCGATCGCCATCGGTAGGAGTTGGCGCTGGTCGGGACGCGTGGAGATGGGCGATGCCCGTTCATGGCCTTGCTCATGCGCGTCGTGACGCGATCGAAAGCCGACTCAGGCTTGTCGCGGCTACTGCGCTTCTGAAACAATCGGGTCCGAGCACCGGCCAGCGCGATTCGGCAGGCACATGGCAAGCGGCAACCGGAGAAGCGGCGCATGACTGCGGAGGTTCGAGTTTTCCTGTCGACCGTCAGCGCGGAATTCCGCAGCTACCGGGACATATTGCGCCGCTACCTCGAGCGGCCGAACGTCAGCGTCAAAGTGCAGGAGGACTTCATCGCGACCGGCACAGAAACGCTAGATATGCTCGATGAATACATCCGGAGCTGCGACGTCGTCGTCCATCTCGTCGGCGACATGACGGGGGCGATGGCGCAGGCACAATCGGTCGAGGTGATCCGGATTCGCTACCCCGACTTCGCCAGCTGTCTACCGGTGGCCGCGTTCCTGGAAGCCGACGGACCGTCTCTCTCCTATACGCAGTGGGAAGCGTGGCTGAGCTTGTATCACCGCAAGCGGCTGATCATCGCCGTGCCCGAGGGTCAAGCAAGGAGGGACGAAGGCTACGTGCTCGATCTACAGCAGCAGGCTGCGCAGCAGGCGCATCTTGCGCGTCTGGCAAAGATCGAGCGCCATCCGGGAATCCGATTCGTCTCGCCCGACCAGTTCGCCGCGGAGGTTTGGCGCTCGGCCCTGCTCGACATCCTGATCGAAGCCGGGCTGGTCCGGAGACTGGTCAGCCTGCCTTATGCCAGTCTGGGCCTGCTGTTCAAGGGACGCGAGGCGCTGATCGAGGACATGGCGGCTCGTTTCGAGCCGGCTCCGCGAGGCGGCGACCAGCCAGCGGTCGCAAAGGTGTTGACCGGTCTCGGCGGCGCGGGCAAGACGCGGCTGGCGATCGAATACGCGTGGCGAAACGCCGGCGGCTACGGCGCGAGGCTGCTGGTGGGTGCCGACAGTCCCGAGGCGCTGAGCCGCGGCTTGGCGGCGATGTGCGGCTCGACGATCCTGAATCTGCCCGAGCAAGCCGATACCGAAGAGAGCAGGCAGCGCGATGCAGTTTTGCGGTGGTTGAACCAGCATGCCGGTTGGCTGCTGATCCTGGACAACGTGGATACCAACGCCGCAGCTACAGCGGTCGAGAACCTCGTGCCGAAATTGAGCGGAGGACACCTGCTGTTGACCAGCCGCCTGTCGAACTGGAGCGCCGGGATCGAACCGCTGCCTGTCGATCTGATCGCACCCGACGCAGCCGAGGATTTCCTGCTGGCACGAACCGCGGGCAAGCGCAGGCCGCAGACCGGCGATTCCACTGCCGCAAGAACGCTGGCTGATGAACTGGGATATCTACCGCTGGCGCTCGAACAGGCCGCGGCCTACATCGCCCAGCGGCGTATCACGTTCGAGCAATACCTGGATACCTGGCAGCAACGTCGCGACGAGGTACTGCAATGGTTCGACCCGCGGCTGATGCAGTATCCGAAGAGCGTGGCCATCACTTGGCAGACCTCGTTCGATCAGCTCGGCGAGCCCGCGAAGCGGCTGCTGCAGCGGCTGAGCTGGCTGGCTGCGGATCCGATTCCGGAGTCGCTGCTGGGCATATCCATCGGAGACGCGTCGGGAGCAGACGCCGATCCGTATGACTCGCTGGTGGAACTGGAGGCTTATTCGCTGGTGAAGCGGGAGGCGGAACGCCCGTATTTCAGCGTGCACGGCCTGGTGCAGGAGGTCACTCGGCGAGAACAGCGCGATAACAGCGCACACCAGGTGTTGAGTGAGGCGCTGAACTGGGTCAATGCGGCCTTCGAAGGCGATCCTAACGAAGTACTCAATTGGCCGGTGCTCGATCCGCTGGTGCCGCATGCACTAGCGGTTGCGGGCCGAGCAGATGAAGAAGGGATTCCCGAGCCGACGGCCCTTCTGCTGAATCAGGCCGGCGTGCTTGCGCTTGGCAAGGCCCTATATGAAGAGGCCGCGCCGCTGATGCGCCGCGCGCTGGCGATCGACGAGGCAAACTACGGCGCTGACCATCCCAGCGTTGCCGTACGCCTCAATAACCTGGCGCAGTTGCTGAAAGCGACGAACCGGCTGGCCGAAGCCGAACGTCTGATGCGCCGGTCGCTTGCGATCGACGAGGCGAGCTTCGGCTCCGACCATCCCGCCGTCGCTAGAAGCCTCAACAATCTGGCCCAGTTGCTACAGGCGACGAACCGGCTGGCCGAAGCCGCACCGCTGATGTACCGGGCGCTGATGATCGACGCAGCAAGCTTCGGCACCGACCACGCCGACGTCGCAAGGGATCTCAACAACTTGGCGCAGTTGCTGCAAGTGACAAACCACCTGGTCGAAGCTGAACCGCTGTTGCGCCGAGCGCTGGCGATCGACGAGGCGAACTCCGGTGCCGATCACCCGAATATCGCCATAGGTCTCAATAACCTGGCGCTTTTGCTGCAAAGAACGAACCGGCTGTCCGAAGCGGTACCGCTGATGCGCCGGGCGCTTGCGATCGACGAGGCGAGCTTCGGCGCCGACCATCCCAACGTCGCCATACGCCTCAACAACCTGGCGACGTTGCTGAAAGCGGCCAATCAGTTGCCCGAAGCCGAGCGGTTGATGCGCCGGGCACTGGCGATCAACGAGGCGAGGCTTGGCGCCGACCATCCCAACGTCGCCAGAGATCTCAATAACTTGGCGACTCTGCTGCGGAATACGAATCGGCAGGCTGAAATCGAGGGCCTGATGAGACGTGCGCTAATGATCGTCATCCGAAGCCTGGGTTTGGGACATCCATCGTCCCAGACTGTTAAGAGCAACTACCTCGCGCTATTGCACGAAATGGGAAAGTCCGATGAAGAGATCGCCGCCCGGCTTGCGTCCATGCTCGCCGACAGATAACGCCCGAGTGTCTCGGCATCGAGCCGCACGCGTGCCAGCCCGCAGTGGCCGTCAGGTCGCAGCAGGGTAGAAGCTGGG
>JASGFT010000304.1:0-4054 GCA_047605425.1 Burkholderiaceae bacterium | reverse complement strand
CGCGCTTCGTGCCGGTGATGATGGGCTCGGGCGTGTTCGCCGGCGCGTTCACGCTAGATCACGCCTATGCGGCGACCGACCTCGACGGCCGCAGCGTGCGCGACGAGCTGACGCGAATCGGCTACGTCGGCGAGCAGACGCCCGGCGAGCATCCGATCGGCGCTTATTTCGAGGCCCACATCGAGCAGGGCCCGGTGCTCGAGGATGCCGGCGTGACGATAGGCGTCGTCGACGCCGTGCTGGGGCTGAACTGGTACGACTGCACGGTGACCGGCATGGAGGCGCACGCCGGCCCGACGCCGATGGCGCTGCGCCGCGACGCGTTGCAGGCGGCCACCGGCATCATGCAGCAGGTGATCGCCATCGCCGACCGCTACCCGCCTTATGGCCGCGGCACCGTCGGCATGGTCCAGGTGTTTCCGAACAGCCGCAACGTGATCCCGGGCCAGGTCAAGTTCTCGATCGACCTGCGCAACGTCGGCGCCGATCTGCTCGAGCGGATGGAAGCGGACCTGCAGGCGGTGCTCGATCGCGCGCGGCGCGACACCGGGCTGGCGATCGAGCTGCAGAAGGTGTCGAGCTTCGCGCCCTGCCCGTTCGACGCCACCTGCGTGTCGGCCGTGCGGCAGGCCGCGCAGGCGCTCGGCTATTCGCACATGGATGCGGTGTCGGGCGCCGGGCACGACGCCGTGTACGTGGCGCGGCTCGCGCCGACCTCGATGATCTTCGTGCCGTGCAAGGACGGCATCAGCCACAACGAGATCGAGGACGCCAAGCCCGAGCATCTGGAGGCCGGCTGCAACGTGCTGCTGCACGCGATGCTCGGCCACGCGAAGATCGCCGGCCGCTGACGGGCGGCGGGCACCGGCGCGTTCGCGATCCGGCGCCCGCTCGGCGGCCGAGGCCGGGCAGGCGCCGGCTCAGCCGTTGAGGATCTTGCGGCCGACCTGCCGGACCAGGTTCTCGATCCGCTGATGCTGGTCGGCGAAGGCCTTGTCGGCCTCGGCCTGCGTGCGGATCGGCGTGGCGACGTGCCGCCCTTCCTGTTCGAGCCGGGCGCGGATGTCCGGCGTCGTCAGCGCCACCTCGACCGCGTGGCGCAGCACGTCGAGCCGCTCGACCGGCGTGCCCTTGCGAACGAAGTAGCCGCCGCCGATCGTATGCACGAAATCCGGCACGTGCCGGCTCTGCGTGATCAACGGGATGGCGGCCAGCGGCGCGGGCAGCGCCCGCGAGAAGCTGCTCAGGATGCGCAGCCGCTGCTGCGCCTGCATCGCCTCGAAATTGGTCTGGTACGGCAGGATCGCGAAGTCCACCTGCCCGCCGGCCACGTCCTGCAGCGCCGGCGCGCCGCCCTTGTACGGAACGTGCAGCAGGTTCGTGCGGGTGCGCAATGCCAGCGCCTCGCCCATCAGGTGGTACATCGAGTCGACGCCGACGGTCGCGTAGGTCAGCGGACGGGCCGGATCCGCCTTCGCGTAGTCGATGAACTCGTCGATCGTGCGCACCGGCAGGTCGTGGCGCGTCAGCAGCACCAGCGTCGCTTCGCTGATCGGCGCGACGCACGCGAAATCGGTCGGCCGGTAGCGCGCGGCCGGGTTGAGCATCGGCGCGAGGAAAATCTCGTTGGCCGATCCGTGGAACAGCAGGTAGCCGTCGGCCGGCGCCTGCAGCACGCGATTGGCGCCGAGCACGCCGGTGCCGCCGCCGATGTTCTCGACGACGACCTGCTGCTTGAGCGTGGTCGTGAACGAACCGGCGAAGATGCGCGCGCTGACGTCGCTGGAACCGCCGGCCGGATACGGCACGACCAGGTTGATCAGGCGGTTCGGAAACGCGCCGTCGGCAAAGGCCGTGCCGGACAACGCCGACCAGCCGCCGAGCGACAGGGCCGCCGCGCCGGCACCGGTCCGGACGAACCGGCGACGAGACAGAGAAGACATGAGGGCTCCGCGAACGATGAGGGACATGCGCGACCTGGACCGGCCGACCTCCTCCGGCCGCCGCCCCGGCGCGCGACGCCCACCTTTCTACCATCTTTCGCGGAGCGTTCGTCGCTGGTCGCCTTCTGCGCGCCCTCAGTTGGTCTTGGGCATCGGCGGCTTCATCGCCGAGCTCGGCAACGTGTCGCGCTGCACCTTGACGTCGGCCAGCACGCGATCGCGCGCGGCCTTCGCCTCTTCGACGCAGGCGCTCTTGTCCTTGCCTTCGCGATCGTCGCAGCGCTCCTTGGCGACCGCGTAGTGCGCCTCGGCCTTGGCCGTCGTCACCTTCAACTTGTCGTCTTCGGAGCCGGAATGCTTGTATTCGAGCTCGGCCCTGGCGACTTTCTCGCGCCCCTTGGCCTGCTCGACACAAACGTCCTTGGCATTGCCTTTCATGGCGTCGCACGCGGCCTTGTCCGACTTGTAGGTCGCGCTGATCTGCTTCTTGGCCGCCGAATACGCCTCGGCGCTCATGTTGGCGGCATGCGCCCCGACCGACGCCATCAGGATGGCGGCCAGCGAGGTCAGCTTCAGCGTGGTCTTGAGCGAGGTCATCTTGGTCTCCTGAACGAGAGAGCCGGTCCGCGCCGGTCATCGCCGAACGAATCGGCGTGCCGCACGGGAGCGAGCCCGGAGATGCCAGTGTCCCGCCAGGCGTGGACAGCCCCCACCGGACGATCGCGGATCGACCGGTAGTTCGCGTCCTACGGGATGACCGCCCGTCCTACGCGAGCAGCGTCTTCAACGCGACCGACGGGTCGCCGACGAGGGCCGGATCGGGGTTGCGGCCCAGATCGAGCAGCTTGCGCGCCGCGATGTGGTCGGGCGCGGCGTTGACCGACTCGACGCAGCGGAGCGTGCCGTCGACGTAGTGGAACAGCGAGAACGAGCGCTCGCTGGCGCCGGGCCGCCGCACGACGACGTGGCCGGGCGTCGGCTCGGGCGGCACCAGGCCGGCCATCTGCAGGCGGATCGTGCCCTGGTCGGACCAGAACCACGGCACGGCGTCGTGATCGCGCGGCTCGCCGCGCAGCGTCGCCACCGCGGTGCGCGCCTGGTCGTTGGCGTTCTGCACCGATTCGAGCCGGATCACCTTGCCCGAGCGCCGGTCGGCGAAACGCGTGCAATCGCCGATCGCCAGCACGGCCGGATCGTTGGTGCGCATCGACGCGTCGACGATCACGCCGTCCGAGCATTCGAGGCCCGCCGCCTCGGCCAGCGTCGTTTCGGGCACGGCGCCGATGCCCATGACCACCAGGTCGACGGGCACCGGCTGGCCGCCGACGCTCAGCGCGGTCAGCCGGCCCGCGTCGAAGCGCGCGTCGTCGAGGCGGGTGTTCAGGCGGATGTCGATGCCGCTGGCGCGATGGATGCCCAGCACGAATTCCGACAGCATCGGCGACACCGCGCGGCCCATCAGGCGGGGCGCCGATTCGAGCACCGTGACCGGCTTGCCCAGCGCGGCGGCGGTCGCCGCGACCTCCAGCCCGATGAAGCCGCCGCCGATCACCGTCACCGACGGCGCGACCGCCAGCAGCTCGCGCAGGCGCGTCGCGTGCTCGGCCATCCGCAGCGACACGACGTTGGCCAGGTCGGCGGGCCAGCCGGGCATCGCCCGGGCGCGCGTGCCCGTCGCCAGCACCAGGCGCGTCCACGTCAGCACGGTGCCCGAGCGCAGATGCACGCGCCGGTTCTCGCGATCGACGCGGACGGCCGGATCGCCGACGTGCACGATGATGCCCGCCTGGTGATACCAGTTCTCGGCCTTGTGGACCTGCGTGGTCTCCTGCGGATTCTTCAGGAAGGTCTTGGACAGCGGCGGACGCTGGTACGGCAGCAGCGGCTCCTCGCAGACCAGTTGCACCTGCTGGCCGATGCCCGCCTCGGCCAGGCCCGCGCACAACTGCGCGGCGGCATGCCCGCCCCCAATCACGACGATCTGTTCCATCTCCGGCTGCGCCTCATCGCTCACTCATCCGACCCGCGGGGGATGATACCGTGCGCCTTTCGATCGACGCGGCTCGGCTCGGCGCGGCGCGGCGGAGCAGGGCCGACGGAGCAGGGCCGGG
>JASGFT010000303.1:0-4068 GCA_047605425.1 Burkholderiaceae bacterium | reverse complement strand
GAGCCGGTGTGGATCGAGGATGACGACATCGATCTCGACTACCACGTGCGCAGCCTCTCGCTGCGCCGCCCGGGCAGCATGGCGCAACTCGAGCACCTGGTGTCGCGGCTGCACTCGTCGCTGCTCGATCGCAGCCGGCCGCTGTGGGAGCTGTACGTGATCGAGGGGCTCGAAAGCGGTCATCCGGCGATCTACTTCAAGGCGCACCACAGCGGCGTGGACGGCAAGTCGGGCGCCGAGATGGCCAAGGTGCTGTACGACACCTCGCCCGAGATGCGCGAGGTACCGCCGCCCCGCCGTCGCCGCCACGGGACCAACTACGGCTACCAGTTGGGCGTCGCCGAGCTGCTGCAGGCGGCCGTCTCCAACAGCGCGCGGCAGTACCGCAAGCTGGCCGAGCTGTTGCCCACGGCGGCCAAGGCGCTGACCACCGCCGGCAACCTGCTGGCCAGCCAGCGCACCAAGCCCGGCGAGCGTCCGATCGTCCTGGGCACGGCGCCGCGGACCATCTTCAACGAATCCATCACCAACCAGCGCTCGTACTGCGTGCTGTCGTTGCCGTTCAAGGACCTGAAGGACCTGGGCAAGCGCGTGGGCGGCACCGTCAATACCGTCGTGATGGCGATGTGCAGCATCGCGCTCAGCCGCTTCCTCGAGGCACGCGGGGAGCTGCCCAAGCAGCCGCTGATCGCCGCCGTGCCGGTGAGCCTGCGCACCGAAGGCGATGGTTCGATGAACAACCAGGTGTCGATGGTGCGCGTGGATCTGGCCACCGACCTTCCCGACCTGGCCGAGCGTTTCAAGGCCATCCACGCGTCGTCCGAGGCGGCCAAGGCCGTCGTGCGCGAGCTCAAGCCGGTGCTGGGCGTGGACATGCCGGTGACCGGCTCGCCGTGGCTGATGAGCAGCATGGCGTCGCTGTACGGTCGCTCGACGCTCGCCCGCCAGTTGCCGCCGATGGCCAGCGTCACCATTTCCAACGTGCCCGGTCCCAGCCAGCGGCTGTACATCTGCGGCGCCAAGATGAGCAGCTACTACCCGGTGTCCATCCCGTACCACGGCTCGGCGCTGAACATCACGGTGCAGAGCTATGCGGGGGCGCTGGATTTCGGCCTGATCGCGTGCCGCCGCGTGCTGTCGCAGGAAGAGATCACCGAACTGACCGGCTACCTGCGCGATTCGGTGGCCGAAATCGCCAAGCTGCCGGAGGTGACCCAGGCCGTCGCGGCGAGCTGAGTCCGTTCCCGGTTGCCGGGACGACCGCCGCCCGGCGTGTCGTTCCGGCGACGACCTTCGACGGGATCCGTCCGGTCGGCGACGAAGGGGCGGGAGGCCGGAACGAGCCCGGCTTTCCGCCCCTTCGTCGTCATGCCGGCTGCGCCACCGGCTTGCTGCTCGCCGGGACGGTGGTCCGTCCCGCGGCCAGCATGATCAGGGCGGCCAGGGTGTACAGCGTGCAGATGAACAGCAGGCTGTACTTGTTGTCGCCCGTCGTGGTCAGGATCCAGGTGCTGATCGACGGCGAGATCGCCGGGCCCAGGTTGCCCAGCGAGCTGATCAGCGCGATGCCGCCGGCCGCCGTTTCCTTGGGCAGATACTCGCTGATGAACGCGAAGAACAGCGGCGTGGCGGCCGACATGCCCACGCTCGTGAGCGAGAACAGGGCCATCGATCCGACCAGGCTCGGTGCGAAGATGGCGATCAGACCCAGGCCGACGACGACGCAGCCGATCGCGAACGCGAAGTGCCAGCGCCGCTCGTTCATGCGGTCGGAGCTGCGGCTGATCAGCACCATGCCGATGATGCCGGCCACGCTGGCAATGGCCTTCAGCAGGCCGACCTGGAACACGTCGGCCGCCCCCCAGCTCATGATCAGCGACGGCGCCCAGAACACCAGCGCGTACGCGGCGGCGAGCACAAGGAAGTAGGCCGCCGCCAGAACGAAGACCTTCGGATCCTTGAGCAACTGTCCCATGGCGCCGTGGCCGTGGCCGTGTCCGGTCGAGGTCTTCTCGCTCTCTACGCGGTCGATGAGAATCTTCTTCTCCTCGTCCGTGAGCCACTTGGCATTGGCCGGCTTATCGGTCAGCATGAAATAGACCAACACCGCGATGATCAGGCAGGGTGCGCCGTTGAACAGGAACATCCACTGCCAGCCGTGCATCGACAGGAAGCCTTCGCCGTACTTCATCAGCGCGCCGTTCAGCGGGCCGACGAGGATGCTGGCTAGCTGGGTGGCTGTCATGAAGATCGCGATGGCCCGGCCGCGCCGCGCCGTCGGGTACCAGTAGGTGAAGTAGAGAATGACGCCGGGAAAGAAACCGGCCTCGAACGCCCCGAGCAGGAAGCGCAGCGTGTAGAACTGCCATGGCGTGTGAGCCCAGGCCATCAGGGTGGCGCAGATACCCCAGCAGATCATGATGCGCAGGATGGTCTTGCGCGCGCCGATCTTCTCGAGGAGCAGGTTGCTGGGCACCTCGAACAGGAAGTAGCCGACGAAGAACAGGCCCGCGCCCAGCGCGAAGATCTCGTTGGAGAAATTCAGATCGGTCTTCATCTGCAACTGTGCGTAACCGATGTTCACCCGGTCGATGTAGGCGAACACATAGGCGACCAGCAGCAGCGGCAGGATGTGCCAGTTGACCTTCGAAAAAATCGCCTTCTCGGCTGCGGTCTCGACGAGCGGACCGCTCTTGGGAACGGACAGGTGGGCCATGTAGTATCGTCTCCGGATTTGGGGGGGCCGGAACGCGGCCGCCGATCGTGGGCGCTATCCGGACCTTTCGTGGGGCTCGATCTTTTCGCACCTGACGCCTTGCTGAAAGGTTCGTTTGAGCAAGAACTTGGTGAAATTAGGACTTCTGCGGCGGCTTGCGCGTCGCTTGGTTCATTTGGGTGTCATCGCGTGTCCGTCTCCGGCCCGCTGAACGCCGGCGGCTTCGGCCCCAACGAGATGGACAGGATTTTCGGCGGCGAAGTCGTCTACGATGGGAGCGCGAGCGTGGACCCGATCGGCGCGCCCCGTCAAGTGACGGTCGCGTCGCTGGCATGGTCATTGCAACGATGTCGCCTCGCCGTTGGAGAATTCGATCGGCGGTGAGCCCTTGGTAGGCAGGGGCCGGCCTTTTCGGAGAGAAGCTACTCATGCTGGACAAGAAGATCAATCGCCAGATCATCGTCTGGGGCACTATCGTCGGCGGCTTCTTCAGCTCGCTCGTCAAGTGGGGCTCCGAGGTCAACATGCCCCCGCGCGTTCCGGGCGAAGTCTCGCCGCCGGGCGCGCATATCGACGCGTGGCTCGGGTGGCTGGGCATCAACTCGCATTCGCTGGACTACGTGTACCAGGGCGTGAAGGTCGCCGGCGCGGTCACGCTCTACCACTGGCTGTTCAGCTTCGCGTTCGCGTTCGTCTACGTGATCGCGTCGGCATGGTGGCCGCGAGTGCGCCTGTGGTACGGCGCGGCCTTCGGCCTGGTCATCACCGTGGTCATGCACGGCTTCCTGATTCCGCTGCTCGGCTTCAGGAACCCGGTCTACGCCAACGGCGCCAAGGGTTGGCTGTGGAACCTCAACGGCTACGAGCAGTGGAGCGAGATCCTCGGGCATATCTACTGGTCGGTGTCCATCGAGGTCTGCCTGATCGCGGTCCTGGCCTATTTCGGCCGGCCCATTCGAGGGGACTGGACGGAGTGATCGCCGGTCGCTCGAGTCGCGACTGGAGGCTGGGCTGTTATGGTAGGATCGGCCGGACATCGAGCTGCCGCGGCGATGCGTTCGCGCGGACGGCTTCCGGTTGGCTGAGCCTCGGTCGCTTTCGATGAACCGCACCGCTTCGATCAATTTCCGTCAATGGTGGCGCTTCCATTAGGAAGCGGCACTTCGTTGCGGTTCCGAACCGCGCCTTGCCGCCGTATCGGTAGGCAAGGTCCAGCAGATCGCTCTCCGGCGCGGCGGCTCCAAGCAATCAGAGGCTGAGAGTTTTTCGGCCGTGTCCGAAAGGCGCGCCCAAACGTCCCGGATCTAGGCGCAAAGCGCAGCCATAGCTCGGGCTATGGCGAGCATTTGCAA
>JASGFT010000302.1:0-4097 GCA_047605425.1 Burkholderiaceae bacterium | reverse complement strand
CTTGAGGCGAGTTCATCTAATGCTCGATTCGCGTCCGTCGACCGCCGACGACGAACCGCCGACCGCCCGCGCGCGACCGGCGTCGCGGGCGATGGGAATCATGGACGGCCGTGGGTTTCGTAGGACTGTTGGAGCCTTCGCGGCCTGCGATGGTCCGATCGGCGGCGTGCGGCTCCGCACGGAAGTGTTTACCACCCTTTGATATATAGTTTGGCGCTCTGCCGGTCGCTAAACGAGACACATCGACCGGCTCTTGCGCCTAACAGGCTTTCGACCAGAAGTTTCTGTAAATACTGGGCGAAACTGTCCACTCAAAATGTGTGATTTGTGACAGGTCGTCGATTTTAGCGCTTCATGTGTCGCCCAACGCTCGGTTGGTGTCCGCGATCCCGTGCACCTTTCAGGTAATGATTTGTGACATTTATCGTGGCGAAGCGGATGGCGAACCGCTGGCAATGAGGAGACGGGCGGTTTCATGGATGTAGTTTCCTACGAGACCTTGCTCGGGCTGGGGCTGGCCGCGCTTGGCCTGACGCTGCTGCTCGCGTTTCCGGTCAAGTGGCTGGTTACGGCGATCGGCTGGCTGGACAAGCCCAATTGGCGCAAATGGCATACGGGCCAGGTGCCGCTTGCCGGCGGGCTGATGATCGTCGGCACGACGCTGATCCTGGTGTCGCTGCTGCACCTGTGGGATCCGCCGGCCTGGCAGTTTTGGGCGGCCGCGGCGATGGTGTTCGCGATCGCCTTCGCCGATGACCGCTATCCGATCCGCGCGAGGTTCCGGCTCGCGGTGCAGATCGTCGCGGCGATGCTGATCACGATCTCGGCGGGCTGGACCCTGCATTCTCTCGGCTATTCGCTGGGGCCGTTCGAACTGTCGCTGGGCGTGATCGCGCTGCCGTTCACGATCCTGGGGATGGCGGCGCTGACCAACGCGATCAACATGACCGATGGGCTCGACGGCATGGCGGGCGGCGTGGTGACGTGCGCGCTGTTCTGGCTGATGCTCGGCTACGTCTGGATCGCGCAGGATGTGGGAACGACCGGGGCCGGCGCGAGAGCCGCCCTGGTGACCGAGGCGTTCGCGATGGCCAAGGCCATCGTGATCCTGCTGGGCGCCACGCTCGGGTTCCTGGCGTTCAACCAGCGGCTTCCCGGTCGCGCGCGCGCCGTACTGTTCCTGGGTGACGGCGGTAGCATGATGCTGGGGTTCACGATATCGGCGCTTTGCGTGCATATCGTGGCCAATTACGGTGAGTTCGGGATGCCGGCGGCGGCGGTCGGCTGGATCGTCGCGTTGCCGGTGTTCGATCTGCTCTCGTGCGTCCTGCGGAGGCTGGCCGCCGGGGTGACGCCGATGACGCCGGATCGCCGCCACATGCATCACCTGCTGGTGGCCTTGGGGATGCCGGTGAGCCGCGCGGTGCCGGTGCTGCAGGTCGGCTGCCTGCTGTGCGGGCTCGTCGGCGTGGCGGGCTGGCGGCTGGGCGTGCCGGCCTACGTGATGTTCTGGGCGCTGGTGGTGCTGTTCGTCGGCTATCACTGGCTGGCGCTGGCGACGTGGAAACGCCTGCAGCCGGATACCGACCTGGTCGGCAGGCAGCGCGACGACCTGCCGGTGTCGGTGTCAGCGTCGTTGGGCGTCCCGGCAGCGGCGGGTCAGCCGGTCGACGGACTGCAGGACAAGGGGGCCGCCTCGCGTTCGGGCATTCGTGGCCGCCGCACCGGCTTCGGTTGAGCGGACATGGACGTCAAGCCCCCGCGTTCACCGCCAGCTTCTTCTCCACCGCCCGCACGAAGAACGCCGCGCCCAGCGGCAGCGCCTGATCGTTGAAGTCGTACATCGGGTTGTGCACTTCGCACGCGCCTTCGGTGTCGCCGTTGCCGATGTTCAGGTAGCAGCCGGGCACCTCGTTCAGCATGAACGAAAAATCCTCGGACCCCATGATCAGCGGCGGGTTGCGCTCGACGTTCTCGGCGCCGACCAGTTCGGCGCAGATCGCGGCGGCGAAGTCGGCTTGCTCGGCGTCGTTGACGACCGGCGCGAAGTTGATCCGGAAGTCCAGGCTGGCGCTCGCTCCCAGGCCCTGGGCGACGTGCTCGATCGTGCGGCGCATCAGCGTTTCGATCCGCTGCATCAGGTCGGTCCGGAACGCGCGCACGGTGCCGCGCAGCACGGCGGTCTGCGGGATCACGTTGTAGGCGTCGCCGGCGTGGAACTGCGTGATCGACAGCACGGCGGTGTCGACCGGCGGCACGTTGCGCGAGACGACCATCTGCAGCGCGGTGGCGATGTGCGCGCCGACCATCAAGGCGTCGATGCCGGTCTCGGGCCGCGCGCCGTGCGTGCCGACGCCGGTGACCTGGATGTCGAAGAACGCGCCGCCGGCCATCGCCGCGCCCGCGCGCACGGCGAAGCGGCCGACCGCCAGCTTGGGCCGGTTGTGCATCGCGAACACGTTGTCGCACGGAAAGCGCCGGAACAGGCCGTCCTCGATCATCGCGACGGCGCCGCCCAGCCCTTCTTCGGCGGGCTGGAAGATCAGGTTGACGATGCCGTCGAACGCGCGGGTGCGGGCCAGGTACTTGGCGGCGCCCAGCAGCATCGCGGTGTGGCCGTCATGGCCGCAGGCGTGCATGCGGCCCTCGCGGATCGACCGGTGCCCGAACAGGTTGGCCTCGGCGATCGGCAGCGCGTCCATGTCGGCGCGCAGCCCGATCGAGCGCGTCGACTCGCCGTTGCGCAGCACGCCGACGACGCCGGTCCTGCCGATGCCGCGATGGACTTCGCAGCCGAAGCTTTCGAGCCGCTGCGCGACGAGCTCGGCGGTGCGCGTCTCCTCGAAACCCAGCTCGGGGTTGGCGTGCAGATCGCGCCGCCAGGCCGTCATCTCCGCATGCTGGTCGAGCAGCGCGGCCGGCAGGACCGCGTGGGCGGGCGGCGGCGGCGCCGTCAGTTCGATCGTCTGGCTCATGGGGAGGCTCCTGTCACTGGTGGTGCAATCTCAGGCCCGGCACCGGCCATTCATCGATGGCGATAACGCTGCCCTTGCCCGACAGCGTGACGTACAGCGTGCGCAGGTCGCGGCCGCCGAAGCACAGGTTCGTCGTGAACGGGTCGGGCATCGCGGTGAACACGCAGTGCCGGCCGTCCGGCGAGAAGCGGCTGATGCCGCCGTGCAGCAGCGTGGCGACCAGTACGTGGCCCTCGCTGTCGACGGCCAGCGAATCGAAGCGCTGCAGCGGCGGGCCGCCGGGCTGGCCGACCAGCCGGCTGCCGTTGGGCGAGGGGAACGGATGGCGGGTGATCTGGCCGGGGCCGGTGACGTCCAGCGCCCAGAGCCGCGCGCCCTCGGTCTCGGCGAAATAGACGGTCTTGCCGTCGGGCGACAGGCCGATGCCGTTGGGCGTCGTCACCGGATGCGCGACCTCGACCAGCGGCGAGCCGTCGGCGCGTCCGTAGTAGATGCCGCCGCGATCGGTCTCGCGCCGACGCGACTTGCCCAGGTCGGTGAACCAGAAGCCGCCGTTGCCGTCGAATACCAGGTCGTTGGGGCCGCGCAGCGTGTGCGCATGTCCATCGAGACCCTCGAAGCCGCCGTAGACGCGCTCGAAGCGTCCGGTCGACAGGTCGACGCGTTCGATGCGCCCACCGGCGTAGTCATCGGCCGGGCCGATCGGCAGCAGCATGTCGCCGTGGCGGTGCCAGCGGAAACCGCCGTTGTTGCAGACGTAGACCTGGCCGTCCGGGCCGATCGCGGCGCCGTTGGGACCTCCGCCCAGTTCGGCGATGACGGTGGTCTTGCCGTCGGGCTTGATGCGCGTGAGCGTGCCGCGCGCGATCTCGACGACCAGCAGCGAGCCGTCATCCAGCGCGATCGGTCCTTCGGGGAATTGCAGGCCGGTCGCGATCTCGCGAATCTTCATCGGGTTGCCTCCGCTCGTCTGTCGTCGTGTCGTTGTCATCGGCCGGGGCGTGCTTCGCCGCCCCGCCGTTGGGCCGTCGCGCTGCCCCATCGCCTCGCCGCCGCGCGCGCGGCCGGGCGCGGCTCAGAGGCTGAGAGTTTTTCGGCCGTGCCCGAAAGGCGCGTCCAAAC
>JASGFT010000301.1:0-4216 GCA_047605425.1 Burkholderiaceae bacterium | reverse complement strand
CCGGGCCAGCCGCTGAAGCCCGGCGCGCTGTACAACAGCAACCGCTTCATGCTGCTCGCGCTGCTGCGCCGGCTCGGCTGCGTCGTCGACGACCTCGGCCAGATCCGCGATTCGCTGGACGCCACGCGCGCGGCCCTGCAGCGCGCCGCCGCGGCCAACGACCTGGTCGTCACCTGCGGCGGCATGTCCGTCGGCGAGGAAGACCACGTGCGGCCGGCCGTGCAGGCCGATGGCGAGCTGACGATGTGGAACATCGCGGTCAAGCCCGGCAAGCCGCTCGCGCACGGCCGGCTGCGGCGCGCCGACGGCGGCAGCGCCGAGTTCCTGGGCCTGCCCGGCAATCCGGTGTCGGCGCTGGTCACGTTCCTGATGTTCGGCCGGCCGTTCATCCTGCGGCTGCAGGGCGCCGGCGAACTGGCGCCGCCGCGCCTGACGCTGCGCGCCGATTTCGACTGGCCGCGGCCCGACCGGCGCCGCGAGTTCCTGCGCGCGCGGATCAATGCCGACGGCGGACTCGAGCTGTTCCCGAACCAGGGATCGGCGGTGCTGACGTCGACGGTCTGGGCCGACGGCCTGATCGACAATCCGGCCGGACAGGCGATCGCGCGCGGCCAGCCGGTGTCGTTCATCCCGTTCGCCGAGCTGCTCGGTTAGCGGTTTCACCAGCAGAGGCTGCCGACGCCGATGGTCATCACGATCCTGTATTTCGCCAGCCTGCGCGAGGGGCTCGGCCTGGGCCGCGAAACCCTCGAGCTGCCCGACGGCGTCGGCACCGCCGGCGAGCTGCTGGCCTGGCTGCGCCGCCGTGGGGGCGTCTGGCAAGACCTGCTGGGCGAGGGGCGGGCAGTGCGCATCGCCGTCGACCAGCGGATGGTCGACGCGGCGGCGCCGCTGCATGCGGGCGCCGAGGTCGCGTTCTTTCCGCCGGTGACCGGAGGCTGACGATGACGCGTCGCGAATCCCTTGGCGTCCGCACCGACGCCGGAACCGGCGATCGGCCCGGTGATCGGCCCGCCGATCCGGCCGCGCCGCGCATCGCGGTCAGCGTGCGGCACGAGGACTTCGACCTGTCGACCGAGGTCGCGGCGCTGCGGGCCGGCGATCCGGCGGTCGGCGCGGTCGCGTGCTTCGTCGGCACCGTGCGCGACCTGGGCGGCGCGAAGGCGATCGACTCGATGACGCTCGAGCACTATCCGGGGATGACCGAGCGGGCGCTGCGCGAGATCTGCGACGAGGCCGTCCGGCGCTGGCCGTTGCGCGGCATCCGGGTCGTCCATCGCGTCGGTCTGCTGCGCGCCGGCGACCAGATCGTGCTGGTGGCCGTCGCCAGCCAGCATCGCGGCGTGGCGTTCGAGGCCTGCGAGTTCGTCATCGACTACCTGAAGACCCGCGCGCCGTTCTGGAAGAAGGAGCGCGGCGCCGCCGGCGAGCGCTGGGTCGACGCCCGCGACAGCGACGACGAGGCGGCGCGGCGCTGGGCGCAGGCCCAGGCGCAGCAGCAGTGAGCCCGATCGGCGCGGGCGCGGGCACGGGCGCGGTAGCAGTGAATCCGATCGGCGCAGACCCGGGTGCAGCAGCAATAAGTTCGTTCGACGCGGACCCGGGCGCAGCAGCGATGAGTTCGTTCGGCGCGGGCGGGCCGCGGTGATCACCGGCCCGTGGTGGGTGCTGTTCACGCTGCTCGCGGCCGCCAGCCAGACGGCGCGCAACGCGATGCAGCGCGGCCTGACCGGCACGATCGGCACGATCGGCGCCACGCAGGTGCGCTTCCTGTTCGGCTTGCCGTTCTCGGCGCTGTGCGTCGCGGTGCTGGCCTCGCGCCCCGGCTTCCATTGGCCGTCGATGTCGATCGCGTTCTGGGGCTGGACGATCGTCGGCGCGACCACGCAGATCGCCGCCACCGCGCTGATGCTGGCGGCGATGCGCCTGCGCTCGTTCGTCGTCGCCACCGCCTACGTCAAGACCGAGCCGGTGCTCGTCGCGCTGTTCGGGCTGCTGGTGCTCGGCGAGCATCCGGGCTGGCTCGGCGCGCTGGCCATCGGCGTCGCCTGCGCCGGCGTGATGACGATGTCCTGGCCGGCGCCGGCCGCGCGGCAGCGGCCGGCGGCCTGGACCGACGCGATCGCGCCGATCGCTTGCGGCATCGGCGCCGGCGCCGGTTTCGCGCTGTCCAGCGTCGCGTTCCGCGCCGCGATCCTCGCGCTCGGCGAAGGCTCGTTCGTCGATCACGCCAGCGTCACGCTGCTGTGCTCGCTGGCGATCCAGACCGCGCAGCTCGGGCTGTACCTGGTGCTGTGGAACCGGCCGGTGCTGTGGGCGATCCTGCGTCAATGGCGCACGTCGATGCTGGCAGGCTTCGCCGGCGCGCTGGCCTCGCAGATGTGGTTCCTCGCGTTCGCGATCGAGAGCGCGGCGCGCGTGCGCACGCTGGGGCTGGTCGAGATCCTGTTCGCGCAGATCGTGTCGCGGCGCCTGTTCGCGCAGGGCAGCAGCCGGCGCGAGAAGCTCGGCATCGCGATGGTCGTCGCCGGCGTCGTCGCGCTGCTGGCGGCCGGCCGCTGAGCTCTCGTCGATCCGTCGGCCGGCTACAGCCGCGACTCGATCACCGCCCGTGCCTGCGCCAGCGAGGGCAGCGCCGCGCACGCAAGCGCGACGACCTCGGGCGGCGGCTGGACCAGGTCCGGCACCAGGATCACCGGCACGCCGGCCGCGTGCGCCGATCGCACGCCGTTGATCGAATCCTCTAGCGCGATGCATTGCCCGGCGGGCACCTCCAGGCGGCGGGCCGCCTCCAGGTAGATGTCGGGCGCCGGCTTGCCGTGCGCGACCTGGTCGCCGCCGACGATGTGTGTGAAATGCCCGACGATGCCGGCGCGGTCGAGCTTGTCGATCGCCAGGTGATGGCGCGTCGAGGTCGCGACCGCGCACGGGATGCCGGCCTCGCCGAGCCACGCGAGCAGGCCGTCGAGCCCCGCCTTCAGGCGGATTCCCTCGGTATCGAGGATCCGCAGATAGTGCGCGTGGGTCCGCTCGGCCAGCTCGGCGAGCGGAAAGTCCTCGCCCAGGTGCTGGCGCAGGAACGCGTGCGAGCCGGCTCGGTTCATGCCGATGATGCCGTAGGCCAGCGACTCCGGCATCCGCGCGCCGAGCTCTTCCGAGGCCAGCGTCCAGGCCTGCAGCGACACGCGCTCGGTGTCGAGCATCAGCCCGTCCATGTCGAAGATCACGGCCCGCAGGGCGGCGCGGCCGGGCAGCGAAGAAGGGGTGTCGTCCATGCCGCCCATGGTAATGGATGCGCCGACCGGCGCGCGCGTCCGCCGCATCCGGCTCCCGGCGGCCGGCCGCACCGGCGCCGGCGCGTGTCCTTGCGCGGCATCAAGCGCGGGCTGTCGGCGGCATTGCCATCGCGCGTCGCTTCGCTTGAAACGATCGCCGCTGCCCCGATCTGCTGATCAACCCGTTCGGTGACCATCGCGCCGCGGCAGCGCGGCGCGCCTTCCGCCAGCTTGGCTAGGCGGCGTTTTCGATTGTCGACCGAACACCCCAATCGAAGGAAATGAGCGAAGGACGAGATCGATGCGAGCCGACAAACTGACGACCCAGTTCCAGAGCGCCCTGGCCGACGCGCAGAGCCTGGCCGTGGCCAACGACAATCCGTACATCGAGCCGCTGCACCTGCTGTCGGCGGTCGTCGGCCAGCCCGACGGATCGGGCCGCGCGCTGCTCGAGCGCGCCGGCGTGCGCGTGCCGGCGCTCAAGACCGCGCTGGACGCGGCGCTCAAGCGCCTGCCGCAGGTGTCGGGCACCGGCGGCGAGGTCCAGGTCAGCCGTGACCTGGGCAACCTGCTGAACCTGACCGACAAGGAAGCGACCAAGCGCGGCGACCAGTTCATCGCCACCGAGATGTTCCTGCTGGCGCTGACCGAGCCGAAGGCCGGCGGCGAGGCCGGCCAGATCGCGCGCGACGCGGGCCTGAACCGCAAGTCGCTGGAAGCGGCGATCGACGCGGTGCGCGGCGGCCAGACCGTCGACGACGCGTCGGCCGAAGGCCAGCGCGAGGCGCTGAAGAAATACACGCTGGACCTGACCGAGCGCGCGCGCCAGGGCAAGCTCGACCCGGTCATCGGCCGCGACGACGAGATCCGCCGCACGATCCAGATCCTGCAGCGCCGCTCGAAGAACAACCCGGTGCTGATCGGCGAGCCCGGCGTCGGCA
>JASGFT010000300.1:0-4221 GCA_047605425.1 Burkholderiaceae bacterium | reverse complement strand
TATGCAGACCGCCAAGGCGCTCGGCGCGCGCGTGATCGCCGGCGCCAGCACGCCGGCGCGGCGCGAGGCCGCGCTGCGCGACGGCGCCGACGCGGTGATCGACACCGGCGTGACCGACTGGAAGGACGCGCTGAAATCGGCGGCCGGTCCGCGCGGCGTCGACGTCTTCGTCGATCCGGTCGGCGGCGATGCGACCGAGATGGCGTTCCGCGCGCTGGGCTGGGGCGGCCGCCTGCTGGTCATCGGCTTCGCCGCCGGCGCGATCGGCAAGCTGCCGGCCAATCTCGCGCTGCTCAAGGGGGCGGCGATGATCGGCGTGGACCTGCGCGCGTTCGGCGAGCGCGAGCCCGAAGCGATGCGGGCCGTGCGCGAGCGCGTGTTCGCGCTGCATGCCGACGGCCGCGTGCGGCCGCGGATCGGCCTGCAGGTGCCGGTCGACGACCACGCGCGCGCCTTCGCCGCGACGCGCGACCCGGGCACGCTGGGGCGCGTGGTGCTGCGCTTCGGCTGAGCCCCTCAGGGTCGGTTCACACCAGGATCGAGCCCACGCCGATCCCGGTTTGAACCGACCCTAGATCGTCACGCGCGGCACGGCCTCGCCCTCGATCGTCTCGTCGACGTGCGGCAGCAGCATCCATAGCGTGACGCCCCGCGCCGTCATGAACGCGGTGAAGGCCGCCCACAGGCCGTGGTTGCCGAACAGCCCCTGCAGGCCCAGCGCCAGCACGATGAAGCCGGCCAGGCAGACGGCCATCGCCAGCATCAGCTCGCGCGTTCGCATCGCGCCGATGAACACGCCGTCGAGCTGGAAGCCGGCCGCCGACACCAGCGGCAGGATCACCGCCCACGGCAGGTAGACGAGCGCGAGCGCGACGACGCCGGGCTGGTTGGTCAGCAGCCGCACGATCGTCGGCCCACCGATCGCATAGACGAGGCAGAAACCCAGCGCGCCGACCACCGACCAGCCCATCGTCGTGCGGATCGCCCAGCGCAGCGCTTCGCGATGGCGCGCGCCGACGGCCGCGCCGACCAGCGTCTCGGCGGCGTGCGCGAAGCCGTCGAGCGCATAGGACGCGAAGGTCTGGAAGTTCAGCAGCACGGCGTTGGCGGCCAGCACCGCGTCGCCCTGCCGCGCGCCGGCGCGCGTGAACCACGCGAACGCCGCCAGCACGCACATCGTGCGCACGAACAGGTTGCCGTTCATCGCCATCAGCCGCCGCAGCGCGCGCGGATCGGCGATGTCGCGCCGCCAGTCGACCGGCGGCAGCGAGCGCAGCCGCCGGCTCCAGACCCAGGCCGCGCCGGCGATGAAGCCGACGACGTCGGCCAGCGCGGTGGCCAGGCCGATGCCCGGCACGCCCAGGTCCAGCGCATGCACGAAGACCAGTACCGCGACGACGTTGACGACGTTGATCAGCAACTGCAGCGCGAGCCCGACGCGAACGTGCTGCACGCCGAGCAGGTAGCCCAGCAGCACGAAGTTGCCCAGCGCCAGCGGCGCGGACCACAGCCGCGCGTACGTGTAGTCGCGCGCGAGCTGCTGGACGACCGGACCGCCGCCCAGCAGATCCAGCGCGGCCGAGACCAGCGGCCCGCGCAGCACCAGCAGCAGCACGCCGATCAGCAGCGCGATCGCCAGTCCGCGCAGCAGGCTCGCGCGCAGGCCCAGGCCGTCGCC
This sequence comes from Burkholderiaceae bacterium, assembly GCA_047605425.1. Lineage (GTDB taxonomy): Bacteria > Pseudomonadota > Gammaproteobacteria > Burkholderiales > Burkholderiaceae_E > JAKPAM01. The sequence goes on along the minus strand of JASGFT010000300.1, from coordinate 2,543 downwards.
GGCGCCATGCGCGCGCGCCGTCAGCGCCGTCGTACCCATGCGCAGGAAACCGAAGCCCCAGAACACGAAATTGAAGATCAGCCCGCCGAGCGCGACCGCGCCCAGCGCCGCCGGCTGGCCGAGATGGCCGGCGATCGCGGTGTCGACGGCCGACAGGATCGGTACCGTGAGATTGGCCAGGACGATCGGCCAGGCCAGCCGCAGCACCCGCCAGCGCCAACGTGCGGCGGGCGTCGAGCCGGGCAGACGGACGAGTGATGTCTTGTTCATCGTGGACCTTATACCGCACTGTCACTCGCGTTCGGGCTTTCGTCTATGCTTGCACGTCCAATCAATGGAATCCGGCTCGATGCGCGCTGAAAAGGCGATGGCGCGAGACAACACCGTCTGGGGACTGGTGCTCGCCGCGGCGGCCATCATGATGATCACGACGGGCATCCGTCAGACGACGGGCCTGTTCGTGTCGCCGCTGAACACCGCGACCGGACTGGGCATCGTCGCGATCAGCTTCGCGCTGGCGGTCGCCCAGTTCGTTTGGGGGGCGGCCCAGCCGGTCTTCGCCGCGGTCGGCGACAGGTACGGCGCGCTCGAGGTGCTGATCGCCGGCGGCCTGATGCTGGCGGCCGGCACCGCGCTGACGCCGTTCGCGCACGGCGAGGGCATGCTGATCGCCACGCTCGGCGGCCTGTCGGCGGCGGGCGCCGCGGCGGGCAGCTTCGCGCTGCTGGTCGGCGTGGTCTCGCAGCGGATCGCGGCCGTGCTCGGCTTCACGTGGCTGGCCACGGCGCCTCCGACGGCCGGGATCGGCAAGCTGTTCGGCGCGCGCTACCTGTCGACGCTGTTCGGCCTGACGCTGCCGTCGCACCAGACTGGCGGCTTTCTCGGCGCCTGGCTCGGCGGCCGCGCGCTGGCCAGCGATGGCGACTTCACGTGGATGTGGTATGCAGACATCGTGCTGGCGACGGCCGCCGCGCTGCTGAACCTGCCGATCCGCGAGTCGCGGCTGCCCGCCCGCGCCGCGGCGGCTGCCGCCTGAGGTTTCGACCGGACCGGCCCGCGCCGGCATCGACGATGGCTGAACGCGAACTGAAGTTCGAGGTCCCCTACGCCTGCCGCGACGCGTTGCGGGCGCGCTTGTCGGCGCTGCCCGCGCCGCATCGCCGACGCCTGGTGTCGATCTACGTCGACACCGCCGATGGCTGCCTGGCGCGGCACCGGGTGGCGCTGCGGCTGCGACACGACGGCGAGCGCTGGGAGCAGACGCTGAAGGCCGCCGGCGACGCGCCGATCGATCGCTTCGAGGAGAACGTCGAGCGTCCGGGCGACTGGCCGTCCGGCGGACCGCCGATCGATCCGTCGCTGCACGCGGGCACGCCGGCGTTCGATCGCCTGCGGACCGCGCTGGCCGACAGCGCCGACCCCACGCTGAAAGCCGTGTTCGTCAGCGATTTCGTACGTCTGCATGCCGACCTGGTCGTCGACGACGCGCGAATCGAGATCGCGTTCGACGAGGGAGAGCTCCGGGCGGGGCCGGGCGACGCATCGCGCGACGGCGGCGCCGCGAACGAGGCCGGTGGGCCGACGTTGCGGATCCGCGAGCTCGAGCTCGAATTGAAGTCGGGGCCGCCGCGCGCGCTGTTCGCCGCCGCCGCGGACTGGGCCGACCGGTACGAGCTGTCGATCGATACGATCTCGAAGTCCGCGCGGGGCGAGCGCCTCGCGCGCGGACGGCTCGACGCGCCGCGGGCGACGCGGGCTCGCATCGTCGAGTTCGAACGCGGCGAGTGCCCGGACGGGCGCACGCTGCTGCGCCGCTGGACGGCCGTGTGCCTCGAGCAGGTGCTCGACAACGCCAGCCTGCTGGTCGCCGGCGAGGAGCCGCCAGACGCCGAGGTCGTCCATCAGCTTCGCGTCGGCCTGCGCCGCCTGCGGTCGGTGTGGCGCGAGCTGGGCCGCTTCGCGGGCACGGACATCGACTGGCAGCCGGCGGTGCGCGAGCTGTTCGACGCGCTCGGGCGGCTGCGCGATCGCGATGCGGCCATCGCCCGTTTCGCCGGCGCGATCGCGGCGGCGGACGGCCGTCCGCTCGATCCGGGCGTGCAGGCGGCCGGCGCCGATCCGCGCGCGCGGATCCTGGCGCGACCATTCCAGCACGCGATGCTGTCGCTGCTGGCGTTCACGCTCGAAGACGGACAGGCCGGCGCGCACGCCGGCGGCGGTGACCGCGATGGCGTCGGCCTGGTCGTGCGCCGCCTGCGCAAGCTGCACCGCGGCCTGCGCCGCGCCGCGCGACGCTTCGACGAATTGAGCGACGAAGACCGCCATCGCGTGCGCAAACGCGCCAAGCGGCTGCGCTACCTGGCCGAGCTGGCCCACCCGCTGCTGTCGCCGCACGAGGCCGATGCGCTGCGCAAGCGGCTCGGCCGCGTGCAGCGGCGGCTCGGCGATTACCAGGACCTGTGCACGGCGATCGACGCCTACCGCGACGCGGCGCTCGGCGGCCGGCACGACGCCTGGTTCGGCGTCGGCTGGCTGCAGGCCCG
>JASGFT010000299.1:0-4234 GCA_047605425.1 Burkholderiaceae bacterium | reverse complement strand
GCCGCGACCCGGACATGGCTGTCGAGCGGTTTGTCCGGCGCCGCGATCGCCTGCAGGATCCGCATCACGATCCGGTCGGCGCTCATGCCGTCGGACAGCGCCTCGTAGGACAGCACGAGACGATGCCTCAGCACGTCGGGCACCAGGTCGACGATGTCCTCGGGCCACACGTACGTGCGTCCCCGCAGGAAGGCCAGCGCCCGCGCGCCCTCGATCAGGTTGATCGTCGCGCGCGGACTGGCGCCGAAAGTCAGGTAGCGGCCGAGATCGTCGAGCCCGAACCGCGCCGGCTCGCGCGTGGCGGCCACCACGCGGACCGCGAACTGCACGAGCCCCGGATCGACGAAGCTCTTGCGGCACTGCGCCTGCAGGGCCAGCAACTGGCCAGTGCTGGCCACCGGCATCGCCTGCGGCGGCGGCCCGGTCACCCGCTGCACGATGACGAACTCCTCGTCCTCGCTCGGGTAATCGACGAGGACCTTCATCATGAAGCGATCGACCTGCGCCTCGGGCAACGGGTAAGTGCCCTCGGTCTCGATCGGGTTCTGCGTCGCCATCACGACGAACGGCGCCGGCACCCGGTGCGCGTGGCCGGCGATCGTCACCTGCCGCTCCTGCATGACCTCGAGCAGCGCGCTCTGGACCTTGGCCGGCGCGCGATTGATCTCGTCGGCCAGCAGCAGGTTCGTGAACACCGGGCCGAGCACCGTGCCGAACTCGCCCGATTGCTGGTTGAACACGCGCGTGCCGATCAAGTCGGCGGGCAGCAGATCGGGCGTGAACTGGATCCGCTTGAACTGCCCACGCAGCGTCCGGGCCAGCGTGTTGACGGTCAGCGTCTTGGCCAGGCCCGGCACGCCCTCGACCAGCAGATGCCCTTGCGCGAGGATCGCGACCAGCACGCGCTCGAGGAAATGATCCTGGCCGACGACGACGCGCTTGACCTCGTACAGCACGCGTTCCATCAGCGCGTGCGATTCGGCCGCCGACAGCGGCGGTTCGCTGCCGGGCAGCTCGGTCACTCGATCGTCATCCATCACGCGGACTCTCCCTGGACGTCATCAGAACGGGGGCATGCCGACGGCCTGGCCGGCGCTTTCGATCGTCGCCGCGAAGCCGATGCCGATGAAGGTGCGCGCCTCGGTCGGATTCAGGATCGCGGTGACGATGCCGACGACGTCGCCGGCCATCGTCACCAGCGGGCCGCCCGAGTTGCCGGGGTTGGCCGCCGCGTCGAACTGGATCAGACCGCTGAGCTGGCGCTCGCCTTCGGGCGAGCGGAACTCGCGGTTCAGGCCCGACACGACGCCGGCCGACACCGACGGGCCGATGTCGAACGGAAAGCCGACGGCGACGACCGCATCGCCGGGCTGCAAGCCCTGCGTCGAGCCCAGCGTGGCGGCCGGCAGATCGTCGGGCACGGTGCGTGCGCGAACGACGGCCAGATCATTTTGCGGCTGCACGCCGACGATGTCGGCCTCGGATTCCTGGCCGTCGAAGAACGTGACCACCAGGCGCTTGGCGCCGGCCACCACGTGCAGGTTCGTCAGGATGATGCCGGTGTCGACGATGACGACGCCCGAACCGACGTTGCCGTGCTCGTCGGGACGCGCCGGATCGATCGGGGCTGGTTTCTGGCGGGCCTGCTCACCGCCGCCCGGCGCCCCCTTGTCGGCGCCGGGCTTCTGTTCCTTCCGTGGCTTCTGATCCTTCGGATCCTTCTGATCTTCACCGCGCCCGGGCGCCGTGGGCGCCGTCTTCGCGTCGTTCGCGACTTCGTGGAATCCGCGCACCTTGACGACGGATCGGCGAACCGCCTCGGCCGCCCGGGCCGTCTGGGCGGGCAGCACCTGGGTCTGCACGGTATGCATGACGGCCGCGTCGATGTCCTTCTGCGTCAGCTCGCGCGGCGGCGGCTGCAGGCGCTGCACCCAGACGGCGGCGACGAGCGCGGCCAGCGCGACCATCAAGCCGCCGGCGAACCCGGCCCGGCCCGGATGCCGGCGCCAGGACGCGGCGGCGCTCCAGCGAGACCGGGGGCCGGGGCGAACGTCGGCGGTGGGAGGAGACCGCGTCGCTTCGGCGTTGACCGACGCCGATGTCGACGCCGCCGTCCGCGCGGGCCCCGCATCGGCACGGGCCGCGGCGGGCGGCGCCTGGGCGTCCCGCGGAGCAGGTCGGCTATAGAGCGCGGCGCGTTTCATCCGGAATCCCCGCCATCCGTTCCGCATGCGTCGGCCTACAAGGTATCACTTTGCCGCGCGCTCGGTGCGAGCGGCGGGCGAGTGTTAGAGTAGCCGCAGGTCCCGATCCTCCCCGTGTCCCGGTCCTCGCCGTTCGCGCCGGGCCGTTTCGCCCGGCATGCGCCGGCGGCCGGGCGCGTGACGTCGGATGCGACCCGGAGCAACGATGCGATTCCAGTGGCCGGACGCGCTCTGGCTGTTGCTCGCGATGCCGGTGCTGATCGCCGCGTACCTGCTGGCGCTGCGTCGCCGCCAGCGCATCGCGGCCCGTTACGCGAGCCTGTCGCTGATCCGCGCGGCGCTCGGCCCGGAGCGTCGCTGGCGTCGCCACGTGCCGCCGGCGCTGTTCGCGGCGGCGATGACGAGCGCGGTGCTGGCGATCGCGCGGCCGAGCGCGACGCTGTCGCTGCCGTCCGAATACCTGACGCTGGTGCTGGCGATGGACGTCTCGCGCAGCATGCTGGCGACCGACATCGAGCCGACGCGGATGGTCGCCGCGCAGAACGCGGCCAAGGCCTTCATCGCCGACCTGCCCCGCCACGTGCGGCTGGGCATCACGTCGTTCGCCGGTACGGCGGCCGTCGTGCAGACACCCACCGACAATCGCGACGAGATGGCGGCGGCGATCGATCGCTTCCAGCTCCAGCGCGGCACGGCCACCGGCAGCGGCCTGCTGGTCGCGTTGTCGGTGCTGTTTCCCGACGCCGGTTTCGACCTCGAGGCGACGCTGTTCGATACCGGTCCCCACCCGCGCGCCGCGCCGATCGAGCGCCGCAGATCGCCCGGCCGGGCCGAGCAGGACGAGTTCAGGCCCGTGCCGCCCGGCTCGTACACGGCCGGCAGCATCATCCTGCTCAGCGACGGCCGGCGCACCACCGGCCCCGATCCGCTCGCGATCGCCCGGATGGCGGCCGATCGCGGCGTGCGGGTCTATACGGTGGGTTTCGGCTCGCGCGAGGGGGCGAGCTCGCCGGCCGACGGCTGGTCGTACTACATGCGACTGGACGAGGACACGCTCAAGAGCGTCGCCCTGATCACCGGCGGCGAATACTTCCATGCCGGCAGCGCATACGATCTGCACAAGGTCTACGACCATCTGAGCAGCCGATTGACGATCGAGCGGCGCGATACCGAGATCGGCGCGCTGTTCGCCGCCGCCGCGGCCCTGCTGCTCGTCATCGCCTGCACGCTGTCGCTGGCGTGGTTCGGCCCGCGCGACGAGTGAGCGCGCCGGCGCGGACGACGCGCCTCCATAGATCCTCGGCCTGCCGGACGCCGGCGCGCACGACGCGCTATGCTGTCGGAACCGGGGCGGCCCGAGCCGGCCGGCCCGGCGCGTCCGCGACTCGTCCGAAGCTTCGATGCCCGATCCTCTCGACAACGATCCGCCGCCGGAACCGCCGCCGCGGCCCGATCCGGAGGACTGTTGCCGCAGCGGTTGCGTCCCGTGCGTGTTCGACCTCTACGCGGACGAGCTGGCCCGCTACGAGGCCGAGTTGCGTGCCTGGCGCGCCCGCCATCCGGCGCGCGGCGCGACGCCGGCGAGCTGAGAGTCATTCGGGCACGGCCGAAAAACTCTCAGCCTCTGACACGGTTTCATTTGATCGACTCGCGGCCGGCGCGCGTGGGCCGATGGCATCATGCTCGGTGAATTGCTCCGTTCCACATTCCATTCTTTCCAGGAGACCCCATGCCCGAAGCCCTGATCATCGACGCCTGCCGCACCCCGCGCGGCATCGGCAAATTCGGCAAAGGCGCGCTGACCGACATGCATCCGCAGCACCTGGCCGCGGCGGTGCTCAAGGCGCTGGCCGAACGCAACGACCTGAAAACCGCCGAAGTCGACGACATCATCTGGGGTACCAGCTCGCAACGCGGCCCGCAAAGCGGCGACCTGGGCCGGATGGCCGCCCTCGATGCCGGCTATGACACGCTCGCCAGCGGCGTCACGCTGGACCGTTTCTGCGGCTCGGGCATCACGTCGGTCAACC
>JASGFT010000298.1:0-4276 GCA_047605425.1 Burkholderiaceae bacterium | reverse complement strand
GGCCCCCGGACCTAAATCTCCGGGTGAGCGGGTCCGGCGCGCCCCGCCCCGGGCGCGGGCGGCCGCGGCCCTCGGCACGCCGGCCGGCGACGCCAGCGTCGGCGCGACCGCGTCGCTGCCGTTCCGCGCGCCGTGGTGGCTGCCCGAGCGGCACAGCCAGACGATCTGGACGGCGCTGGCCGCGCCCCGGCCGAGCGTCGACTACCGGCGCGAACGCTGGGACACGCCCGACGGCGACTTCATCGACGTCGACCACGTCGACCAGCCGCTCGATGCGCCGGTCGACCGCCGTCCCCGGCTGCTGGTCTTCCACGGCCTGGAAGGCGACTCGCGAAGCCCGTACGCGCTGCACCTGATGGCGGCCGCTCGCGAGCGCGGCTGGCGAGGCAGCGTCGCGCACTTTCGCGGCTGCAGCGGCGAGCCGAACCGGCTGGCGCGCGCCTACCACTCGGGCGACAGCGACGAGATCGACTGGATCGTGCGGCGGCTGCGCCTGCGGATGTCGGCCGGCGGCGAGCAGGGGCCGCTGCTCGCCTGCGGCATCTCGCTCGGCGGCAACGCGCTGCTCAAATGGCTGGGCGAACGCGGCGACGAGGCCGGGCGATTGGTCGAGGCGGCGGCCGGCGTGTCGGCGCCGCAGGACCTGGCCGCCGGCGCCGACGCGCTGGCCCGGGGTTTCAGCCGGCTCTACACGCGCAACTTCCTGCGCACGCTGATCGGCAAGAGCCTGGCCAAGCTCGATGCGCATCCGGGCTTGTACGACGCGACCCGCGTGCGCGCCGCGCGCACGTTCCACGAATTCGACGACCTGGTGACGGCGCCGCTGCACGGATTCGCCGATTGCCACGACTATTGGCGACGATCGTCGTGCAAGCAGTACCTGGGCGGCGTGCGCGTGCCTACGCTGGTCGTCAACGCGTTGAACGACCCGTTCGTGCCGGCCCGCGTGCTGGCGCGCCCGGACGAGGTCGCGCCGGCGGTCACGCTCGATTACCCGAGCGGCGGCGGACACGTCGGCTTCGCCGCCGGACCGATGCCGGGCCGCTTCGACTGGCTGCCGGCGCGCGTGCTGGGGTTTCTCGACCGCCGCTGACGGCGGCCGGCCCGCAACCGAGGAGGACAGGACGTGGATCAGCAAGTGCTCGATGGGATGAAGCGGTGGCCGAACGTGCCCGACGTGATCGGCTGGCTGCGGCTGGATCGGCGCGGCCGCTGGCTGCTGATCGACCGCAACACGCCCGGCTTCGACGAGGCGCTGCACGGCCGCGGCAGCCCGATCACCAACGAGCAGATCATCGCCTTCATCGGCCGCAACTACGCATCGACCGACGACGGCCGCTGGTACTGGCAGAACGGTCCGCAGCGGGCGTTCGCCGAGCTGGACCTGGCGCCGTGGATCGCGCGCGTCGTCGAGCGCGGCGACGACGGCCGGCTCGAGCTCGTCACGCACACCGGCCTGGCCTGCGAGGACATCCGCTCGTGGCACGTCGACGCCCAGGGCGTGCTGTACGCGGCGACCGAGCACGGCCCCTGCGCGGTCCACGACCTGGATCTCGGCAGCCTGGACATCGAGTTGGACATCGACCCGGACGTCGACGCCGATGCGCCGCCCCACGCCGGCCGGCACGGCGACGCAACCGACGGGGAGGCGACCGGGGGCGACGCGCCCCGCGGACGCCTGGTGTGGAACGGCCGGTCGCATCCGCTCGAGCCGGCGCCGCCGCTGCTGGCCGGCGTCGTCCTCAGTCCGCTGGCGGCGTCTCGCCAGGCCGGCTGACGGGCGGCCGCGCGCCGGCTCGCCCACGAGCCACGGTCCGCGCCGCGCACCGGCGCACGAGCAGGCGACAACCGATGCGCCGCTCGCCTCAGCGCCCTTCGCGCTCCTGCTTCTCGCGCGTGTAGATCGCCTGGAACTCCTGCAGCCGGGTATCGACCTGCGACGCCGTGTAGAAATCGAGCTTGCCCGAGCGCTGCGCGAGCCGGAGCTGCTCGATCGCCGACATCCAGCCGCCCGTCAGCGCGTACTGCTCGGCCGACGCGCGGTGCGCGAGCGCGTCCTGGCCCTGGTTCGCGTAGGACCGCGCGAGCAGCCGCCACAGGTTGGCGTCGCTGCGGTAGATCGCGATCTGGTCCTCGAGAAAGCGGGTCGCCTGCGGCGCCTGGCCGGCGTCGATCAGCGCGCCCGCCTGCACGTAGATCAGCGCGCGCGATTGCGGCGAGCGCTGCAGGCCGGCCTGCGCGATCGCCAGCGCGCCCTGCGGATCGCGTTGCTGCAGCCGGGTCTCGGCCGCGAGCCGGTCGAGCATCGCCTGCGCCGGCGAGGCCGGGGCGGCGCTGGCCAACCGCCTGCGCACCTCGGCCAGCGCCTTCGTCGACCCGTCGTAATCGCGCTGCGCGAGCGCCACGATGGCGATGCCGAACCAGGTCGCCATCTCGTCACCGGTCGTCTTCTCGCGCAACTGGCGCTCGAACACGGCCCGCGTGCGCCGCAACCCGTCGACGCTGCCGTCGGCCAGCGCCGTCAACTTGGCGCGCACCAGCCGGAACTCCATCGAATCCGGACGCTGCACGTAGCGCTGCTCGCGGATCCGCGCCTGCATGTCGGCGATCCGCTCGGTGGTCAACGGGTGCGAGCGCAGGTACGCGGGCGCGCCCTCGTACAGCCGTCCGGCATTCTGCAGTCGGCCGAAGAACGCGACCATGCCGGTCGGATCGAAGCCCGCCTCGCGCAGGATCTCGAGCCCGACCCGATCGGCCTCGCGTTCGGCGTCGCGCGAGAAGCTCAGCATCATCTGCTGCTGCGCACCGGCGCCCATCGTCATCGCGCCCATCGCCGCCTGCGGATTCGACCGCGCGGCCAGCACGCCGAGCACCAACCCGGCCAGTTGCAGCAGCGAGGTCTGACGCTGCTGCGCGAGCATCCGCGCGATGTGCCGCTGGATCACGTGGCCCATCTCGTGGCCGAGCACCGACGCCAGCTCGGACTCGGTCTGCGCCGCCTCGATCAGGCCGGTGTGCACGCCGATCAGGCCGCCCGGCAGCGCGAACGCGTTCAGCGATTCGTCCTTGACGAGAAAGAACTCGAACGAATAACCACGGGCCGGCGAGGTCTCGGTCAAGCGCGCGGCGAAGCGGTTCAGGAAGTCGCTCAGCTCGATGTCGTCGAGCATCGCGCCCTCGGCGCGCAGCTCGCGCAGGATCGAGTCGCCGAGCCGCCGCTCGGCCATCGGCGACAGGTCGTCATTGCCGGCGTCGCCGAGCCTCGGCAGGTTCAGGTTCAACAGGCTGTCGCCGGGCGGCACATAGGGCTGGAAGCCCGGGGACGACGGTGTGACGTCCAGCCCGCCGCCCAACCTGGAAGCGGACGCGGCGGGCGCCGTCGCGCGCTCCGCGTCGCCAGACGCGGAAAGACGCGCCGGCTGCTGCGCGCCGACCGGCAGCGGCGCGAGCCCGATGGCGGCGGCCGCGGACAACGACCACACGACCGGCAGGCCGGCGGCCAGTACCGCGGCGACCGCGCGCCATCGGTGGAGGAGCGATCCGGCGTTACGGTTCATCTTGCTATCATAACCTTCCGACATTGCGGCACGCCGCGGGCCTCGCGCCCCGCGCGCCAGCCCCGACGCGACATGCCATCCGCGCTCACGCACTTCGATTCCGCCGGACAGGCGCACATGGTCGACATCGCCGGCAAGGCGATCTCGCGCCGCATCGCCCGCGCCGAAGGCCTGATCCGGATGGCGCCCGCCACGCTCGCGCTGATCGAAAGCGGCACGGCCCGCAAGGGCGACGTGCTCGGCATCGCGCGGATCGCGGCGATCCAGGGCGCCAAGCGCGCCGCCGACCTGATTCCGCTGTGTCATCCGATCGCCTTGACACGGGTCGCCGTCGACCTCGAGATCCTGACGCCCGACCCGGCTGCGCCCGGCCGGCTCGTGCGCTGCGTCGCGACCGTCGAGTGCGAGGGCCGGACCGGCGTCGAGATCGAAGCGCTGACCGCCGTGCAGGTCGGCCTGCTGACGATCTACGACATGTGCAAGGCCGCCGATCGCGGCATGCAGATCGAACGCGTCCGGCTGCTCGAGAAGCACGGCGGCGCATCGGGCGATTTCGTCGCGCCCGAGCGCGCGGCCGAACCTTGACCGCCGCGACCGGCTGTCCGGCGCCGTACGCCGCGACCGGCCATCCGGTGCCGCGCGCCGCGCCGGCCGCCCGGCGGCGGCGCCAGCGTGCATCGATACCGTCATGCTGCTGCTGAAACTGGCGCTGGTGCCGC
>JASGFT010000297.1:0-4321 GCA_047605425.1 Burkholderiaceae bacterium | reverse complement strand
ATCGATCGGCTGCGCATGGATCGGCCGAGCCGCGCCGTGCCAGTCGGCATGCGCGACGCTATGCAGCCGGCCCGCGGCCTGGGCACCCAGCAGCGCCGCGCACAGCCAGCCGACCAGCCACCAGGACCGCGCGAACGGCCGCCGGGCGCGACCGCCGCCGCCGCCGTGCGGGGCGCGGGCATCGGCAAACCACGAGCGCGTTCGGGAATTCATGCGATCAGTCTAGCATTCGATGCAACAGAGTTGCGAAGTCGGGAGCGCCGTCGGGCGTACCATGGCGGACCGGGCAGCCACGCGCGTGGCGCCCGCCCTTTGCGCCGGAGACACCGCGATGTCCGATATCGACTCCCTGCGCCGCGTGCTCAGCCAGAACAGGACGATCGCCGTCGTCGGCCTGTCGGCCGAATGGCATCGGCCCAGCTTTTTCGCCGCCAAGTACATGCAGGAGCACGGCTACCGCGTCATTCCGGTCAATCCGCGCTACCCGGATATCCTCGGCGAGAAAAGCTACGCCTCGTTGATGGACATTCCCGAGCCCGTCGGCATCGTCGACGTCTTTCGCAAGACCGACGACGTCCCGCCGATCGCGCGCCAGGCGATCGCGATCGGCGCCCGCGTGCTGTGGCAGCAGATCGGCGTGTTGAACCACGAGGCCGACCGGTTGGCGCGCGAAGCCGGCCTGGACTCGGTGATGGATCGCTGCGTCAAGATCGAGCATGCGCGCCTGTTCGGCGGCCTGAACTGGGTCGGCGTCAACACCGGCGTGATCTCGGCCAAGCGGCCGCGCGTGCTGCCCTATTGACGGCGACCATTCCCTTGCACCGAGATTCCACGGAGACTTCGCCTTGGCCGACCGCAAATTCGACATCGAGACGCTGTGCCTGCACGCGGGCCAGCAGCCGGATCCGACCACCGGCGCCCGCGCGGTGCCGATCCACCAGAGCACCTCGTTCGTGTTCGACTCGGCCGATCACGCGGCCAGCCTGTTCAACCTGCAGACCTTCGGCAACGTCTATTCGCGGCTGTCCAACCCGACCGTGTCGGTGTTCGAGGAGCGGGTGGCCGCGCTCGAGGGCGGCCGCGCCGCGATCGCCGCGTCCAGCGGCATGGCCGCCGAGATGGTCGCGATGCTGACGCTGCTCGGCGCCGGCGACCATCTGGTCGCGGCCGACACGCTGTACGGCGGCACGTACTCGCAGTTCAGCGTGACGTTCAAGCGCTTCGGCATCGACTGCACGTTCGTCGATCCCGACGAGCCCGAGAACTTCCGCCGCGCGCTGCGGCCCGATACGCGCGCGATCTTCGCCGAGTCGATCGCCAACCCGCGGCTGAACGTGCTCGACATCGCCGCCGTCGCCGCGATCGCGCGCGAGGCCGGCGTGCCGCTGGTCGTCGACAACACGCTGGCCTCGCCGTACCTGTGCCGGCCGATCGAGCATGGCGCCGACATCGTCGTGCATTCGGCGACCAAGTACCTCGGCGGCCACGGCACGACGATGGGCGGCGTGGTCGTCGAGTCCGGCCGCTTTCCGTGGGACAACGGCAAGTTCCCGCAGATGATCGAGCCCTCGCCCGGCTATCACGGCGTCAAGTTCTACGAGACCTTCGGCGATTTCGGCTTCACGATGAAGGCGCGGATGGAGACCGCCCGCACGCTCGGCCCCACGCTGGCGCCGTTGTCCGCCTGGCTGCTGCTGCAGGGCATCGAGACGCTGGCCGTCCGGATGGATCGGCACGTCGCCAATGCGCGGCGCATCGCCGAGCACCTGTCGGCGCATCCGCTGGTCGCCTGGGTCAACTATCCGGGCCTGCCGGGCAGTCCTTATCACGCGCTCGCGCGGCGCTACCTGCCTCGCGGCGCCGGCGGCATCCTGTCGTTCGGCATCAAGCCGCCGCCGGGCGACGCGTCGCCGCAGGCCGCCCAGCGGGCCGGCGAGAAGTTCATCGACGCGGCCACGTTCATGAGCCATCTGGCCAACGTCGGCGACGCGCGCACGCTGGTCATCCATCCGGCCTCGACCACGCATCGTCAGCTCGACGACGAACAGCTTCGGCGCGCCGGCGTGCCGCACGACATGATCCGCCTGTCGGTCGGGCTGGAATCGATCGACGACCTGCTCTGGGACATCGACCGCAGCCTCGAGCGCTCGCAGCAATAGTTGATGTAGATTTGTAACCGGCGCTACGCCGGGTAATCGGCCTGGCGGGTCAGCCGGGCGGCCGGCACGATGGCGGATCCGATGTTGGATCGACAAGGAGTCCTTCAGATCATGACCGCGCAAGCCCTTCGTGTTTGGATGGTCGCTGTGATCGCTGCGCCGGCGATCGTTCTGGCCGGAGCGGGCGTCGCCGCCGCGCAATCGGCCACGTCTCCCGGCGCGCCCGACGCGGCAGCCAGCCCCACGGCGCCGAGCGACGCCGAGCCGCGCGACAGGCCGGAAGCCGGCGGCCCCGACGGCCACTACGGTTTTCGCCATGCCTCGCATCATCGCGGTCCGATGGAGCCGATGGGCCCGATGGGTGTGCGTCCCGACGCCAACGGCAACGTGTCGCGCGCCGACGTGCAGGCCGCGCAGCAGCGCCAGCTCGCGATGTTCGACCAGATCGACGCCAATCATGACGGCGTGATCAGCAAGGACGAGCGGATGGCTTTCCATCGCCAGATGCGCGACGCCCGTCCGCCCAAGGCGCCGGCTCCGCCCAAGGGTTGAGAACCTGACGCCGCGGCGCGCCGGGTCCCAGCTCCTCGCTTGCCCGGCGCGCCGCCCCTTCCTCCGCGGTTTCCGTTTTCCGCGTTTCTCCGGGTTTCCGTCTACCCGGTTTTTTCGTCTCCCTCCTTTTCCCCCGGGCGTCGCGTTCTCGTCTTCTCCTCGACCTCCGCGCCCCGGGGGACCTTTTTCCCGCGCGGCACGCACGGGCAAAGCCGCTCCCCGGCCACGTCCGTTCCTATAATCGCCGCCCGATGCGTTCCGTTCGCCCCCCGGTTCCCCTCGTCGACGGATCCGCGTACCGCCGTCGTCCATCGGCCCGCCTCCGGTCGCGATCGGCCGTCGCGGTCGTCGCCTTGCTGCTGGCGATCGCCTGCGCCGCCTGCGCTGGGTCGGCCCCGACGGTCAGCCTGCCGTCGACCCTGCAATTCGATCTGGCCAGCGAGCAAGGCCGCGCGTATCGGATCTTCGTCTCGGTGCCCGCGCATCCGGCGCCGCCGGCCGGATATCCGGTGATGTACGCGCTCGACGGCAACGCGATCTTTCCGACGTTGACGATGATGGCCCGACTGCAGGGCGCGCGCAGCGCCGACAGCGGCATCGCGGAAGGCGTCATCGTCGGCATCGGTTATCCGACCGAGGCGCCGCTGGACGTCGATGCGCGGGCCTACGACGACACGCCGATGGCGCCCGACATGCGCGACACCGGCGATGCCCGGCGCGCCCAGGGCGGCGCCGACGGCTTCGCGGCCTTCATCGCCGACCGCCTGAAACCCGAGATCGAGCGCCGCCTGCCGATCGACCGGCAGCGGCAGACGCTGTTCGGGCACTCGTATGGCGGGCTGTTCACGCTGTATACGCTGCTGGCCGATCCTGGCGCCTATCAGCGCTACGTGGCGGCCAGTCCGTCGGTCTGGTGGAACGACCGGTACGTGCTGCGCTGGGCCGAACGTCCGCTCGCGGCGGAGGTGGGGGCGGCGCCGGCGCGGCCGGCGCTGTTGCTGACGGTCGGCGCTCTCGAGACCAACCGGCGCGGCGGATCGATCAGCGTCGCGCCGCAGGCCGATGCCCGCCGGATCGTCGAGGCCTTGTCGCGCACCGGCCGGGCCGACGCCGCCTATCAGGAATTGGCCGGCGAAACGCACCTGAGCGCATGGTTCGCCGCCGCGTCGCGCGCCGTCGGCTTCGCGTTCGGCGCCGCGGAACGGCCTGCCGCCGATCGTGATGGCCGCGGCAGGGGGCGCGGCGCCGACCGCGAGGGCGACGCGAAAGGCGACCGGCGAGGCAACCCGCAAGGCAAACAGGAAGGTGAGCGCCTGCTTGCCGGTTCGTCGGCATCACCCCTCGGCGCATCTGATCGAGTTCGATCGACTCGAACAGCGCCTTGAAGTTGCCCTCGCCGAAGCGCGAATCGGACGCGTGGGCGGGGCTGGCTCGTTCACGGACTCTCCGCCTTTCAGTGCAGGGCCGGCGACCCGTGACGGATCACGTGAACCGGTGCGGCGGAGGGCCCAGGCACTTGACAACCCGGGCCGGAATCGTGATACTCCTCGGTTCCCTGTGGAGGGGTGCCCGAGTGGCTAAAGGGGGCAGACTGTAAATCTGTTGGCTTA
>JASGFT010000296.1:0-4363 GCA_047605425.1 Burkholderiaceae bacterium | reverse complement strand
CCTTCGTGGGCCGGGCCGGCCGATGCGCAGAAGACGGCGGTCAACGAGCACAGCGCGGCGGCGACCAGCGCCCGCCGCCGTGCGTGGGAGGGGCCGGTCGGGGAACCGTTGCGGGGTCTGGCGAACATGCCGCTGCCTCGACGACGCGAGTCGGAAAGCCCGTCAGTTTAGCGGATCCGCTCGCGGCCCGGGTCGGCGGCTCGGCCGGCCTCGGCCTCCGCTTCGGTCGACGGCGTGAACGGCCATTGGACGACTCGGTTCCGCCCGCTGCGCTTGGCCTCGTACAACGCCTGGTCGGCGTTCTCGATCATTGCCTCGACCGACAGCTCGGCCGGTCGGGCGCAGATCACGCCGACGCTCATCGTCACCTTCAGCGCCTGGCCGGCCTCGGTGAGGATCGGCGGCGCGGTCTCGACCGTGCGGCGCAGCGCCTCGGCGCGCGTCATCGCCTGGTCGGCGGGCAGCCCGACCCAGACGACGCAGAACTCCTCGCCGCCCATCCGGCAGACCAGGTCCTCGCCGCGCGAGACCGATCGCAGCCAGTCGGCGGTGGCCTTGATCACCTGGTCGCCGGCCGCGTGTCCGTGCTGGTCGTTGACCTTCTTGAAGAAATCGATGTCGCACATCGCCATCGTCACGCTGCGTCCGTCGGCGATCGCCTGCGCCCACAGCGCGGCCGCCTCCTCGAAGAACGCGCGCCGGTTCAGGCAGTCGGTCATCGGATCGCGCGAGGCCAGCCGTTTCAGCTCGGCGTTCTTGATGTGCAGCTCGGACACGTCGTCGAAGGTGACGATGCAGCCGCGCCTGGCGCCGGACGGATCCGAGATCGGGTTGGCGCGCAGCACGTAGCGCCGGGTCTGGCGCTCCTCGCCTCGAGCCGGGTCGCGCGGCCCGGCCTGCAGCGCGACCTCGATGCGGTCGACGACGCGGTTGCTCTCGATCGCCTCGATCCACGGCGGCTTCGCGTCGCCGCGCGGCAGCGATCGCATCAGCCACTCGAGGCCGGCGGCGCGCTTGCCGATGATCTGCTCGGCGGGGTCCGGCATCATGTCCCGGAAGATCTGGTTGGCCAGCACGATGCGGCCTTCCTTGTCGAGCACGGCCACGCCCTCGGCCAAGGTGTCGAAGGCCGCGCGCACGCGGTCGGGCACCGCGCCGCTGGGGTCCAGCAGTTGCAGCGCGCGTCGCAGGTACAGCCCGTACAGCGGCACGCCGAGCGCCATCATGCCGAGCAGCGTCAAGGTCATCGGCATCGTCAGCCAGCCGATGATCGACGTCGGATAGACCGATTCGAAGACGATGTCCACGTGCCCCCACAGGCGCTGGCTCTGCTCGATCGGCACGATCATCCGGTTCAGCGTCGAGCGGTCGGTGGCCGACAGCGGCGCGATCCGGTCGACCGGTCCGTCGCTGGCCAGCACGCGGCCATCGTCGGCGCGCAGCGCGGCGACGATGATCTGCGGCTCGTTGCGGCGGGCCAGCGCCAGCGTGCGCCGCCATTCGAGCGGATCGTCGTCGCCGAGCCGGGCGATGAGCTGCCGCGCGATCGACTCGGCGACCGCGACACGCAGGCGCGCGGCGGGCTTGGCCGGGTCCGGCACCAGCCCGGTGGCCATGTCCAGCCCGATCAGCAGACAGGTGGTCATCACGGCCAGGCCGATCGCCA
The DNA here is from genome assembly GCA_047605425.1 of Burkholderiaceae bacterium. Lineage (GTDB taxonomy): Bacteria > Pseudomonadota > Gammaproteobacteria > Burkholderiales > Burkholderiaceae_E > JAKPAM01. Next base: position 2,697 of record JASGFT010000296.1, on the reverse strand, counting down.
GCCGCAGAGCCGGTCCGACGTTGAACCGGATGATGCTCATCGCGGCGGGGGCGGCCGCCAGTCGACCTTGCAGCGCAGGCCGGCGGGGATCGAGCCGTCCGGGTTCGGCAGCGTGAGCCGGGCGCGGAAGGTGGCGCTGGCCGCGTCGACCTGCCGGTCGATGCGCGCGACGCTGGCGACGATCGGCCGCGCCGACGGGTATTCGGGCGTGACGTCGACCGGCATGCCGACCCTGAACTGGCCGTACGACGCGGTGGGCACGACGATCTCGACCTTCAGCGGCGCGGCGGTCGCGACGCGGAACATCGGCCGCCCGTCGACCCGCTCGCCCGGCTGCACGTGCCGCTCGACGACCACCGCGTCGAACGGGGCGACGACCGTGCGCTGCGCGAGCTGCGCCAGCGCGACCGACAGCTCGGCCTGCGCGGTGCGCTTGTTCTGCAGCGCCTGCTGGTAGCGGCCCTCGGCCGATTCGAGCTCGGACCTGGCCTGGTCGCGTTCCAGCGCGCCGGCGCCGCCCAGCTCGAACAGCCGGCTCATGCTGCGCAGGCGCTCGTCGGCGTTGTCGCGCATCGCCTTGGCCGCCTGGATCTCGCCGTCGTTGTTGGCGCGGTTGCGCGCCGTATCGACGTTGGCGCGCTCGACGTCGGCCGTCAGCGTCGCCAGCACCTGTCCCTTGCGAACCGGGTCGCCGCGGTCGACCCGCACCGATTCGATCGTGCCGACGACCGAGGCGCCGACGTCGGCGCTGCGCTCCGATTCGATCAGGCAGCCAAGCGCCTGCGGCGGCGCGGGGTCACCGGCGGGCAGGGCGGCCGTCGGCGCGGCGGCCAGCGACGCGAACGCGATCGCCGCGAGGCGATGGCCGGTTCGACGTGTCTGGCGCGCGGCGGATCCCATTGGTTTCCTATTCCGAAATTCGCGAGAACAGCAGGCCGTCCGACAGACGACGCTCGCCTCGCAACAGGCCGCGGCGCAGCGACGCATCCTCGCGTTCGGTCAGCCGCTGTGCCGCTCGCACGGCAATGCGTCCCGCCACGCGGCGCGCCGCCCAATTCCGGATCCGGGACCGCGCGGACGAGCCGGTCGAAGGGGAGGGGGCGAGCGCCGCTTCGATGCAGCGCCAATGCTCGCAGCTTCCCGGATTTCCCTGGCGCGCGGCCCGTCCCGCTATCTGGCGGTCGATCCGTCGACTCCGATTGTGCTGAAGATTGAGCACGTGCAGACCGCCGGCCTGACGTACGGCGTCCGACAGCGCAATGTCGGTTCCGCGGCCGGCCATCTGCGTGGCGACGGTGACGCGCGCGGCCATGCCGGCCTGCGCGATGATCGCCGACTCCTCGGCCGCCGTGGCCGCGTTCAGCACCGCGTACGGCACGCCGGAATCGGCGAGCCCGGCTTCGAACCAGCGGGTGTCGGCGATCGAATCGGTGGTCAGCAGCACCGCGCGGCCTTCGTCGTGTACCAGCGAGACCGCGCGCCGCAGCGCCGCCTCGAACAGCGCGCGGCGATCGGCGAAGACCCGCTCGGGCAGCGCGCGCCGGCGGCTCGGCCGGCGAAGCGGCACCTCGACCAGCGCCAGTCCGTAGTCGCGACGCAGTTCGCGGCGGACCTCGGCCAGCGTGCCGCTGAGGCCGCACAAATGGTGGTAGCGGCCGAAGAAGCGCCGGTACAGCGTGCGGCCCAGCGTGCGCGTGGCGTCAGGGATCGGCAGCCCCTCCTTCAGCGCGACCAGGCCGTGCAGTCCGCGCGACCAGATCCGCCCGGGCGCCGAGCGGCCGGTGACCGCATCGACGATCACTACCTCGTCGTCGCTGACCAGGTAGTCGACGTCGCGCCGCATCACGAACAGCGCGGCCAGCGCCTGCTCGATCAGCTCGCGGCGGTGGGCGGCGTTCAGGCCGAAGCCCTGGTATTCGTGGTGGTCGCGCGCCAGCGCGGCGCGTCCTTCGTCGGTCAGCGAGACGCGCCGGCCGGCCGTGTCGATCCGGTAGTCGAGGTCCGGACGCAGCCGTCGCGCCCAGTCCAGCGCCTGCCACAGCCGGGCGCGCTCGTCGGGATCCGCGTGGGTCGTGCTGAGGATCAACGGCATCCGCGCTTCGTCGATCAGGATGCTGTCGACCTCGTCGATGATTGCCAGGCACAGGCCGCGCAGCGCCGGCCGATCGTCCGGCTGCGGTGACGCGGGTAGGGCCGCCAGCGCGCGAAGGTGCAGGTCGTTGTCCAGCAGCGGGCAGGCGGCGCGGTCGCGCAGGTAGTCGAAAGCGATCGTTCGCGCCGTCGCGTAGACGATGTCGGCGCGATAGCCGAGGTCGTCCGGAGAGCCGGCGTCATCGTCCGGCGCGTCCGGCCCGGTGACCGCCGCGACCGTCAGCCCCAGCGATTCGAACAGCGGGCGCAACTGCGCGGCGTCGCGCCGCGCCAGGTAGTCGTTGGCGGTGATCACGTGCACCGGCATGCCGCCCAGCGCCGCGGCGGCGGCGGCCAGCGCGGCCGCCAGCGTCTTGCCTTCGCCGGTCGCCATCTCGACCAGCCGCTGGTCGAGCAGCGCCGCCGCGCACAGGTATTGCGTCTCGAAGTACTCGATGCCGAACGAACGCTTCGCGTGCGCGGCGACGCAGCCGAGCGCCGCGGCGGCCGTGCGCGCGTCGAAGCCGTCGCGCGCCAGCATGCCGGCCAGCCGCCGGCGGGCGGCCG
>JASGFT010000295.1:0-4364 GCA_047605425.1 Burkholderiaceae bacterium | reverse complement strand
GTCGAGACGCGCCAGCGGCGTATCGACGATCATCGGCAACTGGCGGCCGCTCGTATGGGCCAGCGCCCACAGCATCGCGATCGCATAGACCTGCTTCTCGCCGGCCGAGAGGCTGGACTTGGGCAGTTCGCGGCCGTGGGCGTCGATCAGAACGGCATCGAGAGTCGAACGATCGATGCGGACATCGGCGACGAAGTCGTCCTTGCGGGCGAGATGATTGAAGCGTTTGACGAAGGCGATCTTGAGCTGGGCGAGCTTTAGGTCGAGCAATTCGTCTTCATAGCGCTGGAGCACCGCCCCGACACGCTGGGCCAAGCTCGTCCTGCCAGCGGCATCGCGCGCGTCCTGCTGCTGCTGTTCGAGCTTGCGCTTGTCGCGCAGCAGAGCGGTCTTGCGATAGTCGAGCACACGCAGTTCCTCGCTGCGCGCTTTCAGTTGCGCTTCGGCGGCTCCTAGCTGCTGTTCGGCTTCGACCAATTCCTCCAGCACGACGCCGGCGGCGTGACCCGAGGCACGAACCAGTTCGGCTTCGAGTTCGCGCAGGCGATTACCATGGGCATCGAGGTCGGCAACCAGCAGCCGGGCGCGCGCGCCGACCCGATCGCGTATTTCTTCCAGCCTGCCAAGCAGACTGCGCCGCTCACCCACTTCTAGCCAGGCGACCGCGGCATTGCCCGGCACAGCGGCGTCCGACGCCAGAAATTGTTCGAGGTCGTTCCAGTGGGCGTCCTTCCAGCTGGCCTTACGCGCCGGGCTGCCTGCAGCGCGCCATTCGAGCAGCCGCGTGCGCAGCAGCGACAGAGCATTTTCGACGCCGGGATCGCCCGCCTGGCCCAATGTCTCGGCGAACCGCGCGACCAGTCGCGGCGCCATGGCGAACGGCAGCAGGCCACCGGCCAGATCCTTGAGCTCGCTCTCGCGGCGCCCGATCTGCGACAGCACCTCATTTCGCGCGGCCTCAAGCGTGGCGCGCTGGTTGGCCGCATCGCCACCCTCGGCCACGAAGCGCTGTCGCACATTATAGGCAGTGCGTTCGATGCCATCACGCGCCGACTTGAGCTCGGCGATTTCCTCGATCATCCGCGCGATTTCGGTTTCAAGCTGACCGATCTCGCGCACGCAGCTCTCATAGGCCTCAGCACTTTTGCGGTCATCGCCTTTGCTGTGCCGAGCGAGATAGAGGCCGAGATCGGTGCGCAGGCGCGACACAAGCTCGATGCCGAGCAGTCCGCGTACAGCTTCGGCCAACCCTTCGTCCGGCCCGTCATGGGCAATCTCAGCGATCTTCTCGCCATCGAAAAAGAACAGTTGCGAGACGCCAGGCGGGATGAGTTCCTGCAAGAAACTGTGCCATTCGTCGCGCGGCACCGAGGTCACCGGAGCGCCGTCCTTTTCGAGCATCAGCGTCTCGGTCGCCTTCGCGCCTTTGACGGTCCAGCGCCGGATCACGCGGTAGCGATGGACGATACCGCCTTCGGTATAGTCGAAGTCGAGGCCGACCGAGGCGACGGTCGGCTGTTCCGGCCCGCTCCCCGCATGGACCCGTCGGCGGAGATGGGTCTCATATTCGGACTGGGCGACACGGAATCCGAGCGCACGGCGACCGTACAGCGCAAGGCGAACGGCCTCGAGCAAAGTGGTCTTGCCCGCACCGTTGCGACCGCCGACCAGGATCACCGGCTTGCCGCGCGGCGTCAAATCGAGCATCTGACGACCGGCATAGAGGCCGAAATTCTCAATGTGGATGGCGCGCAGGATCATGCGTCATCCTCGCGCTCGGCCGGGCGTGCGAAAAGATCGTCGCCTTCCTCGTCCTCATCATCGACCAGCGCGGCTCCATCCCCGCTCACGCCAAGCGCTTCGCGGCGTTCGGCGACGAGCGTTTCGAGATCACGCCATTCGAGCCGGAACGTATCCTCGATCCGGGTATGAACGGCGTGCCGACGCTTGAGGCCATGCGATGCGCGCTCGACATCGAGCAGCTTAACCACGAGCTCGGTGGGAACGTCATTTTCGGCGCAGATCGTGTCGAGCAGCTCGTTGTCGTCCTGAGTGAAGGCCACCGTATCCTCGGCCACCCAATCAAAGTCGCGGCCCATCACTTCGCGCACGATCCGCGGCACGCTGTCGGGCCAATCCCCGCGCTCGGTCCGCCATAGCCGCCGGATCTCATGCAGCTCGGCTTCATGGATCAGGATCGGGGCTTCGCCGACCGGCGCATCCGCGGCGACCGCTTTCTGAGTTTCGAGCAGGCCCCGCAGCAACTCGCGGCAGAAATCCATCGTGTACGGTCCAGGCATCACGCGGTCGGTCTCGCCGATGAACTGCACCTTGCCGGTGCGGCGGCGATAGTCGCGGTAGCGCGACTTCAGCTCCGGCTTCTGCGTTTCAGCAAGCTTGTCGCGATATTCGAGAAGCGGCGTCAGCCACTCCTCGCCGCTGTCGATCATCGCCTCCATCGCCTTGTCGCGCTCGACCACCGTGCAAACCCAGCAGCCGAACCGCGAATTGCCGCAGGACGGCGTCGTCGTGTCGACCACCAGCGGGCATTCGCCCGACGCGGCGTTGCGGTACATGGCGACCAGATCGCGATTGTCACTGCCCCAGGGGGACGCATTCTGGAGCAGATAGGTCCAGACATCGTCGGTTGAGAAATCGGCGATCGGTGCGTAGACGAAGGCGTTCAGCAGCGACGAATGCCGTGACAGCTTCGAACCTTCGATCCGGTGCAGTGACATCACCTGCGAGCGGGTCGCGGATTCCTGCGACCGCACACCCAGCACCATGATGACCTCGCCGAACTCGGCAACGCGGCTCTTGATGAAATCATTGGCCGGCTCGATCTTCAGTCGCTCGGTGCACCAGCGGAAGCGACGCGACGGCGCGGGATAGCCGCGGCCGATCATGTTGACCCAGAAGCTCCGGTCGACGTCCGGCACGACCTTGTGGGTCACCACCGGCATCGCCTGTTCGACCGCCGCGGACGCGATCTTCTCGAGCGTGACGTCGATATAGCGCGACACCACGGGCGTCTCGACCAGCGTGTCCGAGCTTATGACATAAATGGGTTTCACGCGCTGTTCGACCGGCAGACGCGCGATGGCGGTCCAGATCAGCTGCAGCGCCGTCGTCGAATCCTTACCACCGGAATAGCCGACCACCCAAGGCCGCGAGTCGGCGAGGTAGATTTGCTGAATGTCTTCGTGAAGGGCCTGTAAAACCCTGGGTTTCTTGGCTGCCATTGAACTCGATTCGACGCAAAATCCTGGCCTTGCGACCCCTGTCTCACTGTAGGACGGCTTGTGCGCCCGCGCTACCGGATTGCGTCTCGATCCAACTCCAAATGAGTTCTGCTGTTAACAAAACGCTGGTGCGCGAGCGGTTCACCTTGCCGCCGACCATCGCCCTCCCTTCCCAAAGTCCGGTATTCGCGCGCGACCAGTCGAGCCGTTGCAACCCCGCCAACCGGTCGCGCCAGCCATCGGGATAGGTATCGAACAGCCTGGCGCCGACGATCGCCAGGGCTTCCAACGCCAGCCCATGCGCATGAACGGTGTCACGGCGCAGTTCGGAAGGGAGAATGTCGAGCCGGGCAGCCGCCTGCCAGTCGGGCATATTGTCACAGACGGCGGACCAATAGTCGACCGCGGCGGCGACTGCTGCCTCGCCGGAAAGCCCTGCATCGGTAATCAACGTAGAGACGGCGACATGCACGCTCGACAGGCCGAACAATTTGCGTGACCCTGACTTCGGCGTGACATGGGTGAGATCAGTCAGCGCGAGGAACAGCGGCACCGCGTCGATCACCGCCTTGGTGAACTGCGCGGATTCATCGCGGCCATCATAGAAGATGCGCAGCGATTTCGACGGTTTGACGCCGTGCTGATTCAGATCGACGAACATTTGCTGGGCATGCTCAAGCCCGCGATCCGGGAAGAGCGTGATCGCGATCGTCTCATGCGCTAGGTAGGGCCGCTCACGCAGCGCCTCGACGATCGCAGCCCGGCGGTGCTGGCCATCGTTGATGACGAGGGTCGCGGTCATGTCGACCTCCAGCGTGCCGACGTTGCGCTCATCCTCGATCGCCGGCAGGAACCGGAAGCCGCCGTCAATCGATGCCGACAGGGCGGACAGGACATAGGTCTCGGCGTTGTCGACGATGTACCGGGCGATGGCGGGAATGCGCGACTGGGTCAGTTCACGTTGGGCAGTGAGTTCGGGGGGCAGTTCGGCTTCGTCGAAGCGAAACAGCGGCTGTACGGCGCTGAACGGCACCATAATCACAAAATAGGCACGGCCAGCCTGCACGCCCTTGATCGCTGAAAATCGATAGCAGTTCACGTACCTAACCTCCCGTGCCGTCG
>JASGFT010000294.1:0-4366 GCA_047605425.1 Burkholderiaceae bacterium | reverse complement strand
AGCGCGTTCTGCACGTTGTGCAGGCCGGGCAGGTTCAGCACGACCGGCATCGGCTCGCGGCCCGGCCGCAGCACCGTGAAGTGCATGCGCCCCTCGTCCGCGCGCACGTCGACCGCGCGCACCCGCGCGTCGGCGGCAAAGCCGTAGGTGATGACCGGCTTGGACACGAACGGCAGGATCTCGCGCACGTGCGCGTCGTCGGCGCACAGCACGGCCGCGCCGTAGAACGGCAACCGCTGCGTGAACTCGACGAAGGCCTGGCGCAGCCGCGCGAAGTCGTGGCCATAAGTCTCCATGTGGTCGGCGTCGATGTTCGTGATCACCGCGATCATCGGCGTCAGGTTCAGGAACGAACCGTCCGACTCGTCGGCCTCGACGACGATGTAGTCGCCGCCGCCCAGCCGCGCATTGGCGCCGGCGCTGTTGAGCCGCCCGCCGATGACGAAGGTCGGGTCGAGGTTGCCGCGCGCCAGGATCGACGCGACCAGGCTGGTCGTCGTCGTCTTGCCGTGCGTGCCGGCGATCGCGATGCCCTGCTTGAGCTTCATCAGCTCGGCCAGCATCAGCGCGCGCGGCACGATCGGCACGCGCCGCGCCCGCGCCGCCAGCACCTCGGGATTGTCGCCCTGGACCGCCGTCGACGTGACCACGCAGTCGGCGCCGGCGATGTTCTCGGCCTGGTGGCCGAGCACGACCCGGGCGCCGAGCCTCGCCAGCCGCTGCGTGGCGGCGTTGGCCGACAGGTCCGAGCCGCTGATGCGGTAACCCTGGTTCAGCAGCACCTCGGCGATGCCGCTCATCCCCGATCCGCCGATGCCGACGAAATGGATCCGCTTGACCTTGTGCTTCATGGCCGGGCCGCCTCCTCGCACGCGTCGGCGACGTCGCGCGTCGCGTCGGGCCGCGCCATCGCCCGCGCGCGGACCGCCATCCGCAGCAGCCGCTCGCGCGTCATGCCCTTGAGCAGGCCGGCCAGCCGGTCGGGCGTCAGTTCGGACTGCGGCACGAGGATCGCCGCGCCGCGCTCGGACAGGAAGCGCGCGTTGGTCGTCTGGTGATCGTCGACCGCGAACGGGAACGGCACCATCAGCGCCGCCACGCCGGCGGCCGTCACCTCGGCGACCGTCATCGCGCCGGCCCGGCACACGACCAGGTCGGCGTCGCGATACGCGGCCGCCATGTCGTCGATGAACTCGCGCAGCTCGGCCGCGACGCCGGCCTCGCGGTAAGCGTCGGCCAGCGCCTGCCGGTGCGCCTTGCCGCTCTGGTGGACGACGCGCGGACGCTCGTCGCCGGACAGCATCGCCAGCGCGCGCGGCACCACGGTGTTCAGCGCCTGCGCGCCCAGGCTGCCGCCGACGACCAGCACGCGCAGCGGCCCGTCGCGCCCGGCGTAGCGCTGCCCGGGCGGCGGCAGGTGGGCGATCTCGACGCGCACCGGGTTGCCGCACCACTGCGCGCGCGGCAGCGCGTCCGGAAACGCGACCAGCACGCGCCGCGCCAGCCGCGCCAGCGTCCTGTTGGCCAGGCCGGCGACCGAGTTCTGCTCGTGCAGCACCAGCGGACGGCCCATCATCGCGGCGGCCACGCCGCCGGGAAAGCTGATGTAGCCGCCCATGCCCAGCACGACGGCCGGCCGCTCGGCGCGCATCACGCGCAGGCTCTGCCACAGCGCGCGCGCCAGGTTGACCGGCAGCATCAGCTTGGTCCGCAGCCCCTTGCCGCGCAGGCCGCCGAAGCGCACCCAGCGCATCGCGAAGCCGTGCCGCGGCACCAGCGTCGCCTCCATGCCGCCCGGGTTGCCGAGCCAGATCACGTTCCACGCCCGCGCGCGCATCGCCTCGGCGACGGCCAGGCCCGGCATCACGTGGCCGCCGGTGCCGCCGGCCATGATCATCACGGTGCGCGCGCTCACAGCCGGCCTCCGCGCATCAGCACGCGATTCTCGAAATCGACGCGCAGCAGGATCGCGATCGCCACCAGGTTGACGACGATGCCGCTGCCGCCGTAGCTCATCAACGGCAGCGTCAGCCCCTTGGTCGGCAGCAGGCCGACGTTGACGCCCATGTTGATAAACGCCTGGATGCCGATCCACAGCGCGATGCCCTTGGCCGTCAGGCCGGCGAACGTGCGGTCGAGCGCGATCGCCTGGCGGCCGATCTCGAACGCGCGCTTGGTCAGCCAGAAGAACAGGCCGATGACGACGACGACGCCGACGTAGCCGAGCTCCTCGCCGACGACGGCCAGCAGGAAGTCGGTGTGCGCCTCGGGCAGGTAGTGCAGCTTCTCGACCGAGCCGCCGAGCCCGACGCCGAAGAACTCGCCGCGGCCGAACGCGATCAGCGAATGCGTCAACTGGTAGCCCTTCTTGAGCGCGTGGTCCGAATCGAAGGGCGCGAGGTAAGCGAAGAAGCGCTCGCGCCGCCACGTCGAGAACGTGATGATCGCCAAGAACGTGACGCCGACGATGCCGACCAGGCCGGCGAACAGCTTGCCGTTGACGCCTCCCAGGTAAAGCAGCCCCATCGCGATCGCGGCGATGACGACGGTGGCGCCGTAGTCGGGCTGGAGCATCAGCAGCAGGCAGACGACGAAGACGACGCCGCCCATCGGCAGGAAGCCCTTCTTGAAGCGCTGCATGAAGTCCTGCTTGCGCACCGTGTAGCTGGCCGCGTACAGCACGACGAACAGCTTCATCAGCTCGGACGGCTGCAGGTTGAGCACGTACAGCGACAGCCAGCGCCGCGCGCCGTAGACGACCTTGCCGACGCCCGGTATCAGCACGATCGTCAACAGCACCAGGCCGGCGAGGAACAGCCAGGGCGCGAGCTGCTGCCAGCGGCGCATCGGCACCGCGAACGCAGCCAGCGCCACCAGCGAGCCCAGGCCGATCGCGAACGCATGACGCACCAGGAAATAGGTCGGCGCGTAGCGCGCGAAGCGCGGCGACTCGGGCAGCGCCACGGTCGCCGAATACACCATCACCAGTCCGAGCAGCAGCAGGATCGTGACGACCCACAGGATCTTGCCGTCGACGGTCTCGAGCGTCGCCGCGCGGGCGCGGCGGGCCAGCACGCCGCCGCGTTCGTCGCGCCGCCGCAGGAACGCGGGCATTCGAATGGTCAGCATGGCACCCCCGCGTCGGCCGCCAGTTCGCGCACCGTGTCGACGAAGACCTCGGCGCGGTGCGCATAGTTGCGAAACATGTCGAAGCTCGCGCAAGCCGGCGACAGCAGCACGGCGTCCCCGTCGCGGGCGAGCGTGGCCGCCAGGCGCACCGCGCCCGGCAGATCGTCGGCGGCGTGCGGCGCGACGCAGCGGGCGGCCAGCGCCTCGCCGATGCGCGGGCCGTCGCGGCCGATCCGCACGACCGCTCGCGCATGGCGCGCGACGGCGGCGGCCAGCGGCGCGAAGTCCTGTCCCTTGCCGTCGCCGCCGGCGATCAGCACCGCGCGGCGGCCCAGGCCGGCGAGCGCGGCGACCGTGGCGCCGACGTTCGTGCCCTTGCTGTCGTCGTAGTACTCGACGCCGTCGATCGTCGCGACGAGCTGGCAGCGATGCGGCTCGCCCGCGAAATCGCGCAGGCCGTGCAGCAGGCGGCCGAGCTTGATGCCGATCGCGCGGCACAGCGCCAGCGCGGCCAGCACGTTGGCCTGGTTGTGGCGTCCGCGCAGCCGTAGCGCCTCGGCCGGCATCATCCGCTTGACCAGCACCGGCACCGGCTGCTTGTTGCGGCGGCTGACGACCTCCTCGGCCGGCACGGCCTCGGCGAGCCAGTCGACGCCTCGTTCGCTGATCACGCCCAGGTCGCCGGCGACGGCCGGCGCGTCCAGGCCGATCGAGACGATGCCGCCGACGGGCCGCTGGCGCGCCGGCCGCGTCGCCGCGTCCTGGCGGTTGCACACGACCACGGTCCCCGGCGCGTAGATCCGCTGCTTGGCCGCGGCGTAGCTGGCCATCGATGCGTGCCAGTCCAGATGGTCCTGCGTGAGGTTCAGGATCGCCGCGGCGTCGGGGCGCAGGCTGTCGGTCAGCGCGAGCTGGAAGCTCGACAGCTCGAGCACCCAGACCTCGGGCAGCGCGTCGGCGTCGACCGCCTCGCGCAGCGCGTCCAGCGCCGCCGGGCCGATGTTGCCGGCCGCGCGCGCGCTCAGGCCCGCCTGCTCGCACAAGTGCGCGACCAGCGCCGTCGTCGTCGTCTTGCCGTTGGTGCCGGTCACCGCGATCAGCCGGGGGCGATAGTCCTGCTCGCGCAGCGTCGCCAGCGCCTGCGCGAACAGCTCGATCTCGCCGGCCACCGGCACGCCGCGCTCGCGCGCCGCCCGGTGCAGCGCGGCGGCCGGGCCGGTCTCGATCGACAGCCCGG
>JASGFT010000293.1:0-4445 GCA_047605425.1 Burkholderiaceae bacterium | reverse complement strand
GAAGAAGGAATATCATGTGCTCCCGGCCGGTCGTGCGGAACTCGAACGCTGGGTTGCAGGCCCTCAGGCGCAACTGGCGTTGCGCGATGATGGTGGCTGCCGCCGGTCCGGCGAGAAAGCTGCCTCCGAAAAGCACAGCCGACGCGAACATCGCCGCCGGACCGGAGGACAGCTGAACGGGCAGCGTGCCGAGCATCGATACCGCGAAGACGAGCGCTGCGCCGCGGCCGTCCCGGTAGCCGCCCAGGACTCGGCCCCAAAGGAAGGTCGATACTGCCGATACGCTGCCGAGGACCAGCCAGAATCCGATCGTCTGCGCGCTGCTGCCGCCCTGGGTCTGCAGCAGCGCGATGATGAAGGTCATGTAGCCGATATAGCCGGCGCCGAATAGGCCGTATCCGGCGAAGGTCGGCGCCAACTGCCGCCATGCGCGGCGATCGAGCATCACGCGGTTGCCGCCGATCGGTTCGCGGACGCGGCGGGCCGCCCATCGCGCGGCCGGCCAGCCGGCGATGCCCAGAACGCCCAGCACCAGCCAGCCTCGCGGCCAAAGCCGCGCGTCTTCCTGCAGGATCAGCGGGATCGTCGCGCCGGCCGCCAGCAGCCCGAAGCTGACGCCGGCGACGTACAGGCCGACGAGCGTGCCGCGGCGGCGCGGATCCCGCGCGGGGCAGATCGCGGCGGCCAGTCCAGCGCCCAGGATGAACGTGATCGCCGTCGATGCGCCGCCGATCGCTCGCAGCGCGAACAGGACGGAGAAACGCGCCGTCACCGCCATCAGCAGCAATACTCCGGCGCTGACCGCGAAACTGGCGAGGAACGCGCGTGCCGTGCCCCATCGACGGGCGGTCCAGGCCGCGACCAGTGCCCCTAGAATGTAGCCGGCGCCGTTGGCGGTGTTCAGCGATCCGGCTTCGGCGTAGGTCCAGCCCAGATCCGCCCGCATCGCCGGCAGCAGCAGCGCATAGGCGAAACGGGACAGGCCCAGCGCGAGCGCCGCGCCGGCCGAAAGCCCGAGCGCCGTCAGGACTTCCTCGCGGATTTCGTGCCTGGTGCGATCGGTGTTCGCGGCGGCATCTGTCGTCATGGCAATCGGTCCGGGTTGTCCGTTTATCTTTGACGATTATGTCAAGTTTGACGTTGATGTCAAACATGAGGTGATGGAGCGAATCGAATGGTGGGGGCGCGTCAATTCGACGAACGGGAAGTGATCGCGATCGCGCTCGATGTGTTCTGGCGAAAAGGCCTTCACGACACGTCGATGCAGGACCTCGCCACGGCGACGGGCGTCCAGCGCGGCAGCCTGTACAACGCCTACGGAGACAAGGAGGCGATCTTTCTGCACGCGTTCGACGGTTATGCGGCGCGATTCCTGGAAACGGTCGGCCGTGCGCTGGCGCGCGGCGACGCCGCGGCGAGACTGCGTCGCTTCTTCGACGTGATCATCGTCAACATGACGAGCGGCTCACCGCCGCGAGGCTGCCTGACGACGCGCACCGCGCTCGATGCGGGCATGTCGAGCGACGCCGTTCGCCAGCGCGTGCGGGCGCTGCTGGCGCAGTTGGAGCGCGTGGTCGGCGATGCGATCCGGGCCGCCCCTGACGGCTCGCCGGCGATCGAGCCCGATCGCCTCGCCCGCCTCGTCGTCACCTTCACCAGAGGGCTGGCCGTCATGGAGCGGGCCGGATACGACCGCAGGCAGCTCAAGGACATCGCCGCGAGCTTCGTCGACGGCTTGATGGGCGAGCGCGGCGGCGGCGAGCGGGGCGGCCGATGACGGCGGAAACAGGGACGCCTCGCTGCGGCTGTGCCGGCGAGGCGTCGAGAGGAGGAGAGGCCTGCTCGGCGGCCCGGGAGGGCGGGCCGTCCTGAGTGGTGCCAGCGATCAGCCGAAGTACGGGTTGTCGGGCGAAGCGCTCGGCGCCTGGTGCGACAGCGCGAAGTCGCGCTCTTGTTTCACTTCGGCGCGGGTCTTGCCCTGCGCGGGCGTGACGACGTTGGCGGCGCGATCGTCCGGATAGACGGCGTAGACGACCTCATGCGTGTCGTTCTGGAACTGGCGCAGTTCGGCTTGCACTTGAGCACGGGTGACCGACGAGGCGACCGGGTGCTGGTTCCACGGCAGTTGGTCTTCGGTCAGTTCACCGGCTTGAGCGGCACCGACACCGATGGAAAGCAGGGTACCCAGGGCGACGGCAGCGAATTTCTTGTTCAACATGATCAGACTCCATTGGTTGGGTCGGGCAGCGAGTTGCTGTGCGATGGAGTAACTATATGCCTGGGCAATCACTTCCGAAATGCTGCTAATTACAATCTGGAGTTTCCAAAATCACCACTATAGAAGCGCTTCCGGTCATCAGTGGACCGATGACGGTCGAGATCGCCATGGTCCTTGCTGATCGCGCTGGTGGCGATCGTGCTCGGCGCTGGCGTCACGACGCCACGGTGCTGGCGATTCACCGTCGGGGGGAAATCCTGCGCGACAAGCTCCGGACCCTCAGGCTGAACGTCGGCGACATCCTGCTGATGATCGCGCCTCAGGACGCGATGCCGTCGCTGCGCCAGGACAGCGACCTCATCGCCGTGACCTTCGCCGCCTCGACCGGTTTCGCCACGCCGGTCGGGTACCAGACCAACACGATGGTCTATAGCGCCGGCGGTTATCGGTTCATGGATTTCGTCAAGGTCGGGCTGCCGCTGAACCTGATCTTCTGGGTGATCGGCGTCGCGCTGATTCCGGTTTTCTGGCCGTTCTCAGAGGGCTCGGCGAGCGGTGGGCCGGGGGCGAAAGCTGACGCCGACTTACCCGAACGGATTCCTGATCGTTAGTCCCTCGATGCGCTGCCCATCCTGCAAGTCTTCGCTGAGCAGGGTCTTGCAACCCGCCGATAGAGCACCGGCAACGATCAGCGAGTCGTAGAAGCTGAAGCGCCACCGCGCTTGCACGTCCAGTGCGCGGTGGTACAGCGCTTCACTCGCCGAGACCCGTAGGAGCGGCATGAGCACCACGTCCAGATAGGTGCGGGCTTCTTCAACCGAAAGTGCCACTTTCGCCTTGCGGGTGGCAACGTTCAGGCATTCCTGAACCACTTGATAGCTGATGCAGGCATCTCGCGCTTCGAGTGCGCCGCGGACGAGTTCCTCGGCGATTCGGTGCTTGGCGGTGTCGGAACTGTCCAGGTGATAGATGAAGATGTTGGTGTCGAAGAATCGATCAGCGCTCATTCATCTCGTCCCGGTTCAGCTTTCGTCCCACCTCGAGCCGGCCTCGTAAGGACTGCATGACCGTGTCATATCGCTGCAGGTGATCACGAGTCTGTGCGTAGTCGGCCAGCCAGCGACGAAACTGCTCGTTGAGCGTAGTTTTCTCGGCAGCCGCCCGGGCGCGCGCCGCTTCGATCAATGATTCATCGGCACTCAGGGTGATGTTTTTCATAGGCATCTCCGGTCACACGAAATCAGTGTACACGGGCTTCGTGTGATCAAGAACTATCTTCCTGTCGTGCCGCGTCCCCAGCGGGCGGCTCCTCGATCAGCCGCGCCGAAGCGGGACGTTGCCGTAGCCCGGCAGGCGCAGCGCCAGGTCGTTGAAGTCGAAGCCCGCGGACAACCCGAGCAGGTTGATCTCGATGCCTTCCTCGCGGGCAAGGCCGATGCCGGCCAGGCCGAACAGTGATACCTGCCAGCCGGTGCCGCTGGGCATCGGCGCGATCAGTCGCCAGCCGCCGAGATAGTCCTTGCCGAGCGCGTTGGCCGGCAGGTCAAGCCGCATCGCCGGCACCGCCCGAGCGACGTGGGCGGTGAAGGTGTTGCTGTTCGGGCCGGGCCAGACCCGGTACCAGCGATCCCACGGGTAGGACGCGACGGCGGCCTCGATCTGGTCGATCATCGCCTCGGCGGCGGCGCCGCGATGATCGGCGAGCAGGATCGGCGTGGCGCCGAACCACCGGAAATCCGGATCGCCCGTCTGGGTCACGACGGCTGAACCGCCGCGGAAGGCGCGCCAGCCGAGCACGT
Organism: Burkholderiaceae bacterium; assembly: GCA_047605425.1. Taxonomy (GTDB): domain Bacteria; phylum Pseudomonadota; class Gammaproteobacteria; order Burkholderiales; family Burkholderiaceae_E; genus JAKPAM01. The sequence goes on along the minus strand of JASGFT010000293.1, from coordinate 428 downwards.
GATGGATGACGTAGCCGTCGGCGCCCGGGCGCTTGGTCGCGATCCAGGTGTGCACGCCGAAGGCTCCGCGCCAGCCTATCGTGCGCGCCGCATAGGCCTGGACGATGGCCTCCGGCGCTTGGTCGGGGCGGGGTGCGATCCCGGCCGACAGGCGCGACGCGCCGCGCCAGTCGCCGGCCGAGCCGAGGCCGCCGAACGCGAGCACCGACAGCGGCCCGAGCAGCAGCAGGCCGATGACGATCAGCAGGCACGCCGACAGACGCCGCCCGCGTCGCAGCCAGCGTCGCGACGAACCGGGGACGATCCGGGCGTCGACCGCGCCGGCCGCACGGGTTGCATCGAATGACGCGGATGACGCGGATGACGCGGATGACGCGGGTGTCGCGGGTGTCGCGGGTGTCGCGGGTGTCGCGGGTGTCGCGGGTGTC
>JASGFT010000292.1:0-4467 GCA_047605425.1 Burkholderiaceae bacterium | reverse complement strand
GATCGCGTTCTTCTCGATGCCGTCGAAGTCCTCTTCGCTCATCCGGCCGCGCGAATATTCGCCGACGGCCTCGAACACCGACACGACGGTCAGGTCCTTGCCCTTCCAGTGGCCGGGCTTGATCGTGCCGCCGTAGACGTAGATCGCCGGCACGTTGCTGCGCAGCATGCCGATCATGCCGCCGGGCATGTTCTTGTCGCAGCCGCCGATCACCAGCACGCCGTCCATCCACTGGCCCTGCACCGCGGTCTCGATGCAGTCGCCGATGACCTCGCGCGAGATCAGCGAGTACTTCATGCCTTCGGTGCCCATCGACATGCCGTCCGAGATCGTCGGCGTGCCGAACAACTGGGCGTTGCCGCCGGCGGCCTTGATCGCGTCGACGGCGGCGTCGGCCAGCGGCTGCAGGCCGGAGTTGCACGGCGTGATCGTCGAATGGCCGTTGGCCACGCCGATCATCGGATTGACGAAGTCTTCCTTCTTGTAGCCCATGCCGTAGTACATCGACCGGTTGGGCGCGCGGGCGACGCCTTCCAGGATGTTGCGGGAACGGCGATTGGGCGGCGAGGCGTCGTCTGCGCGTTGCGCTTCGGGCGTGGACATGCGGGGGTCTCCAAGTCGGTGTCGAGCGGGAACGATGCGAGCCGGACGCCATGTTACGCGCGCGTGCACGTTCGGAGAAACCCGGGAGGAGGGGCGTCGGCCATGCGTCCCGCCGCGAGCCGGCACGACGGTTCGCTGGGCCGGCTCAAAGGATTCATTTTGTTAACGATAATTGTTTCTATTACGATTGGCGTTGATGCATGCCCGCACCGACCGGCGTCGACTCGCCGGTCCGGTCCACACGCGACCCGTTTCGAGGAGTGGCCGTGAAGCGTTTCCCTGCGCCAAGGATCTCGTCCCAAACCCCGCGGCGTTCGCCGCCGATGCCGGCGCATGCCGGCCGCCCCGGCCGCGCCGGGCCGGGTCCATGGTGGATCGGATTGGCCGGCGCCGCCGGGCTGGTCGCCGGCGGCGGTGCCGGCGCGCAGACCGCGCCGTCTGCCGCGGCCGCGCAGGCCGCGCCGGCGACCGCCGACGTGCGGCTCGCGCAGTCGGCCGCGGCGGCCGGGCTGTCGGCCGTCACCGTCAGCGGCGCGCGCGTCGAGCGGCCGATCGACGAGGTGCCGGCCAGCATCTCGATCATCGACGCCGAGGACATCGAGACGCAGCGGGTGCGCGACGTGCGCGACCTGGATCGCTACGAACCGAACCTGAGCGTGCGTCGCAGCCCGGCGCGATTCGGGCTCGCGCAAGGGACGACCGGCCGCGCCGGCAACGAGGGCATCAACATCCGCGGGCTCGAAGGCAATCGCGTGCTGATGCAGGTCGACGGCATCCGCCTGCCCAACACCTTCAATTTCGGCGCCAATACCTTCGGACGCGCCGACTACCTGGACGTCGCGACGATCGAGCGCGTCGAGGTGCTGCGCGGGCCGGCGTCGACGCTGTACGGCAGCGACGGGTTGGCCGGCGTCGTCAGCTTCGTGACGCGCGATCCGGACAGCCTGCTGCGGCGCTCGGGCGGGGACGTCTACGCGTCGGCGTCGCTGGCCTACGATTCGGCCGATCGCAGCTTCGCCGAGACGCTGGGCGCGGCGGCCCGCTTCGGCCGCTGGGACGTGATGGGCTTCTATACGCGTCGCGACGGCAAGGCGCTGCGCAACCAGGGCACGAACGATGCGGCCAACGTCGATCGCACGCGGCCCAACCCGCAGGACTACGGCTCGAACGCGCTGCTGGCCAAGGCCGTCTATCACCATAGCGCGACCAATACGTTCCGGATCACGCTGGATGCGTTCTCGCGCCACGTCGACACCGACGTGCTGTCCGGCATCGCGCGGCCGCCGCTGGCGGCGACCAGCGTTGTTGGATTGACCGCGCGGGATCGCCAGCGCCGCGTCGGGCTCGTGCTCGATCACCGGATCGACGCGCTGGATGCGCCGATCGCCGATTCGCTGCGCTGGTTCCTGTACCGGCAGGGCACCAAGGCGCGCCAGGACGCCTACGAGGATCGCAATACCGCGGCCGACCGCTCGCGGTCGTCGCACTACGACGAGACCTGGACCGGCGGCGGCGTGGTCGCGCAAAAGACGCTGAAGGGCGCGACGACGCACAAGCTCGTCTACGGCGCCGATGCGTCGACGGCCACTTATGAAGGGATCCGCGACGGAACGGTGCCGCCGATCGGCGAGACCTTTCCGGCCAAGTCGTTTCCGGACACGCGCTACAACCTGTTCGGCGCGTACCTGCAGGACGAGATCGTGCTGGCCGGCGGCGACGTCAGCGTGATCCCGGGCCTGCGCTGGGACGCCTACCGGCTGTCGCCGAGCACGGACGGCTACGTCGGCGAGGCGAGCAAGTCCGACGGGTCGCGGTTCTCGCCGCGCCTCGGGCTGATCTGGCGGCTGCCGGCCCAGCATTCGGTGTTCGCGAACTTCTCCGAGGGCTTTCGCGCGCCGACGCCGGACCAGGTCAACAACGGTTTCTCGAACGCGGTGACCAACTACCGGTCGGCGGCCAATCCGGATCTGCGGCCCGAGACCAGCCGCAGCATCGAGATCGGCCTGCGGCGCAGCGCGCCCGGCGTTTTCTACTCGGTGTCGGCGTTCGCGGGCCGCTACAAGAATTTCATCGACCAGCAGCAGGTCTCGGGCAGCTTCACGACCGCCGATCCGGCGGTGTTCCAGTTCATCAACGCCGGCGAGGTCAGGCTGCACGGGATCGAGGCGACGGGCTCGTATCGGGTGGCGCCGTCGTGGAGGTTGATCGGCGGCCTGGGCTGGGTGCACGGCACGAACACCTCGGCCGGCCGGCCGTTGAACAGCGTCGACCCGTTCAAGGCGATCGCCGGCGTCAACTGGGAACCGGCCGAAGGGACGATGCTGGGCCTGCGCGCGACGGCGGTCGCGGCGAAGAAATCGTCGCGCATCGATTCGTCGTCGCTGGTGACCGCGCCGGCCACGCAGTTCGCGACGCCCGGCTACGCGACGTTCGACCTGTTCGGAAGCTGGCGCCTGAACCGGCATCTGCAACTGTTCGCCGGCGTGTTCAACCTGACCGATCGCAAGTACTGGCGCTGGACCGACGTGCGCGGCCTGTCGTCGAGCTCGACGGTCGTCGACGCGTATACGCAGCCCGGTCGCACGGCCAGCGTGATGCTGAAGATCGAACTGTGAAGACGACGAGGATGCGATGAGGATGGCATGGCCACACCAGGCATGATCGACCCGCGGGACCACGGGGCGCTGCGCGACGCCTGGCGCGAGATGGCCGCTCGCCGGATGCGCCAGCGCGACATCGCGGCGGCGCTGGACATCAGCGAGGCGCGGCTGCTCGGCTGTCGCGTCGGCATCGCGTCGGCGGCGCGGGGCGAGCCGGGTCAAGCGCCAGCGTCGGCGCCCGGCCAGCCGACGGTGATCCGGCTGCGTTCGGACCTGGACGCGATCCGCGCGCTGATCGAAGGGCTACCGGCGCTGGGACCGGTGATGGCGCTGACGCGCAACGACAGTTGCGTGCACGAGAAGGACGGGCCTTATCGCGACATCGAGCTGGCCGGGCACGCGGGCCTGGCGCTCGGCGTGATCGACCTGCGGCTGTTCTATCGACGCTGGCGCCATGCGTTCGCCGTCGAGGACACGTCGGTCGATCCGCCGCAGCGCAGCCTGCAGTGCTATCTGTCCGACGGTGACGCGACGCACAAGGTGTTCCTGCGCCCGGCCAGCGACGTGCCGGCATGGCGGGCGCTGGTCGAGCGCCTGCGCGCGCCCGAGCAGGCGCCGGGGCTCGAGGCCGAGACACCGCTGGCGATCGATTACCCGCTGGCCGACGAGGTCGACGCGCAGGCGTTCGCCCGCGACTGGCTGGCGATGCGGGACACGCACGAGTTCTTTCCGCTGCTCAAGCGCTACGGGCTCGCCCGTACGCGCGCGCTGCGGCTCGCGCCCGACGGTCATGCGATGCGGGTCGGCGACGACACCGTCGAGCGCGCGCTGACCGCGGCCGCGGCCAGCGGCCTGTCGATCATGGTGTTCGTCGGCAATCCCGGCTGCGTCCAGATCCATACCGGTCCGGTCGTCCGGATCGAGCGGATGGGGCCGTGGCTGAACGTGCTCGATCCGGGATTCAACCTGCATCTGCGCGGCGACCACGTCCGCGAGACCTGGGTCGTGCGCAAGCCGACGTCGGACGGCATCGTCACGTCGATCGAGCTCTACGACGAAGCGGGGCGCCTGATCGCGACGCTGTTCGGCGAGCGCAAGCCGGGGCGGCCGGAATCGCCGGACTGGCGCGCGCTCGTATCGTCGCTGACGGAGGCCGCATGAACACGCCGGGCCGGCTCGGCCGGGAGTGCGCCGACGAGGGCGCGGCGTCTTGCCAGGCCCGGCGCCGCTGGCTGTCGGAATGCGCGCGGGGCGCCGCGGCGCT
>JASGFT010000291.1:0-4536 GCA_047605425.1 Burkholderiaceae bacterium | reverse complement strand
TGCTCGGAGGCCGGCGCGGCTGGCAGGGCGGCGTCGACCGGCTCGCCGAACGCTGCCGCGAGCAGGGGATCGCGCTGATCGCACTCGGTGGCGAAGCCCAACCGGATGCGGAGATGACCGCGCTCTCGACCGCGCCCTCCGGGGCGGTCGCGCAGGTCGGCGAATACCTGGCCTCCGGCGACGTTCACAACATCGAGCAGATGCTGCGCTTCCTCGCCGACACCTTCCTGCTCGACGGCTACGGCTTCGAGCAGCCCGCGCCCGCGCCGCAGCTCGGCATCTACCTCCCCGGACGCGGCGACGTGACGATCGATGAGGCACTCGCCGGACGCGACCCGCAGGCACCGGTTGTCGGCATCGCCTTCTACCGCTCGCACCGCCTGACCGGCAATACCGCCTTCATCGACGAACTGTGCGCCGCGATCCGCCGCCAAGGCGGCCACCCGCTGCCGGTGTGGAGCTACACGCTGCGCCGGGGCCTCCAGGATGGGCGCGTCGCCGCACTGGAACTGCTCGACGGCCAGATCGACGCGCTCGTCACCACGATGCTCGCGACCGGCGGCGCCAGCGCAGGCGATGCGGCGACGACGCTGCCGGCCGCCGAGGGTGGCAGCGAGGATCATTTGCAGTGGGACGCGACCGCGCTCGAAGCGCTCGACGTGCCGGTCGTGCAGGCGCTGACGGTCACGATGAGTCGCGCGCAGTGGGAGGAAGGCGACGAAGGTTTGCGACCGATCGACGCCGCCACCCAGGTCGCGATTCCCGAATTCGACGGGCGCATTATTGGCGGACCGATCTGCTTCAAAGAGCGCGGTAACGCCGACGAATCGAAGGTCGGCACCGCCGTCCCGCGCTACGTGCCCGATGCCGAACGCTGCGACCGGCTCGCCGGACTCGTGCTGCGCCACGCCCGACTGCGGCGCGCGAAAGCCGGCGCGCCGGCCGGCGCCGACGCGAACACCGGCAAGAAGGTCGCGATCGTGCTGACCGCCTTCCCGACCAAGCACGCGCGGATCGGGATGGCGGTCGGGCTCGACACGCCCGCATCGGCGATCGCGCTGCTGCACGCGCTCGCCGCCGACGGCATCCGCGTAGAGAACATGCCGGCCGACGGCGACGCCCTGATGCGCGAGCTGATCGACGCCGGTGGGCACGACCCCGAGTTCATCACCGATCAGCACCTGATCGACGCGAAACTGCGGATCTCCGCGCCCGACTACCTCTCGTGGTACGAGACGCTGCCGGCCGAGCTGCGCGACTCGATCGTCGCCCAGTGGGGGCCGGCGCCCGGCGACCGCTACCTCGACCCGGCGACCGGCGACCTCGTGATCTCCGGCGTGGAATATGGCGATGTGGTGGTGCTGATCCAGCCGCCGCGCGGCTACGGCGACGATCAAGTGGGGATCTACCACGACCCCGAACTGGCGCCCGCACACCACTACCTCGCCGCCTACCGCTGGCTGCGCAGCCACTGGGGCGCCGATGCGATCGTTCACCTCGGCAAGCACGGCACGCTGGAGTGGACGCCCGGCAAGATGCTGGCGCTCTCGGCCTCGTGCGCACCGGATGCGGCGCTGGCCGACGTGCCGCTGATCTACCCGTTCGTCGTCAACGATCCCGGCGAGGGCGCGCAGGCCAAACGTCGCGCGCATGCCGTCGTCGTCGACCATCTCGTCCCGCCGATGATGCGCGCCGAGAGCTACGACGAACTCGCCGACCTCGAAGCGCTGATGGATGAGTACGCGCGCCTAGAGGTGCTCGACCCCAGCAAGCTGCCGGGCCTCGGCGCGCAAATCTGGCAGGCGATCCAGGCCGCCAACCTCCAAGAAGACCTCGGGATCGACGCCAGCCACGCACCCGACGACGCCGGCGAGCTGGTCGAGCATCTCGACGGCTACCTCTGCGAAGTCAAAGATGTGCAGATCAAAGATGGGCTGCATGTGCTGGGCGCCCCGCCGGCCGGCCCGCAGCTGCGCGGACTGGTCGCGGCGATCGGACGCCACGGCTCCGGCGACGTGCCCGGCCTGCGCGCCGCGCTGGCGCAGGCCGTTGGCCTCGACGAACCGGCGCTCGTCGCCAACCCGGGCGCGCGCGTGCCCGCCGACGCGAGCGCGGCGCTGATTGCCCGCTTCCCTGGCACCGCGTACCGCGGCTCGGATCTGCTGGACCGTCTCGAAGAGGCGCAGGGGGCGCTGCTCGACGGGCTCGCCGCCGCCGGCTGGAACCCGGCGGCGATCGACGCGGTGATCGAACGCGAACTCGGGACCGGCTCAGCTGGGCTGCGTGCCGCGCTGCGCTTTGCCTGCGAGCAGATCGTGCCGCGCCTGGCGCAGACCACCGACGAACTGACCAACGTGCTGCGCGCGCTTCGTGGACACCACATTCCCGCCGGCCCCTCCGGCGCGCCGACGCGCGGGCGCTTCGACGTGCTGCCGACCGGTCGCAACTTCTACTCGGTCGATCCGCGCGCGCTGCCCTCGCAGCTCTCTTACGAAACCGGCACCAAGCTCGCCGATGCCGTCCTTGAGCGCCATCTCGCCGATACCGGGCGGCTGCCGCGGATGGTCGGGCTCGTCGCCTGGGGCACCGCCGCGATGCGTACGCAAGGCGACGATGCTGCCGAAGTACTTGCGCTGCTCGGCGTGCGCCCAACCTGGCATCCCAGTTCGAGGCGCGTGACCGGGCTTGAAGTGATTCCGCTGCAAGAGCTTGGCCGGCCTCGGATCGACGTGACCTTGCGGATCTCCGGCTTCTTCCGCGACGCCTTCCCGCACCTGCTGACGCTGCTCGACGACGCGGTGACGCTCGTCGCCGGCCTCGACGAACCGGACGACCAGAACTATGTGGCGGCGAACGCCCGCGCGCAAGCAGCAGCGCTCGCCGGTGAACTGGAGCAGGCGCAGGCGTGGCGGCGCGCGACGACCCGCATCTTCGGCAGCAAACCGGGCACCTACGGCGCCGGGCTGATCGAGCTGCTGGAAACGCGCGACTGGCGTGACGACGCCGATCTCGCGAAGGTGTACGAGGCGTGGGGTGGCTTCGCGTACGGTCGCGGGCTCGACGGCGCGCCGGCCCCCGAAGCGATGCGCGCCGCCTTCGAGCAGATCGATGTCGCTGTCAAGAACGTCGACTCGCGGGAGCACGACCACCTCGACTCCGACGACTACTACCAGTACCACGGCGGCATGATCGCGACGGTGCGCGCGCTCAGCGGCCGCGAGCCGGCGGCCTACCTCGGCGATTCCGCCGACCCAGCGCAGGTGCGGATGCGGACGCTCGCCGAGGAGACGCGGCGGATCTTCCGTGCGCGCGTCAGTAACCCCCGCTGGATCGGGTCGATGACGCGCCACGGCTTCAAAGGTGCCGCCGAGCTATCGGCGACGGTCGACTACCTCTTCGGCTACGACGCCACGACCCAGGTCGCCAGCGACTGGATGTACGAAGCGGTTGCCGAGCGCTACCTGCTCGACGACGAGATCGCGGAGTTCTTCGACCAAGCCAACCCGTGGGCGGCCCGATCGATCGCCGAACGGCTGATCGAAGCGGCCGAACGTGGCCTGTGGGCGGAGCCCGGCGAGCTGCTGGACGCTGTGCGCAGTCGCTACCTCGCGCTCGAAGACGACCTTGAGGCGGCGACGACATGACGGCCGACATCGGCGCGGCGCCTGGCTACCCGCTGAGCGCGCTGGTTGGCCAGGACGATCTCGTACAGGCGCTATTGATCTGCGCCGTCAACCCGGCGGTCGGCGGCGTGCTGGTGCGCGGCGAACGCGGCACCGCGAAATCGACCGCCGTCCGCGCGCTGGCGCCGATGCTCGCTGGTGCGGGTGGTGGGGAGCCGGCGCCGCTGGTGGAGGTGCCGCTCGGCGCGACGCTCGACCGGCTCGTCGGCTCGATCGACGTGCGCGCCGCACTCGGCGGCGAACATCGCGCGCAGCGTGGCCTGCTGGCCCGCGCCGACGGCGGCGTGCTGTACGTCGATGAGGTGAACCTGCTCGGTGACCATCTCGTCGATGCGCTGCTCGACGCGGCGGCAGCCGGCCGCGTGGTCGTCGAACGCGATGGATTGTCGGTCACCGAAGCGGCGCGCTTCCTGCTGGTCGGCACGATGAACCCGGAGGAGGGTGAGCTGCGCCCGCAACTGCTCGACCGCTTCGGCTTGGGCGTCGAAGTCGCCGGACCGCGCGACCCGCAGCTGCGCGCCGAGATCGTGCGCCGCCGGATCGCCTTCGATGCCGACCCCGCCGGCTTCGTTGCCACCTGGGCGCCGCAGGAGCAGGCGATCGCGCAGCAGCTCGCGCAGGCACGCCGGCGGCTGGCCGGCGTGCGGCTGCCGGAAACGATGCTGCAACGCATCACGACCGTCTGCGCGCAACTCGATCTCGACGGGATTCGCGGCGACCTCGTCTGCGCCCAAGCGGCGCGTGCGCTCGCCGCGCTCGACGGCACCGGCGAAGTGACCGCCGGGCAGGTTGAACGCGCCGCGCAGCTGGCGCTGCGCCACCGCCTGCGCCGCGACCCGCTCGCGCCGCCGCC
>JASGFT010000290.1:0-4547 GCA_047605425.1 Burkholderiaceae bacterium | reverse complement strand
CGGCGGCGACGCGGCCTTCCGCTGCATCGTCGCCGCCGGCCGCGCCGTCGACGCCGATGCGCGGGCCGCCCGGCGGGTAGTCGGGCGCGAGCGCGACGGGCTCGATCCGGGCGGGCATCGGCAGGCCGAGCCGTTCGGCCTCGCGGCGCAGGCAGTCGGGATCGCCATGGACGACCAGATCGACCGGCGCCCGCTCGGCGTCGGCGTGGCCGGACGAGACGGCGGTCGACGGCTCCGGACGAGGGGCGCCGGCGAGCGCCGCGGCCGCCTTGATGATGATCTCGGGTCCGATCCCCGAGGGATCACCCATCGATACGGAGATTGGTTGCAACATCACGATACCGTTCATACTCGCTTATCTCGCACCGGTCTGGGAAATTTTGGCACCCGGCAGCGGATCGGCGATCGTAGGACCGTCCGCTGTTCCCACCGAGTCGATCATGCAAGCACCCGCCCACGCCTCCTTCGAGGCGGTCCGCCAGTCCGTCTCTCCGCAAATGCCCGCCGAGCAGGTCGCCGATCTGCAGCACCATCTGATGGAGGTCTTCGTGCGCGTCAGCGTCGAGGCGGCGTCGCAGATTCGCCGGGGCACGATGAGCGGCGAGGGCCAGACGGTGCGCGTCGCGGCGCGGATGCTGCGCGACGCCGCGCGCTCGACCGGCGCGCTGGTGCTGGCCGACGTCTGCGACCGGCTGGTGTCCGCCCGGCCGGACCGGCTGATCGGCACGGCCTGCCAGTGGAGCGACCTGATCGATCGGCTCGTCGAAGAGATCTGCGAGGATTTCGCGCTGTCGCACGCGCATTGAACACCGGCGTCGTCCGGGCGGTCGTTCGTCCGGAGGCGCTCGATGGGCCGAGCCCGGGCGTCAGGCCGGGTCTGCCTGTCAGGCCGGGTCCGCTCGTCAGGCCAGACCCACACGCCGGGCCGAGCCCACACGCCGAGCCGAGCCCATCCGCCGGGTCTGGTCCGCGCGTCAAATCGGGTCATCGCCCGAAGTCGGGCCATCGCGCCAAGTCGGGGCGGCACTTCAAGCCGGGTCCGGCACGCCCAGGCGGGCCGAGATCTGCCGCGCCAGGGCCTGGATCGCACGAGCCACGTCGGCCGCCCGCTCGGGCGTGACCGTGGCCTTGATCAGGCTGGTCGCCACCGCGGCCGGCGCCCAGACGGGCTGCCCGGCGTGGCGGATCGCCGCCGCGAAGCAGTGCATGCCCTCGGCCGTTTCCTCGTCGTCGATCGCGTGGCCCAGCTCGCGGATCCGCCGCAACTGGGCGAGCAGCGCGTCGATGCTGTCGACGCTGTGCGGTGTCAGCCGCCGCAAGCCGCCGTTTCCCATCATCGCGATCACCTGCTCGTCGGGCAGCGTCGCCAGCATCGCCTTGCCGCTCGACGTGCAGCAGGCCGGCAGCCGGCCGCCGACGCGGAAATTGACGGCCAGCGGCGTATTGCCCGGCTGGCACGCCAGATAGACGACGTCGTCGCCGTCGAGCACTGCGAGCATCAGCGCCTCGCGCCGCAGGCTCGGCTGCTGGACCGACAGCGCCTGGAACGCCTGGATCAGCGCCGACGGCGAGCCGAGACCGCCGGCCCACTGCAACACGCGGGGCCCCAATGCATGGCCGCCATCCGGCGTGCGCACCAGGACGCCCAGCGTCGTCAGCGTCAGCAGCAGGCCGTGCAGGCTGCTCTTGGGGAACTGCAGCGCGCGGCTCAGTTCGGCCAGGCCGATCGGCCGATCGCGTTGCGCCAGGTGGTCGATCAGCCGCACGGCGCGCTCGGCCGCCGGGACCAGACGCGGCGCTTCGCTGCCGTCGGCCGCTGTCCGGACGCGCGGTGGCGGGGTCGTCCGGATCCGTTGCGGCATTGACAGCGGCGTCGAGGGATTCTTAGACTGGTTCGTGATGATGAACATCCGTTCAATGGGTTGAACGACCGTCATTCCAACTCATTCGACGGCACGATGCAAGAGACAAGAGGAGGGCATCGATGACGATTGCATTGAAGAACGCGTCGCTGTTGAAGCGGCAAGGCTATATCGGCGGCCGATGGGTCGACGCCGACGGCGGTGGACGCTTCGACGTCACCAATCCGGCCGACGGCCAGGTCGTCGCCCAGGTGGCGGACATGGGCGCGTCCGAGACGCGGCGGGCGATCGACGCGGCCAACCAGGCGTTGCCCGGCTGGCGGGGCAGGACCGCCAAGGAGCGCTCGGCGATCCTGCGCCGCTGGTACGAGCTGCTGGTCGCCCATGCCGACGACCTCGGCCTGCTGATGACGATCGAGCAGGGCAAGCCGCTGCCCGAGGCCAAGGGCGAGGTCGCGTACGGGGCGTCGTTCGTCGAGTGGTTCGCCGAGGAGGGCAAGCGCGCCTATGGCGACTGGATTCCGACGGTGTCCAACGACCGGCGGATCCTGTCGATCAAGCAGCCGGTCGGCGTCTGCGCGGCGATCACGCCGTGGAACTTTCCGCTGGCGATGATCACCCGCAAGATGGCGCCCGGACTGGCGGTCGGCTGCACGTTCGTGCTGAAGCCGGCCGAGGCGACGCCGCTGACGGCGCTGGCGGCCGTCGCGCTGGCCGAGGAGGCGGGCATGCCGGCCGGGGTCATCAACATCGTCGTCGGCAACGGCGACAAGTCGCCGGAGATCGGGCTCGAGATGTGCACGAACCCGATCGTTCGCAAGCTGACGTTCACCGGCTCCACCGAGGTCGGTCGGATCCTGCTGCGGCAGTCTGCCGATACGGTCAAGAAGCTGTCGATGGAGCTGGGCGGCAACGCGCCGTTCCTGGTCTTCGACGACGCGGACCTGGATGCCGCGGTCGAGGGCGCGCTGGCCAGCAAGTACCGCAACGCCGGGCAGACCTGCGTTTGCGCGAACCGCCTCTACATCCAGGACGGCGTCTACGACGAGTTCGCGAAGCGATTCGCCGACAAGGTCGCGCGGATGAAGGTCGGGCCGGGCATCGAAGCCGGCGTGCAGATCGGACCGCTGATCGAGCCGGCCGCCGTCGAGAAGGTCGAGAGCCACGTCGCCGACGCGTTGTCCAAGGGCGCGAAGCTCGCGCTCGGCGGAAAGCGCCATGCGCTGGGCGGACTGTTCTTCGAGCCGACGGTGCTGACCGAGGTGACGTCCGAAATGCGCGTCGCCCGTGAGGAAACCTTCGGGCCGGTGGCGCCGCTGTTCCGCTTCAAGACCGAGGCCGAGGCGATCGAGCTGGCCAACGCGACCGAGTTCGGCCTGGCGTCGTATTTCTATTCGCGCGACGTCGGACGTGTGTTCCGCGTGGCCGAGGCGATCGAATCCGGGATGGTCGGCGTCAACGTCGGCATCATGGCCAACGAGGTCGCGCCGTTCGGCGGCATCAAGCAGTCGGGACTGGGTCGTGAAGGGTCGAAGTACGGCATCGACGATTTTCTCGAGATCAAGTACATCTGCCTGGGCGGCATCCAATAGAGGATCCGGCGCGCGACGACAGCGTGCGCTGACCTTCTGCGAGGTGGGCGGCGGATGGACGGCCCGCACGCGAGTATCGCGCCGGTTGGGGATCGCCGATGTCCATGCCCATGGCAGGCATCGCCGGCTCGCGGGATCCGGGCGCTGAGCGCCGTTTCGGCTGCGCTCAGCGCGTCTCGGCGGGTAGCGCGATCGCTTGCCCCCACGGGCACTGCGGGTCGTTCTCGAACCGCGCCTGTTCCGGCAGATAGCGCCTGTTCGTACAGCGGTCCAGCAGATCCTGGTGCCGGATCTGGAGGCTCAGCGCGTCGCGCCGGATCTTCATCGCCACCCGCGGATCGCGGCTGCCCGGAGGCCGATTGATCCACGCGTGGATGTCTTCCCAGTAGTGTCCGCTGCCGACCTCGGCTTCGGTGTGAGTCGCGCCTTGTCCGTTGTCCGAGGCTTTCCGATTCGGGTTGGCGGAGCGCACGCTGATCGGGCTTGCTTGCGTTCTGTTCGGGTAGCGTCAAGGGGAGCGTGATCAGCAAGAGGATGCCCTGCTGCGGCGAGGATGTCGACACTTCTCCATACGGTTTAGCTCGCTACTACACCGTATTGCCGCACGTCATTGTTCGGTTCGGCCGCTTCGTTCGTGCGCGGCGTGCGCGATGCATGGGATAGGAATGAGCTTCGTCGATGCCGGTTCCGACGGCAGGAATCGGCTGGCTCGTGACGGTGATCGTCGCGCAAGGTGCTGGGTGCCTGGCTCGAGGGTGCGGTAAGGTTTCACGTGAAACAATGAGTGAATCGCCCGTCAAGGCTGTTTCACGTGAAACATCGAACCAAGTGATCTCGTCTGGCCTCCCGCTGGCTTTTCAAGATCGCAAAGGCGATGTATCGAGCGAAAGCGGTGTGCGCGGCGCGCTGGAAGTGCGGGCGCGAAGGAGCAGAGGTAGCGGACAAGATGTGCCCCGGCGACACCGACACCGACACCGACACCGACACCGGCACCGGCACCGACACCGGCACCGACACCGGCACCGGCACCGGCACCGGCACCGACACCGACACCGACACCGACACCGACACCGACACCGACACCGACACCGAC
>JASGFT010000289.1:0-4624 GCA_047605425.1 Burkholderiaceae bacterium | reverse complement strand
CGCCGCGGCGCTGGGCGAGGACCCGGCACCGGCCGAACGCGCCGCGCTGCTGGCCAAGACCGACCTGCTGACCGGCATGGTCGGCGAGTTCCCCGAGCTGCAGGGCATCATGGGTCGCTACTACGCGACGCACGACGGCGAACCGGCGGCCGTCGCCGACGCGATCGCCGAGCAGTACCAGCCTCGCTTCGCCGGCGACGCCTTGCCGGCCAGTTCCACCGGCACCGTGCTCGCGCTGGCCGACAAGCTCGAGACGCTCGCCGGCCTGTTCGGCATCGGCCAGTTGCCGACCGGCGACAAGGATCCGTTCGCGCTGCGCCGCCACGCGCTCGGCGTGCTGCGCATGCTGATCGAAAAACGCCTGCCGCTGGCGCTCGACGCGCTGATCGACGATGCGTGCGCGGCGTTCGGGTCCGACGTCGGGGCCACGACGGCCGCGGTGGCTACGGCAGCAGCGGTGGCTACGACCGCAGCAACGACCGCAACGACCGCAGCAACGGCGACGGCCACGGCAGCGACGACGGCCGCAGCCGCGACCGACGCCGCCGGCGAAGCCGGTTCGACGAGCGGCCAGGGCGGCAAGCGCGATAAGGATGGTAAGGGCGGCAAGACCTCGGACAAACCGGCGCGTCCGGTGCGCGAAACGCTGCTCGCGTTCTTCCACGACCGCCTCGCCGGCTACCTGCGCGAGCTCGGCTATAGCGCCAACGAAGTCGCGGCCGTCGTCGACCAGGCGCCGACGCGGCTGGCCGACCTGCCCGCGCGGCTCAAGGCGCTGCGCGAGTTCGCGCGGCTGCCCGAGGCGCAGTCGCTGGCCGGCGCCAACAAGCGGATCGGCAACATCCTGAAGAAGTCCGGCCCCGCCGACGCCGCCGCGACGCCGGATGCGGCGCTCGATGCGGCACTGCTCGTCGAACCCGCCGAGAAGGCGCTGGCCGAGCTGGTCGCCGCGCTCGAACCGCAGATCGCGCAGCGGATGCGCGACGGCGACTTCGACGGTGCGCTGCTGCTGCTGGCCCAGGCGCGCACGCCGGTCGACGCGTTCTTCGACCAGGTAATGGTGATGGCCGAGGATCCGGCGGTGCGCGCGAACCGCCTGGCGTTGCTCGCCCGGCTGCAGGCGATGATGAACCGGGTCGCCGACATTTCGCGGCTGGCGGTCTGATGCCCAATACCGCGCCCCGGCTGGTGATCCTCGATCGTGATGGCGTCATCAATCACGACAGCGACGCTTACATCAAGAGCCCGGACGAATGGCAGCCGATCGACGGCAGCCTCGAAGCGATCGGCCGGCTCTGCGCGGCCGGTTACCGCGTCGTCGTCGCCACCAACCAGTCGGGGATCGCGCGAGGCCTGTTCGACCTGGCCACGCTGGGCGCGATCCACTCGAAGATGCACCAGAGCACCGCGCAGGCCGGCGGCCACATCGACGCGGTGTTCTTCTGCCCGCACTCGGCCGACGCGCAGTGTGATTGCCGCAAACCCAAGCCGGGCATGATCCTCGAGATCCTGCGCCGCTACGACATGCCGCCCGACGACGTCTTCGTCATCGGCGACTCGCTGCGCGACGTCCAGTCGGCGGCCGCCGCGCAGTGCCGGCCCGGCCTCGTGCTGACCGGCAACGGCGGCAGGACGCAGGGCCTGGACCTGCCGCCCGGCACCGTGATCGAGGCCGACCTGGCCAGCTTCGTCGATCACGTGCTGCTCGCTTAGTCGTCCCCGGAGCCGACGTCGATGCCCACCCTGCGCGCCGCGCTGTTCCTGCTGTTCGAGCTGCTGACGGTGATCCCGTGGGCGATCCTGTGCCTGGCCTGCGTCGTGCTGCCGCGCCGATGGCGCTACCGCGTCACCGTACGCTGGCCGGCGATGCAGATCTGGGCCGCACGCTGGCTCCTGGGGATCCGGTACCAGGTGCAAGGCACCGAAAACCTGCCGAACGGCCCCGCCGTCCTGCTGTCCAAGCACCAGTCGACCTGGGAAACCCTGTTCTATCCGAGCTACATTCCGCGCGAGTTGTGCTTCGTGTTCAAGCGGGAGCTGCTGTACATTCCATTTTTTGGATGGGGAATCGGTCTGCTCGACATGATCCACATCGATCGTCGGCGCGGCGCCAACGCCTTCGAAGAAGTCGTCAAGCAAGGCGTGACCAAGCTCGCGCAGGGCCGCTGGATCATCATGTTTCCAGAAGGCACGCGCACGCCGGTCGGCAAGCCTGGCCGCTATAAGAGTGGTGGCGCACGACTGGCTGTGCGCACCGGCGCGCCGGTCGTGCCGATCGCCGTCAATTCCGGCCGGTGCTGGCCGCGCAAGGCCTTCATCAAGACGCCCGGCCTGATCACCGTATCGTTCGGACCGCCGATCGCGACCGCCGGCCGCTCGGCCGACGCGGTCAACACCGAGGTCGAGCGCTGGATCGAGGCCGAGATGCGCCGCATCAGCCCCGACGATTATCACCAGGAATCCCGCCCCGCATGACTCGCCCGCGACAAGCGCCTCGCGACGCGGCCGACGCCGCGCTGCAGCTAAGCCTGCCGCTGTTCGACGCGCTACGCCGCGCCGAACCCAAACCCCTGCCCGGCCGCCGCCTCGTGCGACTCGAGCAACAGATCATCGAATACCAGTTGACGCGCTCGCAGCGGCGCACGATCGGCTTCCTCGTCGACGACCGCGGCTTGTCGGTCACCGCGCCGCGCTGGGTCACGCTCGCATGCATCGAACAGGCGCTGGCCGAAAAGGCCCGCTGGATCCTGCGCAAGCTCGACGAATGGCGCCAGCACGCCGCGCGCCGCGCGCGGCTGGCGATCCAATGGGAAGACGGTGCCGAATTGCCGTTCCTGGGTGCATCGCTGCGGATGCGACGCATCGACGCGGCCCGCGTCGCCGTGCGCCGCGAAGAACAAGTACTGTGGGTCGGCCTGCCCGAAGATGCCGGCCCCGAAGCGTTTCGCGACGCCGTCCAGCATTGGGTCCGGCAGCAGGCGATCGCGCTGTTCGAAGAACGGCTCGCGCATTTCGCGCGGCTGCTCGGCCAGGGCCCGAGCCGCTGGGCGCTGTCGTCGGCGCGCACGCGCTGGGGCAGTTGCGGCCCCGACGGCGCGATCCGGCTCAACTGGCGCCTGATGTTCTTTCCGCCGCACATCATCGACTACGTGGTCGCGCACGAGCTCGCGCACCTGAAGGAGCTGAACCACAGCCGCCGGTTCTGGGACGTCGTCGGCCAGATCTATCCCGATTATTCGAAGGCCCGGGCGTGGCTGCGCAGCTACCCCGACGATCTCGCGTTGAACTGAAACGGAAGCACACCGCCATGCGTCTGCTGCACACGATGCTGCGAGTCGGCGATCTGCCCCGCTCGATCGCGTTCTATACCGAAGTGATGGGCATGTCGCTGCTGCGCACGACCGACCGGCCTGAGCAGAAGTATTCGCTTGCGTTCGTCGGGTATGGGGATGAGGGTTCGAATGCCGTTCTCGAGCTGACGTACAACTATGGCGTGGATAGGTATGAACTGGGCACGGCGTTCGGGCATCTGGCGATCGAGGTGCCGGATGCGGCGGGGGCTTGCGAGAGGATTCGGGCGGCTGGTGGGAAGGTGACGCGTGAGGCTGGGCCGGTCAAGGGCGGTACTACCGTTATCGCGTTTGTTGAGGATCCGGATGGTTATAAAATCGAATTAATACAAATAAAATCAACAACTTACGATGATAACCGCCATTCAGCCGCCAAAACCACCGATCCACTGCGCAGCGCGTAGCGGATGAACAACAAGAAGCCCGCGTAAGCGGGCTTCCTTCTGTGTGCAGCAATGGGATTGCAGCAGCATAGTCACCAACGTCCGCCCTCGACGGGAATTGCATAGTTCGTTGAATCGAATAACTCCTCAAGGCTGATTTCGGAAGGTCGACTTTAGCGGTCGAGCTCACGCTCTTCGTCCCATAGCAGGCAATCGACCGCCTCTTGGACGCCGCAGTTAGCGAAAGTTGAGTCCTTCAACTTTGAGATTGTGGGCCCCTGGATCACCTTTCAGATTGGACAACATCGAGCGCCGATAGGATGAGTGCCGCTTCTTCCACCGGTAACGCCCTCAAATAGTTGAGCACCTTGGTTCTCGCGGGCTTCCAAAGGTTGGCAAACCATTCGACCGGCTGCTCCGCGTCCTCGATCTCCTCGAACCAAGCTATGGCTTCTATCTCTTGACAGAACATAGGGATGCGGTCGAGGTATACTCGTAACGACAACGACTCAGCCACTGCTGGAAGCGGCAGTGCTGCTGTACCGTCTACCATCGACATCAAAACTCTAGTTTCAAACGCTTGATCGTCGATTCCGGCCAAACGGCGCAGTACGGCATCGACGAGCGGCCTTGCATAGACATCGAACGGTGAGAGATTTGCATCCATAATTGCTAGTCCAGCCGATGCATCGCCAAGGGCGGCTCGAACGGTACGGTCATCGGTTTCGCCAAAGCCGCACTCAAGCACGGTGCCAGATTTCTCTTCTTCGTTGAGCCAAGCCTCTACTGCAATCCTTGCCGCAAGCCCGTCGACGATCAGCATGAGCCCGCATTCGCGGGCCATTGTGCCCACGGCTTCAATCGCGCGCGCCGCTTTCGGCGTTACCCCCA
>JASGFT010000288.1:0-4717 GCA_047605425.1 Burkholderiaceae bacterium | reverse complement strand
GGGGAATCGACGGTCAGCCTTTGCCCGGCGGAAAAATCGTACGCCATGAACCAGCGCGTCTGCTGGATGGGGCGATTTCTGGAGGCCGATTCGCTCGACGCGATATTCAGGGATGACCGCAGGCTGCATTGATCCGCTCGAGGGCGATGCGAGGAGTAACGACGGCGATCTCGTTGTGCTGCCCGATAGGGAGCAGGTACCTGCGGGCATCAGGGCATCTGACGAGTGCGCCGCTCCGCGCGCACCCGACGAACTTCCTCGACGATCTCCCGCTCGATCTCGGGGGTGAGTTCCTCCCGATCGGCCTGCTGCCAGAGGGCCTGCAGTTCCTGGCCGGCGTGCCGGCGCAACTGCTCGCGCAGCAAGGCCTCGATGGCCTCTGGCGACAACAACCCGACGCTGGCGGCTTGCTCGGCGAGGTCGTCAGGCAAGGTGATCTGGACGGTGGTCATGGCGTGCTCCGTGAACGGGGTGTTGCTGCGAGAGGCGGTGCGGGTGCTCAGGTGTGGTTTCCGGGCTTGCGCTTGAACTGGCCGCGTTCGATGAAGGCATCGAGCTGGCGATCGTGAAATCTTCGCCGAGCTTCGCCGCCTGATCAACCAGGCGGCAGCACTTTCCCCGGGTTCATCAACCCCGCGGATCCAGCGTCGCCTTGATCGCGCGCATCATCCATGGGCCGGAGCATGATAATTCGCGCATGCACGCCCAGATCACCCTCACCATCAGCCAGATCCGCGAGTTGCTGCTCAGCGTCGCTACGGTGCGCCCGGTCTTCATCTGGGGGCCACCCGGTGTCGGCAAGAGCTCGCTGGTCGAGCAGTTCGCCGCGTCGCTCGGCCTGGAGTGCGTGGCGCTGCTCGGCTCGCAACTGGCGCCGGAGGACCTGATCGGCATCCCGAAGATCGAAGGCCAGGTCAGCCGCTTCTACCCGCCATCGATGATCGTCCGGGACCGGGAGTTCGTGCTGTTCATCGACGAGTTGAACATCGCATCCCAGGAAATCCAGAAGGCCTTTTACAGCCTGATCCTGGATCAGCGCATCGGCGAATACCGGCTGCCACCAGGGTCGATCATCATCGGCGCCGGCAACCGCGCTCACGATGCGGCGCTGGCCAAGCCGATGCCCAGCGCGCTCGTCAACCGGATGGTCCACGTCCACCTGCGCGCCTCGCACCGCGAATGGCTGAGCTGGGCCGAGCAGCAAGGCATCCACCCCTGGGTACTGGACTACATCCGCGCCCGACCGAGCCAACTCGCGACTGAGGTGCCACCGACGAAGGAGGAGCCCTTCTCGACGCCGCGCAGTTGGCACGCGGTCAGCGACGCGCTGACATCCTTCGGCGACGACATCTCCCCCGATCACCTCGACGCGCTGCTCTTCGGCAGCCTGACCCGCGACCACGCGATCGGCTTCAAAGCCTTCCTGAAGCAGATCCGCAACCGCTTCAGCGTGCATCGGATTTTGAAGGGCGAGGAAAAATGGCCGGAGGCAGCCGAGGACCGCGACCTGGCCTACTTCATGACCCAGAGCCTGCGTGACCTGCTGATCAAGGAACTGCCCGAGCAGGAGAGCAGCCTTGGCCGGGACAGCCGCGAACTGGCCCAGTCGGCCAGAACGGCGCTGAAAACGCTGGCGCGAATCGATGGCGAACTCGCCCAACTGGTGCTGACCGAGAACGACCAGGGTCAGCGGCTGCCGGACTGGTTCGTGCTGGAAGTCGCAAAGGATCTGCCGCGCCTGCTGCAGAAGAAGGCGGCCGATGAGCCGAAAAAGTAGCCGCGCGACGAGAAGGCGCAAGCCCTGGGAAGAAGCCCTGCTCGACCTGCAGGGCCACTATCTGCTCGGCCCGGTGTCCACGGGGCTCGTCCTGCTCGGGCAGGCGTCGCTGCCACCGGGAGCCTGCTGCCAGATCGATGCCGCCGGTCGGGTGTTCTTCGACGAGAACCGCAAGTTCTCGCGCCAGCACTGGCTTGGCGTCTTCTCGCTGGCGGCCCTGGTCTTCGCGACCGGTGGGCCGCGGCGGCTGGCCGTGGCGTCACGTCACGCCGAGCTGGCCATGCAACTCGCGGCGCTGCACTGGTGGCGTCAATTGCGCATCGGCGAGCTGCCCGAGCATATCGATCTGCCCGACGAGTTCCTGCACTGGGGCCGGCTGCGCGTCGAGGAGATCGTGACACGGCTCGACACCGAGGCGCCCACCGAGCTGCTGGACGGACGCTGGACCCTGGCCGGTTCCGGGCAGCCCTTGATGCTGAAGCCCCCCAAGCCCGGCCACTGGGCCGGCCGGCAAACCGTCGATTTCGAGGCGATCTTCGCCCAGGCTCTGGTGGACAACGCCAAGCGGGCCCTGCAACTCCAGCACGAGGTCAGCCAACCGGGCCGACCGGGCACGGATCCGAACAGCACCGGTGCGCGTGCCAAGCGCTGGCTGATCTCGCACTATCCATTGCTCGGTTCGCTGCTGACCAGCTTCGACCTGATCGAGGATGCCGAAGTCTGCGAACGGCTGCACATCAGCATCGCGGCCATCCAGATCGGCACGGCCGAAATCTATCTGAACCCGCGCCGGCAACTCGGTCTGGAACAGGCCAAGTTCGTACTGGCGCACGAGATCCTCCATGCCGGCCTGAACCATGCCAGCCGTCGCCGGGGGCGGGATCCCTACCTCTGGAACGTCGCCTGCGATTTCGTGATCAACGACTGGCTGATCGGCATGAACCTCGGCATCCCGCCGGACGGTGGCCTGCTCTTCGACGAGGAACTGCGCGGGCTGCCGGCCGAGGACATCTACCTGAAGCTCACCGCCGACCTGCGCATCCGGCGCCGCCTGTCGACCTTTCGCGGCAACGACGTCGACCTGCTGGACGAGCAGCCCGGGAAATTCTTCACCGACCGCGAAGCCTTCTGCCGGCACGCCCTCCTGCAAGGGCTGGACTACCACCAGGCCAGCGGCCGGGGTCTGCTGCCGGCCGGCCTCGTCGAAGCCATTCGCACGCTGAACCAGCCCGTCATCCCATGGCAGGCAAAGCTGGCCGAATGGATTCAGGAGCGTTTCCCGCTGCCCGAACGGCGGCGAAGCTGGGCGCGCCCCTCGCGACGCCAATCGGCGACGCCCGATATACCGCGGCCGCGTTTCATCGAACCCGATGATGAACGAGCGACACGCACCTACGGCGTGATCGTCGACACCAGCGGCTCGATGGACCGGATGGATCTGGGCAAGGCCCTGGGCGCCATCGTCGCCTACTCGCAGGCCCAGGACGTCAGGCAGGTACGCCTCGTCTACTGCGATGCCCAACCTTATGACGAAGGCTACGTGCCGATCGACGCACTGGCTTCGCGGGTCCGCGTCCGAGGGCGCGGCGGCACCGTCCTGCAGGCGGCTGTCGATCTGCTGCAATTGCAGCAGGACTTCGCGCGCGACGGTCCGATCCTGATCATCACCGACGGCGGCTGCGAGAGCGACCTGCGAGTGGCGCGGGACCATGCGTTTCTCATCAGCCCCGGCATGCGCCTGCCGTTCTCGACCCGAAAGCCGGTGTTCGAGATGCGCTGATGCAGCGGCACGCGAGCGCCGCGCTGGGTGGCCGCGCCGTGCCCCGCGTGAGCAACGGCCAGGGCGCTGCCATGGACCGTGCCGGCCGGCGCTGAGCCGTCGCTGGGCTGGCAGCGGCGGCACAGTCAGCGCAGCGTCTTACGTCCTTTGCCCGAGGCCGACAGGCTTACGGTCGTCTGGCCGATGGCAGACCGGCCAGGGCGATGAGACCGTGCGAGGTCACCAACCAGCAGGTCTCAGGTGCCCGACGCTCGCCACCTCGGCCCACAGGGAGATCCCGCCGCGAAGCATGCGCCAGGAGACGCGGCGCCGTTGCACTACGATCGCCACCGCCCCGGACCGACCACGCTGTACCGGCTGGTTCAGCAGCATGCGGCCAGTTTCATCGCGCACACCGAGGCCAGCACGGGCAGTGAGCTGCCGCGGTTCATCAAGGACGAGTTCGACGCATGCCCTCGATTACGGCATCCTGGCGTGCGGCTTTCTGAGGCTTCGCTGCGGCGACTGCGGTCACGACAAGCTGGTGGCGTTCAGTTGCAAGCGCCGCGGGTTCTGCCCGTCGGCCGGCACGCATCGGCTGGGCACGGCTGCTTGCGCGAGTCTTCGACATCGACGTGCGGCACTGCCCGATCTGCGGCGGCGCAGCGTTCAAGATCATCGCGGCCATCCTGGATCGGGCGGTGATCGAGAAGATCCTGCGCCATCTGGGCCTGGACCCTCGGCCACCGCCTCGGGTGCCGGCCCGGCCGGTGCGATATCTCGCTGGCTGAGTCGCATCGGTGGTGGGTGAGCGGCAAGGCCGCCAGTGCCGAAACGTTGAATCCGCAGAGATGGACCCGGGCGATGCGGGGGCGGCACGTGCCGGGATCGCGCGCGCCAGGGTTGACCCTGGCCCCAGGCGGCGATGTGTGTGCGGATCGGGCACCGAGACTGCCGTGACGAGAAGGATCAGGTGTTTCTGGTGCTCGCACATGTCACCAAGGCGAACGCCTTAGTGACGGGCGACGCGGATATCCTGACGATGCGCGAAGCCTTTCCGGTAATGAGCGTGACGCCTGATCAGTTGGCTGAGCGGCAAGCCGTCCACGGTGAACGACGCTAAAGCAAGCGCCATTCGCTTAGAAGTGTTTTCGCGCCAGAACGGCTTGAACCTCGAACAC
>JASGFT010000287.1:0-4753 GCA_047605425.1 Burkholderiaceae bacterium | reverse complement strand
CAACCCGATTCCTCCATTCAATAAATCGGTGTTGCACTTGATTATTGACTCCGCCTCCGCAAACCCTGCGGGCCGATCTCCTGCGCTGGCTGCCCGACCCTGCTTTGCGTGAGCAGGTGCTGTCGCTCAATCCGGCAGCACTTTACGGCGGCTGAACGTGTGCTCTCCTTTCATTCTTGGAGAAGGCCTTCGAACCGAGTGCATGATCTCTGTCGGGCCAGACCCGTTTTGGGTACACGGCATCACCTCCGATGCTCGACTGTGTTCTGGCCGAAGATCAGTTGCTGCCCCATCGGCCGGCCGATGAAGTTCTCCGGGAAGATCGGCGCGACCGCGCTGGCCTGATTGAGCCTTGCAAGCTGCTCGTCGCTGAACGTGACGCCCAATGCGCCGAAGTTGTCCTCGGCCTGTGCCAGCGTGCGGGCGCCCATGATGGGAGAGACCACGGCCGGATGCCGCAGCGTCCAGGCCAGCGCGACCTGCGAGCGCGACGCGCCGATCTCGCCGGCGATCTCGCCCACCATATCCGCGATGGCCAGCGCATGTTCGTTGAGGTGGCCCACCGATGCGATGACGCCCTTGCGCGTGGCCGACACGCTCGCGTCGTTCTCGTCCGACAGGTCGGCGCGGCTGTACTTGCCGGTGAGGATCCCGCCGCCCAGCGGCGACCACGGCAGCACGCCCAGGCCCAGGGCCTGCGCCATCGGCATCAGCTCGTGCTCGACGGTGCGCTCGACCAGGCTGTAGCCGATCTGCAGCGCGACGAATGGCGACCAGCCGCGCAGGTCGGCCAGCGTCTGCATCTGCGCCACCCGCCATGCTGGCGTGTTGCAGATGCCGACGTAGAGAATCTTGCCCGAGCGGACGAGGTCATCGAGGCCGCGCATGACCTCGTCGGGCGTCGTCGTGAAATCCCAGGCATGCAGGTACAGCAGGTCGATGCGGTCGGTATCGAGCTGGCGCAGGCTGGCCTCGACCGAGCGCACGAGGTTCAGGCGATGATTGCCGCCGGAATTGATGTTCTCCGCGTCGCGCGCCATCGTGAACTTGGTGGCGAGCACGATGCGCTCGCGCTTGTCCTGGATGAACCCGCCGAGGATGCGCTCGGAGGCGCCATGGGTGTAGTTGACCGAGGTGTCGATGAAGTTGCCGCCGCGATCGACGTAGGCATCGAAGATGCGTTTCGCTTCCGCGCCGTCGGCGCCCCAGCCCCAATCGGAGCCGAAGGTCATCGTGCCCAGCGACAGGGGCGATACGCGCAGGCCCGAGCGTCCGAGCAGGCGGTAGTGGTTCAGTGAGGTGTTGTTCGGCATGGTCGTGCTCTCGTGGAAGTGGCTGCCCCCATTCTGTTGAGCCGGGGCCGGAACCGATAGAAGACTTCTCCGAAATGCTTGCACGATCCTCCAGAAACATCGGGAATAAGCGCGGCGACACGCCGGCGCCATGGGATGATTAGCCATGACCCCAATCGAGCGATTCCGTGACGCCATTGGCCGGCACACGCCGCAGGACGGGACTTTTGACTGTCCGATTCCGGGCGTGAAGCTGATCCGATGGTCCGCGCCGACGATGCCGATGCCGGTCATCTACGAGCCGACCGTCTGCTTCGTCGCACAGGGGCGAAAGCGGGCCACGCTCGGCGGCAATGTCCTGCACTACGACCCGACAAGCTATCTGGTCGCCTCGGTCGGGCTTCCCGTGGTCGGCACGGTCATCGAGGCCAGCGCGACGAAGCCCTACCTGAGCGTCCAGCTCGACCTCGATCCGGCCGAACTGGGCGCGTTGGCCTTGCAGCATCCACGCCCAGGCGGGCGGAACACGGCCCTGACTGGCCCCACCGGCCTTACCGTCCACACGATGACTGCGGGGCTTCTCGATGCGGCCACGCGCCTCGTCGCCTTGCTCGATACACCGCAGGACATCGCGGCGCTCGGGCCGCTCGCCCTGCGCGAGATCTTCTACCGGCTGCTCACCGGACCCGGTGGCGAGGTCATCCGGGCGATGACCCAGACCGACAGCCGGCACCACCAGGTCGCCCGCGCGATCCTGTGGATCAGGGCGAACTTCCAGGACGCCTGCCGCATCGAGGACCTGGCCCGGGTGGCCGGCATGAGCCGCTCGGCATTTCATGAACACTTCAAGGCCGTCACCGCCATGAGCCCGCTGGCGTTCAGGAACCAGTTGCGGATGCAGGAGGCGCGCCGCCTGATGGTCAGCGACGGACTGGATGCGGCGAACGCGGGACATACTGTGGGCTACGACAGCCCGTCGCAGTTCAGCCGTGACTATGCGCGGCTTTTCGGAAACCCACCAGCCAGGGATGCGAGCCTGCTGCGCTTGGCGTCTGGCGGCACAGGGCCGTAAACCCCTCCATCAGCGCATCGAACACCGCACGAACGCGCGGCACGCGTGACAGCGTGGCGCTGCTGCACCATGGCTGAGGGGTGCGCGGCTTGGCGCGCAACATCGAAGTCACCCGCGACTCCATTGCCCGCGTGCAATCCATGGGCCAGCAAAGGGTGCACGGCGAGCGTCATTGAGACGGTGTGGCCCGAACGAAGTCGATGAACGCCTTGAGTGGCGTCGGCACCAGTTGCCGTCCAGAGTAGTAAAGGAATGGACCGGAAAAGGATGGCCACCACGGCTCCAGAATCGGTTCGAGTGCGCCGCTGACGAAGTGCGGGCGCAGCCAATCCTCGAACAGGTGGATGATGCCCGTACCGGCAATCGCGGCCTCGATGGCCAAGTCCATTCCACCGCCCACATGCACGAGAAGCGGGCCATCGGGATCGACGGTCATGATCTTCCCACCGCGCTCGAACGTCCAGGGGTAGATCGACCCGCTGCTGAAGCGGCCACGAATGCAAGCGTGATTCAGCAGTTGCTTCGGATGTTTCGGGCGTCCGCGTCGGTCCAGGTAGGCCGGTGCCGCCGCCGTTGCCAAACGTTGCACTCGCGGGCCGATCGGAACCGCGATCATGTCCTGCTCCAATCGTTCTTCGTAGCGGATGCCTGCATCGCAGCCCGCGGAAATCACATCGACGAAACTCTCATCGGTCATCACTTCAACGCGGACGTCCGGGTAGGCGGCGAGAAAACCCGGAAGGATCGAAGGCAAAACCAGCCTCGCTGCGCTGACCGGCACATTCAGTCGCAGCGTCCCCATCGGCCGGTCGCGAAACTGGTTCACCACGTCGATGGCCGCCTCGACCTCACCCAATGCCGGCGCCAATCTCTCCAGCAGGCGCTGGCCTGCTTCCGTGGGCACCACGCTGCGCGTGGTGCGATTGAGCAGACGAACGCCCAACCGCGTTTCAAGACGACGCACGGCCTCGCTCAGGCGCGAAGCGCTGCTCCCCATGTGACGTGCGCCATCTCGGAACCCTTTCGCGCGCGCCACGGCCACCAGTGCATTCAAGTCGTTGAGGTCAATCTTCATTGTTCGTAGATCCGCACAGCCTGTTCAATTTATCCTGGATTGTCGTACGGATAGGCAGAACCTACATTCCGGATTCCACTCAGGAAGATCCTCATGACCGCTATCGAAAAATCCGGTGTTCACCCGCTTGGCAGTCGCAGTGTCCACCGTCTTGGTTACGGCGCCATGCAACTGGCCGGCGCCGGCGTCTTTGGTCCACCGAAGGACGGCGCCGCCGCGCTGGCTGTATTGCGTGAAGCCATCGAACGGGGCGTCAACCACATCGACACCAGCGACTTTTATGGGCCGCACATCACGAATCAGCTCATCCGCCAGGCCCTGCACCCCTATCGTGACGATCTGACCATCGTGACCAAGGTCGGTGCGAAGCGCGGCGCTGATGCGTCCTGGCTACCCGCCACGTCGCCGGAGGAGTTGTCACAGGCCGTGCATGACAACCTGCGCAACCTTGGCGTGGACGTGCTCGACGTCGTCAACCTGCGGAGCATGATCAGCGTGCATGGCCCGGCGGAGGGGTCGCTCGAGAAACAACTGACGGTGCTGGCCGAGCTGCAACAGCGCGGCTTGATTCGCCATATCGGCCTCAGCAACGTCACGCACAAGCAGATAGAAGAAGGCCAGCGCATTTGCCCGGTTGTCTGTGTGCAGAATCAGTACAACCTCGCCCACCGATTCGATGATGCACTGATCGACAAATTGGCGCACGAAGAAATCGCCTACGTGCCGTTCTTTCCGCTGGGCGGCTTCTCACCGTTGCAGTCCGCCACGTTGTCCGAGGTTGCTGCGCGATTGCGAGCCACCCCGATGCAGGTTGCATTGGCATGGCTTCTGCGCAGATCACCCAACATCTTGCTGATTCCGGGGACTTCTTCGGTGGGACACCTGCGAGAAAACCTTGCGGCCGCCGAACTTGACTTGCCCGCTGACGCCATTGCGGCACTTGACGGCATGGTCGATTCAACGCACGGCGCAGACCAGACTTGATGCAAGGAAATGCCCCGGCGATGCGCTGGGCTGGGGTGACCGTGCGCGTGCGGTGCAGCCCTCGTCGCAGGTCATAGGCCTGTCCAAGAAGATGCGGGGTGAAGAGACAACAAGGCCGGCGTGATGGCCCACATGCCGTCATCACTGCCAACCCTCGGCCCGAGGACGACGAACACGGCGATTCTTATTCAATGCGTGCCAGAACCGCCCCCGCCGCCTGCGCGCCCCCGGCCTGCGCCAGCAGGCGGATGGTGCCGGCGCGGTGGGCGTTGACCTGCATTTCCATCTTCATCGCTTCCATCACGGCGACCAGTTCGCCCTCCTGGACCG
>JASGFT010000286.1:0-4759 GCA_047605425.1 Burkholderiaceae bacterium | reverse complement strand
CATCGAAAGCCGCATCGAAAGCCGCATCGAAAGCCGCATCGAAAGCCGCATCGAAGGCAGCATCGGAGCGGCATCGACGGCTGGCCGCGGGGAATCCGCCCGCCGGGGTTTGCCCGGTGGCCGGGTTCCGGATAGCATCAGGGCATGCCCACCCTCGCTCGTCATCGACGGGCCTCGTTGCCCGGCGCCGTCCGCCCGTCCATCCGCGGACCGCGGATGCGTCGCGCGCGCGGGGGGCCATCGCCCGCCGACCGGGATCGTCCCGCGCCCTGCCTCGGCGCTCGCCGGCCGGACTCCATTAGGCCCGGCGAGCGCTCCTGCGCCTCCTCCTGAGTGAGCGCCCTTCCGGATCGCCGGGCCACTTCCAGCCGCCAGTGACCACGCATGCAGTTCGCATGCGCTCCCCACTCCCTTGGAGAATCCCGATGAAGCCCCAGGTGAACGAACGCCTGTTGACGGAACTCGACCATGTCCGCCCGAGCAAGCTGCTCGAACGCGACCCCGGCCTGGTCGGCTCCGCCGACCGGGAGTCGCTGGCCGAGCTGCTGGACTTCGCGGATCTGGTGCCGTCCCCGCAGATCCCCGCCGATGTCGTGACGATGGGCTCGACCGTCATGCTGCGCGATGCCGACGGCGAGGCGCCGCGCCCAGTCCGGCTCGGTTATCCGGGCGACCCGCCGACCGACATCCCGAAATTGTCGGCGCTGTCGCGCGCCGGCTGAGCGCTGCTCGGCCTGCGCGTCGGCAACGTCGCCTCATGGCAGACGCCGACCGGCGAATCGCGCAGCGCGCGAATCGAAGCGCTGACGCATCAGCCCGAGGCCAACGGCGACTACACCGGCTGAACACCGGCGCGCCAGCCGCGCCGCGGCCGCGCGAACCGGCATGTGTGATACCGGAACGCATGAAACCGGAATGCGCGGAGCCGGAATGCGCGGAGCCGGAATGCGCGGAGCCGGCGACGCGAACGGCCGGTACGAACGCCCGTACGAACGCCCGTACGAACGCCGGTACGGTCGGCGGTCGCCGGTCGCCGGTCGCCGGTCGCCGGATGCTCGCACGATCGGTGCGGGACCGGACGTGCAATGGCCGTGGGAGCCTTGACGACCATCAAGACCCGCGCCCGGTCTTTGCTCGACACTGGCCTGGGCATCGCCTCATTGCGAGGCATCGCCGACCTTCCGTTTCACGGACATCCACTCTGAGGAGCCTTACGATGTACCAGCGAATCCTCGTCCCCGTCGATGGCAGCGTCACCTCGAACGCCGGCCTCGACGAAGCGATCAAATTGGCCAAGCTGACGCAGGCGACGATCCGGCTCGTCCACGTCGTCGACGAGATGGTCGTCACGACCGGACTCGAACCGGCTGGCGCGATGATCAGCGACATGATCCCGGCGATGAAGGCCGCTGGCGAGAAGGTGATCGCCGACGCACGCGCGCGCGTGCAGGCGGCCGGCGTCTCCGTCGACGCGCACTTGATCGAGACCTTCGGCCATCGCACGTCCGATCAGGTCATCGAGGACGCGAAGACCTGGAGTGCGGAGCTGATCGTCATCGGCACGCATGGCCGGCGCGGGATGAAGCGGCTGATGCTGGGCAGCGATGCCGAGCAGATCCTGCGACTGTCGACGATCCCGGTACTGCTCGTTCGCCGGACGCCGACGGACACCTGAGCGCGGCCCTCGATGGACATCGACGAACTGGCCCGTCGCCTGGTCGAGATCGAGATCAAGCTGGGGTTCAGCGAGGACCTGATCGAGCGGCTCGACGAGACCATCGTCCGACAGCAGGCGCAGATCGACGCGCTGCTGCGCGAGACGGCCCGCTTGCGCGACCGGCTCGCCGACGTCGCGGCACCGGCGTCGCGCACGCTGCGCGACGAGCTCCCGCCGCACTACTGACGAGGCCCGGGACCGGCGCTAAGTGCGGGACGGGTCCGGGCGCGGCGCCAGCTTGACCGCGGTGCCGCTGACCGAGACCATCATCATGCCGTTGTTCTCGCCGAGCACCTCGTAGTCGAAATCGATGCCGATGACGCCGTCGGCGCCGATCTGCTTGGCGGCCTGCTTCAGCTCGTCGAGCGCCGCGTCGCGGGCACCGGCCAGCGCGCGCTCGTAGCCGCCGGCGCGACCGCCGACGACGTCGCGCACGGCCGAGAACATGTCTCGAAAGATGTTCGCGCCGATGATCGCTTCGCCGTTGACGAGGCCCAGGTACCGTTCGATCGGTACCGACTGACTGTCAGGAACGATCGTCGCCAGAAAGAACGTGTCCTGGGATTTCGAGAACCAGCCCATCGCTGCCTCCTTCATGGATCAATTGTCGTAGAGAAAACGCCGGTCGGACCAGGTCGCGAGCCAGCCGGGCGCGTACGCGACGAAGATGCTGGCCAGCATACCCGTGACGATACCGTCGCCCCAGGCCATCAGCCAACTGGCGACCCAGGGCGCGTCGACGCCAGCCGGCGGCTGCGCCCAGCGATGCAGCATGCTGGTGGCGAACACGCAGACGACGGTCCCCAGGAACGCGCGCACCAGCACGTAGACGAACAGGTGATGGCCGACGCAGCGGCGCGCGGCGACGCCGAACAGCATCGCCAGCGTCGCCGGCAGCACGCCCGACCACCAGGCCAGATCGATCGCCTGCGCGACGTCGATCGACGCGGAGGCGGCCCAGGCGATCGCCGCGGCGCCGACCAGCGCCGGCACGGCCACCGGCCAGCCGAGCATCAGCACGACCAGGCACGCGCCGGACCAGCGCAACTGGCCGGCCAACGGCAACGGAACGGGCAAGGTCCACAGCGTCGGCCACAACACGAGCGTGGCGAGCAGCGGTCCGCTGCGCTCGCCATGCGGCATCAGCCGCCACGGACGCATCAGCAGCGCGAAGGCCAGCGCGAGCACGAGCAGCAGCAACTCGACGAACATCGACGGCGGCGCGCAGAGAGACGGGGATGCGCAGCACGATAGCATCCGGCGCCGGGTCCGGCATCGCCGGAGAACGGCCCGGACGCGTTCAGCGAGCGCGCCTCACCCGCGCCGGGCGGGCGGCGCGCGCCGTTCCCGCCCCGGTCTTCGTCGACGCCGACGGCGCGCGCGGCGCCAGACGGCCGCCGGGCGGAACGAGATCGGCGCGCGCTTCGGACGGATTCGATCCGGCCGTCAACCGTTCGAGCCACAGCAGCGCGTCGACGTGCGCGACGAAGCGTTGCAGGTATACCGGCGCGCTGGCCTGCATCAATTGCAGCGCGCGATGCACGAGATGCGGCGAATTCAGCGGACCGGCCTGCGGCGGCACCTGATCGAGCGAATGACGCAGCCGCCCTTCGGCCGACAGCCGTATCCAGGTCTCGCGATCCCGGCGCAGCGCGCGCAGTTCATGCGGATTGGCCCATCCGTCGCCGTCGCCGTCGCCGGTCGGCGACGCGGCCCGCGGCGAACGGTCGTCGGCGGCATCGTCCACGACATCGCCGGGGTAAGGCAGGGCCAGCGACTCGCTCAGCGCCCGCAGCGGTCGCGAGCGCCCGGCTCGGTCGTCGGGCGCGCCTGCGCCTGCGCCCGCCGACGAGCCCGACGAGCCCGACGAGACCGACGAGACCGACGACGCCGGCGAACCGGCCTGCCCGGCATCGCTTTCGTCCAGCGCCCAGCGATGCGCTGCGATCAGCGCGGCAAGCCGAGCTTCGAGCAGGCCGCGGACTCGCTCGTCCTGCCCGTCTACGCGTCGCGCCAGCGCCTCGATCCGCAGCCAGCGCAGCGGCTCGACCCGCAGCGGCCGCCGCTCGCGCAGCGCATCGAGCGCGTCGGCGATCGGGCTCGACGGGCAGGTCTTCACCATCGTCATCGGCGAGCGTCCACGGGTTCAGAATCCGTGAATGGATCGGCCGCGTCCGAGCGGCGCGTCATGGCGGCGCCGATCGGGGCGCGACGCGCAGCCATATCGCCTGATATGGCGAGCATTCGCAACGACGAGCGGCGCCGCCATGGCGCGACGAGCGGGCGTGGATGATTCGTTCACAGGATCTCACCCGGGAGCGTCGGGCGCGCCGCGCGGCACCCTCGCCATCGGCGCCATCTCGACGCGCCGGTTGCGCGCCCGCCCCGCGGCGTCGGCGTTGGACGCGACCGCCTGTTCGGCGCCGAAGGCCGCCGCGAACACGTCGGACGACGGCAGGCCGGCATCGATCAGCGTGCGCGTGACCGTCAGCGCGCGCTTGGCCGACAGCTCCCAGTTATCGACGTAGCGGCCATGGGGGTCGCGCATCGGACGATCGTCGGTGAATCCGCTGACCATCAGGATCTCGCCGCGCTCGTGCAGGTAAGCGTTCAGCGGTCCGACCAGCGTCTGCAGCAACTGCCGGCCCTCGGGCTGCAGATCGTCGGAATTGAACGCGAACAGCACGCTGCCGCTGATGCCGATTCGCCCGTCGGTCAGCGTCACCCGGCCGCCGGCCAGCGGATCGGCCAGCGCCTGCTCGAGCGTCTGCAGGCGCTGCGCCTGGCGCGTGCGCTCGCGCGCCTCGCCGGCCAGCCGCTCGCTCAGGTCCATCTGCATGCCGATCGCGCAGACGAGGATCAACGCGAACGCGCCCAGCGCGCCGGCCATCAGGTCGCCGAACGCCGCCCACACCGGCATCGCGCCGTCATGAGCGGGATCGGATTCGGCGTCGAAATCGAAGTCGCTACGGCCCATCTTCGCGCGCCTCAGAGGCTGAGAGTTTTTCGGCCGTGCCCGAAAGGCGCGTCCAAACGCCCCGG
>JASGFT010000285.1:0-4791 GCA_047605425.1 Burkholderiaceae bacterium | reverse complement strand
ACCCCGGCGAGCAGTGGGAATACTCGATGGCCACCGACGTGCTGGGCCGGCTGGTCGAGGTCGTATCGGGCCTGAGCCTCGGCGACTTCTTCCAGCAGCGCATCTGCGGCCCGCTGGGCATGGTCGACACGGATTTCTGGGTGCCCGAGGCCAAGCGCGACCGCCTCACGGCACTGTATGCCGGCGTCGACCTGATGGACCCGACCAAGCCCGGCCTGGTCCGCATGGACGATGCGCCGTTCCCCGGCGCCTACACCAGCCCCGCGCTGCGCCAGTCGGGCGGCGGCGGGCTGGTATCGACGCTGGACGACACCGTGCGCCTCGTGCAGTCGCTGATGCCGGGCGACGGTCCGGCCCTGCTGCGTCCCGAGACGATCGCGCTGATGAGCCGCAACCACATCGCGCCGGGCCTGTGCGTGAAATTTCCGAACATGCCGGTCAGCCCCGGTCTCGTGTTCGGCCTGGGCTCGTCGGTGGTGATCAAACCCAGTTCGATCAGCCCGCCCGCCTCCACCGACGAGGTGGCCTGGGGCGGCATCGCCGGCACCTTGTGGTGGTTCAACCCGCGCCTGAACATCGCCGGCGTGCTGATGACGCAGCGCTACTTCGGCTTCGGCAACCCGTACTGCTTCGAGTTCAAGAACCTGGCGTACGAGGGGCTCGGCCACTGAGCGGCCTGGCCTCGTCAGCCGCGCGCTGCCGGTGCACTCGGAGCGCCGGGCCGCGCGGCCCATCCCCCCAACTCGCGCCAGGAGCAACTCGTGACCGATTCCACCGATTACACCCCGCCCGCCGTCTGGACCTGGAAACAGGGCGGCGAAGGCCGGTTCGCGAACATCAACCGGCCGATCGCGGGTCCCACGCACGACAAGGAGCTGCCGGTCGGGCGCCATCCGCTGCAGCTCTATTCGCTGGGCACGCCGAACGGCATCAAGGTCACGGTGATGCTCGAAGAGCTGCTGGCATCGGGCCACACTGGCGCCGAGTACGACGCGTGGCTGATTCCGATCGGCGAAGGCGCGCAGTTCAGCAGCGGATTCGTCGCCGTCAATCCCAACTCCAAGATCCCGGCCCTGCTCGACCGCAGCGGCCCCACGCCGATACGGGTCTTCGAATCGGGCGCGATCCTGCTGTATCTGGCCGAAAAGTTCGGCAGCGCCTTTCTTCCGGCCGACCCCGCGCAACGGGCCGAATGCCTGTCCTGGCTGTTCTGGCAGATGGGCAGCGCGCCCTTCCTCGGCGGCGGGTTCGGCCACTTCTACGCGTACGCGCCGGTCAAGATCGAATACGCGATCGATCGCTATGCGATGGAAGCCAAGCGCCAGCTCGACGTGCTCGACCGGCGCCTGGCCGAGAGCCCGTACCTGGCCGGCGATGAGTACACGATCGCCGACATCGCGGTCTGGCCCTGGTACGGCGCGGCGGTCAAGGGACAGATCTACGATGCCGGCGAGTTCCTGCAGGTGCACGAATACAAGAACGTCATTCGCTGGGCGGACCGGATCGCCGAACGCCCGGCCGTCCGACGCGGCCGCATCGTCAACCGCACCTCGGGTGCGCTCGACAAGCAGTTGCGCGAACGCCATGACGCCAGCGACTTCGACACGAAGACGCAGGACAAGCTCGAACCGTCGTCCTGAATCGTCGTTCAGGGCCGCCGGCTCATCGAAACGGAGACTTCCCGAATGATCACTTTCTACGATTGCCGCACCGCGCCGAGCCCCCGCCGCGCCCGCATCCTGCTGGCCGAGAAGGGGGTCGCCCACGAAACCGTGCAGGTCGACCTGCGCAACGGCGAGCAGCTCGGCGAAGCCTACCGGCGCATCAATCCGCAATGCACGGTCCCCGCGCTGCGCGTCGACGACGGCCTGGTGCTGACCGACAACGCGGCGATCGCCGCCTACCTGGAAGCGCGCTTCCCGGACCCGCCGCTGCTCGGCGTCACGCCCGAGGAAAAGGCCGAGATCGCGAGCTGGAACTCGCGGGTCGAATTCGAGGGCCTGATGGCGATCGCCGAGGCGATGCGCAACAGCGCGCCGGCGATGGCCAACCGGGCGCTTCCCGGCCCGGTCGACTACCCGCAGATCCCCGAGCTCGCCCAGCGCGGCCTCGCCCGCATCGCGCAGTTCTTCGGGACGCTGAACGATCGGCTGGCCGGCCGCGACTTCATCGCGACCGACCGGTTCAGCATCGTCGACATCACCGCGGTGGTGACGGTCGACTTCGCGCGCGTCGTGAAGATCGTGCCGGGAGAGCAGCATCCGGAGTTGCTGCGCTGGCGCGAGGCGATGGGGCGGCGGGCGTCGATGGCGCTTTGATCTCAACGCTTCTGATACGCGGCCACGAACGCATCGTGCAGCACCGCGTCCGCGCCCACTCCCGGTTCTCCCGAAATGTTCGAGTTGATGAAGAGCGCGCCGTAAACGCCCGGCCCCATCAGCGCCACCGACGTGCTCACCGAACCCTTGCCGGTGCCCCAGCCGCCGTTCTTCTCGACCCAGCGTAGCCCGTTCCCGTCTCGAGTCACATCCCAGCCCAGCGACGTCGCTTCCATGTCCGCCAACTGCGGGTGGGTCAGGATCCGCTCATCATCGCGGTTCAGGCTGTGCAGCACCTTGGCGACGTCCTCGATCGACAGATACCAGCCGGCGGCACCGACCCCGAGCGTGCCGTCTCCCCATTCCTGCCCGGACGACGAGCCCGGGAAGACATACGAATAGGCTTGATCGCTGGCCGGAGATGGCGGCTTGGCCTGCACGCCGATCGCGCCCACCGGCTCGAACACGTGCTGCTGCGCCAGGCGCACGAATGCCGCCGCCAGTTTCGACGCGCGTTGCGCCGAGTCGTCCCTGACGCCGTCGATCCACGGCAGCAGGATGCGGAAGATCGCGAAGTTGTAGTTGCTGTAGCAAGGCGACTTGTCGTTCGCGTTGATCGCATCGGGCGGATCGATGACCGCCGCGCCCTGGCAGGGCGTGTTCTTCGAAGTGTCCACCTGCTGCGTGAAGAACGCCTTGACCTTATCGTACTCCTGGCTCACGTTGCCGTAGTCCTTGATGCCGCTGCGATGCGACAGCAGCTCGCGAAACGTGATTGCCGCCACGACCGGATCGAGATGCCAGTCCGACGGTAAGTGGCTGCCGATCGGGTCGTCCAGGCTGACGTCGTTCTTCGCCAGCACCTTGATCGCCACCAGCGCCGTCACGAATTTCGAGACACTGGCCACCGTCGTCTTCGTAAACGGCGCAAAGAAGCGCGAGCCGCCATCGACCGATGTGCGCGCCTGGCCACGGCTCAAGTAGGTCGGCTGCGCACCGCCCAGCGAGCACGCACAGCCGACCACCTTCCCGTCCAGACGCTTGGTGATCTGCCGGTACATCTCGACGATCGACACGCAACCCGCTTGATCGCATACCTTCTCGTTCTTGTTGCCGTCGCTGAGGATCGACCAACCCGAGCCGTCTCCGTCGAAAGCGATATGGCGCACCTGCCCGTGAACGCCGGCCAGGAATCCCATCATCATGTGCGCTTCATCGGGGATCCCGCGATTGAAATAAACGCCCTTGTCGTTGATCACGCTCCAGCGGTTACCGCCTTGCTTCGGAAACGCCACGCGCACGATCCGGGCGCCGTTCTTCGACAGCTCGGCCATCTTCGTGTGGCATTCATCGGGAATATTGCGATTGAAGTATGCACTGGCCATTTTCGAGCTCCCGCATTCAAACTGGATCTAGGGAGATGCCGAACGATGGTGGTCCGGTTACCATTGCCTGGTTACCTCGAGTGCGTTCGGTGCTGCGACCCATTAGGGTCTTTCGGCATCAAGACGCCCGATCGCGCGCATCGCCAAGCGCCTGGAATCGACGTCGATAGTGAACGTTCGAGCGGGCGCATGTCGACGAAGGTACGCCCCGCCGGCCGTCGACGTCATCGTTCAGTTTGAGGATCTCCGGCCATTACCTAAGCGAAGCAGATCCTCGATCAGGTGAAGTGTCCGGTGCTGCCAGTTCGACCTGCACGTCGGTCCGGTGCATGCTGAGAACGTCTGCCGGCAGGCCGAACTCCTCGCTTGGACGCTGGCCGGTTCGATATCACAAGTCGGTCCGCAGCTTCCAGATCTCGGGGAACAGCACGACATCGAGCATCCGGCGCAGGTAGCCGACGCCGCTGGTGCCGCCTGTGCCACGCTTGAAGCCGATGATGCGCTCGACGGTGGTCACGTGGCGGAAGCGCCATAGGCGGAACGCATCCTCCAGGTCGATCAGTTCTTCGCCGAGCTGGTACAGGTCCCAGTGGTGCCCCGGGTCGCGGTAGACCTGCAGCCATGCGGCCTCGACCGCGTCGCTGGCCACGTAGTGCTGCGTCCAGTCGCGCTGCAGGTGGCTGGCCGGCACGGCGATGCCGCGCCGCGCCAGCAGGCGCAACGCTTCATCGTAGAGGGACGGCGCGCGGTACGCGGTCTCGACCTGGGCCAGCAGGTCGGGGCGGTGCGCATACGGCTCCAGCATCGCTGCGTTCTTGTTGCCCAGGCTGAACTCGATGCAGCGGTACTGCCAGCTCTGGAAGCCGCTGCTGTTGGCCAGGTACGGCCGGATCGCGCTGTACTCCGGCGGCGTCATCGTCGCCAGCACGTCCCAGGCGTGCACCAGTTGCTCCATGACCCGGCTGACACGCGCCAGCATCTTGAAGGCCGGCGCCAACTCGTCGCACGCGACCCGCGCGATGGCCGCGCGCAACTCGTGCAACATCAGCTTCATCCACAGCTCGCTGGTCTGGTGCTGCACGATGAAC
>JASGFT010000284.1:0-4811 GCA_047605425.1 Burkholderiaceae bacterium | reverse complement strand
CCTGCGGCGTCGCGACCGGCACGCCGTCGCGCCACGGCACGCGGGCGCCCGGCACGCGAGGCAGCCGAGGGCCGGTCACGACCGTGCCCAGCAGGTTGGCCGGATCGGCGGCGGCCAGCCATATCCAGCCCGCGTCCGTTACCCGCCCACGCAGTGGAATTTCGTCCTGCCAAACTCGTCCGGGGCCGATACAGTAATCGCCATGAAGAGCGCAGGAGACGACGGCATGACGCGTACGACGCGAGGCGATCGCCACCGCGGCGGTGGCGATCCGTCCGCCCGGCCCCTGATTCGGCGAGGCGGCGATGAGCGGTGACCAGAACCTGGTGCTGGACGCGGCCGAGCGCGTGTTCGCCGATCTGGCCGATCCCCAGACGATCCTGAAGGCCGGCGGCAAGGACTGGAAGACGCCGCTGTGGAACGCGCTCGACGAGATGGGACTGCCGCGCGCATGGCTGCCCGAGACGCTGGGCGGGCACGGTCTGTCGATGCCCGAGGGCTTCGGCCTGGCTGGCGCGGCCGGGCGGTTCGCGCTGGCCGTGCCGCTGGTCGAGACGATGATCGCCGGCTGGATCGCCGGGAGCGTCGGCCTGGCGCTGCCGGACGGGCCGTCGACGGTGATCGTCGCCGATGGCCCGGTGGCCACCGTGCGGATCGACGAGAACGGCCGTGTGCGGGCACGGGCGCGCCGCGTGCCGTTCGCGCGGGAAGCGCGGTCGATCGTCGTCGTCGGTGTTGGCGATGGGTCGGCGTGCGCCCGCGTCGCCGTGATGCCGGCCGGCGAGGGACGGATCGATGCCGGCGAGAACCTCGCCGGCGATGCGTCGGACGCCGTGACGATCGATGCCGACGCGCGGCAGTGGGTCGAGACGCC
The DNA here is from genome assembly GCA_047605425.1 of Burkholderiaceae bacterium. Taxonomy (GTDB): domain Bacteria; phylum Pseudomonadota; class Gammaproteobacteria; order Burkholderiales; family Burkholderiaceae_E; genus JAKPAM01. The sequence goes on along the minus strand of JASGFT010000284.1, from coordinate 3,937 downwards.
CGGGCTGTCGGTCGATCGCGCGTTGTTCGTCGCGGCGAGCTGCCGATCGCTGCAGATCGCTGGCGCCTTGCAGGCGATCCTGCGGATGAGCGTCGCGTACGCGATGGAACGGGTAGCGTTCGAAAAGCCGATCGCGAAGTTCCAGGCCGTCCAGCAGAACCTGGCGCGGCTCGCCGGCGAGGTGGCGGCGGCGGTCGCCGCGTCCGAGTCGGCGGCCGATGCGCTGGCGAACGACGAGACGCCGGCCGACGAGTTGCTGCTCGAGGTCGCGTCGGCCAAGCTGCGCTGCGGCGAGGCCGCCGAGACCGGCGCCGGCATCGCCCACCAGGTGCTGGGCGCGATCGGGTTCACCGAGGAGCACGTGCTGCATCGGTTCACGCTGCGCGCGCTGTCCTGGCGAGACGACTTCGGCACCGAGATGGCCTGGGCCCGGCGCCTGGGCGAAATGGTCGGCCGCCGCGACAGCGTCGACCTGTGGCGATTGCTGTCCGCCCGTTGACCACGGGCCGAGGAGATCCGATGACTCTGCAGTTCGATCCGTTGCGGTTGCCGCCCGAGTGCCAGACCCTCAGGCGGGAGGTCCGCGAGTTCCTCGCGCGGGAGATCGCGCTGGGCACCTTCGATCCGCGCGACGGTCGGGTCGGCCAGGAGAACAGCCTCGCGTTCGCGCGCAAGGTCGGCGCGCGCGGCTGGATCGGCATGACCTGGCCGAAACGGTACGGCGGGCAGGAGCGCAGCTTCCTCGAGCGCTACGTCGTCACCGAGGAGATGCGTGTGGCCAACGCGCCGGTCCGGCATTTCTTCGTCGCCGACCGCCAGAGCGGGCCGACGCTGATTCGCTACGCGAGCGAGCCGATCAAGCAGCAGATCCTGCCGCGGATCGTTCGCGGCGAGTTGAGCTTCTGCATCGGCATGAGCGAGCCGAACTCCGGTTCGGACCTGTTCGCCGCGCAGACCCGGGCGACGCCGACCGAAGGCGGCTGGCTGCTGAACGGCACGAAGATCTGGACCAGCAACGCGCACCGGTCCGACTACATGATCGGCCTGTTCCGGACCTCGCCGCCGATGCGCGAGAACCGGCGCCACGGCCTGACCTCGCTGCTGGTCGACATGAAGACGCCCGGCATCACCTGCCATCCGATCGGCCAGATGGGGGGCGCCCGCGAGTTCAACGAGGTCGTGTTCCAGGACGCGTTCATCCCGGCCAGCCACCTGATCGGCGAGGTCGACGGCGCGTGGAAGCAGGCGACCAGCGAGCTGGCCTACGAGCGCAGCGGCCCCGAGCGCTTCCTCGAGACGCTGGGCGCGCTGCAGGCGCTGGTCGACGCGCTCGACGAGACCCGCATCGACACGCGTACCGCCGTCGGGCTGGGCCGGCTGGTCGGCCAGTTGCACACGCTGAGGCGGATGTCGGTGTCGGTGGCCGGCATGCTCGCGCAGGGGCGCGAGCCGGTGGTCGAGGCGGCGATCGTCAAGGACCTGGGCACGGTGTGGGAGCAGGCGCTGCCGCATCGCGTGCGCGACCTGGCGGCCTTCCTCGACGAGGACGTCGACGCGGTGCGCGACCTGCACGCGCGGCTGCCGCGCGAGATCCGGATCGCGCCGAAGCTGACGATCCAGGGCGGCACGACCGAGATCCTGCGCGGCATCATCGCCCGGGGGCTCGGCCTGCGCTGAGCCGCGCCGGTCGCGCCCGCGGTCCGGCCCGGTTTCGTCGACCGGGCGGCCGCGCGGCTGCGGCGGCGATCGCGCCGCGCGCGCTCAGCACTCGACGACGTTGACCGCGAGCCCGCCCAGAGAGGTTTCCTTGTACGTGGATTTCATGTCCTCGCCGGTCTGCTTCATCGTGCGGATCACGGTGTCCAGCGAGACGTTGTGCGTGCCGTCGCCGTTCAGCGCCATGCGCGACGCGTTGATCGCCTTGACGGCGCCCATCGCGTTGCGCTCGACGCAGGGGATCTGCACGAGCCCGCCGACCGGATCGCAGGTCAGGCCCAGGTTGTGCTCCATGCCGATCTCGGCCGCGTTCTCGACCTGGCCGGGGCTGCCGCCCTGCGCGGCGGTCAGCGCGGCGGCCGCCATCGAGCAGGCGACGCCGACCTCGCCCTGACAGCCGACCTCGGCGCCGGAGATCGACGCGTTGGTCTTGTACAGCACGCCGATCGCGCCGGCCGTCAGCAGGAACTCGATGACGCCGTCTTCGTTGGCGCCGGGCACGAACCGTTCGTAGTAGTGCAGGACGGCCGGTATGATGCCGGCCGCGCCGTTGGTCGGCGCGGTGACGACGCGGCCGCCGGCGGCGTTCTCTTCGTTGACGGCCATCGCGAACGCGTTGACCCAATCGATGACCGCCAGCGGATCGGCCGGCTGCGCGCTCGCCTGCGACAGCCGCTGGTACAGCGACGGCGCGCGGCGGCGCAGCCGCAGGCCGCCGGGCAGCGTTTCGCCGGCCTGCGCGTTGTCGATGCCCAGCCCGCGCCGTACACAGTCCTGCATCACGCGCCAGATCCGCAGCAGCCCGTCGCGCACCTCGGTCTCGGTGCGCCACTGGCATTCGTTGGCCATCACCAGTTGCGCGATCGAAAGCTGGTGCGTCCGCGTCAGCGCGATCAACCGGTTGCCGCTGTCGAACGGGTAGGGCAGCGTGACCTGTTGCGCGGAGTCGTCGGCGGTCGTCTCGCGGCTTCCTTCGACGATGAACCCGCCGCCGACCGAGAAATAGTCGGCTTCGCGCAGCAGCGCCCCGTTCGCGTCGAAGGCCGCCAGGCGCATCGCGTTCGGGTGCCGGGGCAGCGCCTGCTGGCCGAGGAAGGCGATGTCGCGCCGCGGATTGAACGCGATCGGATGGCGGTCGAGCAGGGCCAGCGTGCGCTCGCGACGGACCCGCGCGAGGCGCTCGGCGGCGTGGGCCGGATCGACGGTGTCCGGCGCTTCGCCCAGCAGGCCGAGGATCACGCCCTGGTCGGTCGCGTGGCCGCGCCCGGTGGCGCCCAACGAGCCGTACAGGTCGACTTTCAAGCTGGCCACCCGCGGCAGCAATCCGTCGTCGGCCAGCGACTGCGCGAACATCCGTCCCGCGCGCATCGGTCCGACGGTGTGCGAGCTCGACGGGCCGATGCCGATCTTGAAGATATCGAAAACAGACAGCATGGGCGTCAGCGTGGCAACTGCTGCTGGACCAGCGCGACCCAGTAGGCGGCGCCCAGCGGCAGGATCCGGTCGTTGAAATCGTAATAGGGGTTGTGGACCGGCGCATCGTCGCGCCCCTCGCCGCCGCCGATGCCGATGTAGGCGCCCGGGCGCTTCTGCAGCATGTACGCGAAGTCCTCCGAGCCCATCGCCGGCTTGATCTGCGTATGCACGTTATCGTCGCCGACGAGGCTCGCGGCCGCGGCGACCGCCGCCTGCGTCTCGTCCGGCGTATTGACGACGCCCGGATAGCCGTCGCGGAAATCGAACTCGATGCGCGCGCCGTGGGTCTTCGCGACCCCCTCGCAGACCTCGCGCATCGCGTCGCGGGTGTAGTCGCGCACGCGGGCATCGAGCGTGCGCACCGTACCGCGCAGCACGACCTCCTCGGGAATCACGTTCCAGGTGTCGCCGCCGTGCACCTGCGTGACGCTGATCACCGCCGACTCGGTGGCGCCGATGCGCCGGCTGACGATGGTCTGCAGCGCGATGATCAATTGCGCGCCGATGACGACCGGATCGATGCCGGTCTCGGGCATCGCGCCGTGGCAGCCCTTGCCGGTGATCGTGATCTCGAACGTGTTGAGGAACGCCGTCATCGTGCCGGTGCGGATCGCGAACTGGCCGCGCGGCAGCCCCGGGAAGTTGTGCATGCCGTAGACCGCATCGCAGGGGAACAGGTCGAACAGCCCTTCTTCGACCATCACGCGGCCGCCGCCCTCGTTTTCTTCACCGGGCTGGAAAATGA
>JASGFT010000283.1:0-4812 GCA_047605425.1 Burkholderiaceae bacterium | reverse complement strand
CGGCAGCATCCTCGTCACCAACAACACGCGAGAGTTCTCCAGGGTTGCCGGGCTGACGCTCGAGGACTGGGCCTGATCCGGCAACGTGACTGCGACCAGCAAGGCGTACCTGAGCAACGAACCTCTCAGACCTTCAACTGCGCCAGCAGGTCGGATTCGAGCTGGATCTGCTGGCGCGGGTTCGACAGCGACGGGCCGTCGATCAGGAACACGTCCTCGACCCGCTCGCCGAGCGTGGTCACGCGCGCCGTGTGCAGGTTGATGCCGTGCTGGCTGAGCACCAGCGCGATGCTGTACAGCAGGCCGGTGCGGTCGTTGGCGGTCACGGCCAACTGGTAGCGGTGGTCGCGTTCGTCCGGCCGCAGCTCGACCTGCGGCTGGATCGGGAAGTACTTGGATCGCCGCGAGATCCGTCCGCGCACCGGTGGCGTCAGCGGCGGCTGCGTGGCCAGGGTCTCGGTCAGCTCGGCCTCGACCAGCGCCAGGATGTCGCGATAGCTGTTCGACTGCGTCGGATCGGTGATCAGGAAGCTGTCCAGCGCGTAGCCGTCGCGCGTCGTGTAGATCTGCGCGTCGAGCACCGACAGGTTCTTGCGATCGAAATAGCCGCAGATCCGTGCGAACAGGTCGTTCTGGTCGCGCAGGTAGACGACGACCTGGAATCCTTCGCCGATCGTCGCCAGCCGCGCCCGTACGATCGGCTTGGCGGTGGTCGCCTGCGGCCCGAGCATCCGCGCGTGCCAGGCGATGTCGTTGGCGTCGTTGCGCAGGAAGTACGCGGTGTCGAGCTTGGCCCACAGCGCGCGGTAGCGGTCCTCGGCCATCGCGCTCAGGTTCAGCAGCCGCGTGGCCTCGGTGCGCTGCGCCTCGATGCGCCGGTTGGTCCGCGGCGACTCGCCGGTCAGCACGCTCTTGGCCGCGTGGTACAGGTCCTCGAGCAGCTTGCCCTTCCACGCGTTCCACACCTTGGGGCTGGTGCCGCGGATGTCGGCCACCGTCAGCAGGTACAGCGTCGTCAGCCGTTCCTCGCTGCCCACGGTCCGCGCGAAGCGGTCGATGACGGCCGGGTCGGTCAGGTCCTGCTTCTGCGCGACCGACGACATCGTCAGGTGCTCGGCGACCAGGAACTCGGCCAGCGCGGTCTCGTCGGCGCCCAGCCGGTGATCGACGCAGAAACGGCGCACGTCGATCCGGCCGAGCTGCGAATGATCGCCGCCTCGCCCCTTGGCGATGTCGTGGAACAGCGCGACGATGTACAGCAGCCAGGGCTTGTCGTAACCGGCCATCAACTGGCTGCAGAACGGATACTCGTGCGCGTGCTCGGGCATCGTGAAGCGGCGCAGGTTGCGCACGACCATCAGGATGTGCTGGTCGACCGTATAGACGTGGAACAGGTCGTGCTGCATCCGGCCGACGATCTTGCGGAACGGCGGCAGGTAGCGGCCCAGGATCGACCACTGGTTCATCCGCCGCAGCGCGTGCGTGATGCCGCGCGGCTGCTTGAGGATCTGCAGGAACAGCGCCCGGTTGGCCGGATGGCGGCGAAAGCGCGCGTCGATCCGCGTGCGCGCGCGCCAGATCGCGCGCAGCGTGCGCGGCGTGATGCCGGTCAGCGCCGAATAGCGCTCCATCACGAGGATGGCCCGGAAGATCGCCGCCGGATCGCGCTCGAACAGGCCCAGGTCGCGCACGTCCAGCGAGCCCTGGACGTTCTGGAACTCGGCGTCGATCGGCTCGGGCGGCACGTCCGAGGTTCCCTGCACCAGCGTCTCGATCTCCTTGAGAAGCAGCGTCGAGAACTGGACGACGGACTTGGCCGCGACGTAGTACCGCTGCATCAGTTCCTCGGACGCGCGCCGCGCCGACTGTCCATGGATGCCGATGCCCTGCGCGGTCTGCGCCTGCAGGTCGAACACCAGCCGGTCCTCGCGGCGGTTCGAGCACAGGTGCAGCGCCGCGCGGATCCGCTTGATCGTGCGCTCGTTGCGGCGCACGGCGGTCGCCTCCTCGGCGGTCAGCAGCCCGTGCTGGACCATCTGGGCCCAGCGCTCGCCCTGGCCGGCGGCCATCGACACCCAGCGCACGACCTGCAGGTCGCGCAGCCCGCCCGGGCTTTCCTTGACGTTCGGCTCCAGGCTGTACGGCGTGTCCTCGAAGCGGACGTGGCGCTGGCGCAACTCGAGCATCTTGGCCAGGTGGAACGAAGCCGGATCGAGCTGCGCGCGCAGCCGGTCGTGCAGGCGACGGTAGATCGACCGGCTGCCGGCGAGCCAGCGCAGGTCCAGCAGGCTCGTCTGGATCGTGATGTCGCCGGCCGCCTCGGCCAGGCACTCGTCGGCCGTGCGCACGCTCTGGCCGATCGGCAGGCCGATGTCCCAGCACGCGCCGATGAAGTTCTCGAGCCGCTCGCGCACGGCCTCGTCGATGTCCAGCGGGACGAGGATCAGCAGGTCGACGTCCGAGTGCGGGAACAACTCGGCCCGGCCGTAACCGCCGACGGCGGCCAGCACCAGGCCGCCGTTCAGGCCGTGCGCGGCCCACAGCGCGCGCAGCGCGGCGTCGGTGGCGGCCGACAGCCGCCGCGTCAGCGTATCGGGCTTGTGGTCGCGCGCGAACTGCGCGGCGGCGCGCTCGCGCGCCGCCAGCAGCGCGTCGCGGATCGCCGGCGCGGGCAGCAGCGCCGGCCGGTCTTCGACCGCATCGGTCATGCGCGGGCGGCCCCTCAGGCGCTCAGCGCCCGCAGGTCGGGGCGGGCGGGCGTGCCGGCCGACTGCGTCAGGATCTCGAAGCCGTCGGCGGTGACCAGCACCGTGTGCTCCCACTGCGCGGACAGGCTGCGGTCCTTGGTCACGACCGTCCAGCCGTCGCTCAGCGCCTTGAGCTCGCGGCGTCCGGCGTTGATCATCGGCTCGACGGTGAAGATCATGCCCGGCTCGAGCGGCTCGCCGGTGCCGGCGCGACCGTAGTGCAGCACCTGCGGCGCCTCGTGGAAGCGCCGGCCGATGCCGTGCCCGCAGAACTCGCGCACGACCGAGAAGCCGCGCGACTCGGCGTGCTTCTGGATCGCCGCGCCGATGTCGCCGAGGTGAGCGCCGGGGCGCACCTGCTCGATGCCGATCCACATGCCTCGTACGTGACCTCGCACAGCCGGCGCGCGGCGATCGACGGCTCGCCGACGACGAACATGCGGCTGGTATCGCCGTGCCAGCCGTCCTTGATGACGGTCACGTCGATGTTCAGGATGTCGCCGTTCTTCAACGCCTTGTCGCCCGGAATGCCGTGGCAGACCTGGTGGTTGATCGACGTGCAGATCGATTTGGGGTACGGCGGATAGCCGGGCGGCGCGTAGTTCAGCGGCGCCGGGATCGTCCGCTGCACGCCGACCATGTAGTCGTGGCACAGCCGGTCCAACTCGCCGGTCGTCACGCCGGCCCGCACGTGGGGAGTGATGAAGTCCAGCACCTCGGCGGCCAGCCGGCCGGCGACGCGCATCGCTTCGATCTCTTCGCTGTTCTTCAAGATGATCGCCATGCTAGAATTATAGGCTTGGCTGTCAAGCACTTGCAGAACAGTTCGGTCGTGCCTTCGCGCCAGCGTCGGCCGATCGGGCAGCGTCGGCGATGCCGCTTGCCGGTCCAGCGCGCCTGGCGGCGAAGGCCGCCGGCGTGAATCGCGCGCCTTCGGGCTGCGTTCGGCTCCAGTCCGGATCGCCGGTCATCCCTGTCCGTCAGGGTACCGGATTCCGGCAAACGGGTGCCCGTCCGGGATCTTCGCGGGTCTTCACGACGGGTCGTTGCGGGAGCAGGGTTCCGGTCGCGTGCCGCCGTCGGCGGCGCATGGCCGGTCGCCCTGCATGAGCCGTTCGTCCCCGCGCCTGATGGCGTCAGACCCAACCCTTCAGTGGAGTTCGATCCATGTCCGTGACGATGCGGGAAATGCTGGAAGCGGGTGTCCATTTCGGCCACCAGACCCGTTTCTGGAATCCCAAGATGGCCCCTTACATCTATGGCCATCGCAACAAGATCCACATCATCAACCTCGAAAAGACGATGGTGATGTACCAGGAAGCCGCCAAGTACGTGCGCCAGCTCACGCGCAACCGCGGCACCATCATGTTCGTCGGTACCAAGCGCCAGGCGCGCGAGATCGTCGCCGAAGAGGCGGGCCGCGCCGGCGTGCCGTTCGTCGACCAGCGCTGGCTCGGCGGCATGCTGACCAACTTCAAGACCGTCAAGACCTCGATCAAGCGCCTGAAGGACATGGAGACGCTGGCGACCGACGGCGGCATCGAGCGCATGTCCAAGAAAGAAGCGCTGATGTTCGAGCGCGAGCGCGATAAGCTCGTCAAGAGCCTCGGCGGCATCAAGGACATGAACGGCCTGCCCGACGCGCTGTTCGTCATCGACGTCGGCTATCACAAGATCGCGATCACCGAGGCGCGCAAGCTCGGCATCCCGATCGTGGCGGTCGTCGACACCAACCATTCGCCCGAGGGCATCGACTACGTGATCCCGGGCAACGACGATTCGGGCCGGGCGATTCGCCTGTACGCGCAGGGCATGGCCGACGCCGTGCTCGAGGGCCGGGCGGCGGCGCTCAACGAGGTCGTCAAGACGGCGACCGAGAGCGACGAGGAATTCGTCGAGGTCGAGGGCGAACAGGCCTGATCACCTGCGGTGTCCGGCGCCGATGTCGCGCGCGAGGGCGGACACCGCCTGTATCTCGGGGCTGAGAGGCTGAGAGTCTTTCGTCCATGTCCGCCTTGCACGTCCAAACGCCCGGCTCGTCGTTGCAAATGCTCGCCATAGCCCG
>JASGFT010000282.1:0-4915 GCA_047605425.1 Burkholderiaceae bacterium | reverse complement strand
GAAGCCTTGCGAATACAGGATGTCTTGGAGCTGCATGGCGGGGATTGTCGCTGGCTGCCTAAGAGCCATCCCTTTCAAGGTCTTTGAACCAGGGATGTGATCAGGACGGTATTGGCGTTCAACAGACGGTAAAAGCCGCATGGTCCTGCTTGATTTTCAAGCATTGCAATTCCCTTTGGGCTTGGATTGCGCACAAATGCCACCCGATTCAAGTCGCGTTTTCCAAAGACCTTGAAAGGCATCGGCCTAAGAGCCTGTTCATAACACGCTCTAGAGTCCGCAGCTTAGCTTCAATCAGCCACCAAAAATCAAGCAGGAAAGATTTTGAACAGGTTCTAAGTCCGGCCCGCGCGGAAGGTTCCCGGTGTTTGCCCAGTCCAGTTGCGGAAGGCGCGCGCAAAGCTCTTCTCGTTGCGAAATCCCGCGGCCAGCGCGATCTGCTTGAGGGGGCGCTGCGTGTGGAGCAGCAGCGCCTCGGCGCGGGCGCGGCGGGCCTCGTCTTTCAGGGTCTGAAGCGACGCGTCCTCGTCCTGGAGCTGTCGGTGCAGCGTGCGCACCGACAGGTTCAGCCGCCGCGCCAGCGCCTCGGCTGTGGCGGGGGCATTTTCCCCGCGCAGCAGAGCGCGCACCTGCGCCACCAGCAGCCGGTCGCGCCGGTACTGGCGCACGGTCAGCGGCAGGGCGTGCTGCAGCATGGCGCGGGTGGCGGCTTCGTCGCGCACCAGTGGCAGCGCGAGGTAGGCGGCATCGAGGACATGGCCCGCCTGCGGCTGGCCGAAGTCGACGCCGCCGGGAAACATCAGGGCGTAGGTGCCGGCATGCGGCGGCGGGTCGAAGGGGAAGGCGACGGTGTCGAGCGCGATGCGCGAGTCCACCGCCCAGCAGGCGAAGCCGTGCACGTAGCGCAGCAGCGTGAGCAGGCAGAACTCGCGCAGGTCGCCCAGATCGCGCCGCTCCTCGATGCGCAGGGTGGCGGCGCTGCCGGCCACGTCCAGGTGCAGCAGTACGTCGTCGGTCAGCAGCCGGTGGTGCCGGCACCAGCGCCTGAGTGCCACACCCAGCGTGGGCGCGGTGATCGAGGCGCGGCACAGCAGGCCGTAGCTGCCCCAGGGCAGGCGACGCGTGAACCAGCCGAGCGCCTCGTCGTCGAGCTGCTGCATGGCCAGGCCCGAGAGCGTCTCGAACTGCGCGGCGGTCACGCGCGCGTGGGCATCGGCCACATCGGCTGGCGCGATGCGGGCCTGCCGCAGGGCGGCCGAGGGATCGGCCCCATAGCGCTCGTAGGCCCGCATGATGGCCTGCACGAAGGCCATGGGCGTGGCGGCGACGGGGGGGAGGCGGGGGGCGGATTTTGGCACGATTTGCAACCATTATGGCCCCACATGCGTGCTGGCCGGGTTTAGTCTGAGGGCCTCAGAACGTGTTCAAAGTCTTTTCATGCGCACCCCATGAAAAGACTTTGAACACGTTCTCAGAGAAGACCAGGAGACAAGCCAGATGACCGCCATCCACCTGCCCGGGCTCAACTTCGGCCTGGGGGACACCCTAGGTGCCTTGCGGCAGGCCGTGCAGGATTTCGCCGCCGCCGAGATCGCGCCGCGCGCCGCGGCGATCGACAGCGACAACCAGTTCCCGCCCGACCTCTGGGCCAAGCTCGGCACCCTCGGCCTGCACGGCCTGACCGTGGACGAGGCCTACGGCGGCACCCGGCTGGGCTATCTGGCGCACATCGTGGTGCTGGAGGAAGTGTCGCGCGCCTCGGCCTCGGTGGGCCTGTCGTATGGCGCGCACAGCAACCTGTGCGTCAACCAGATTCACCGCAACGGCACCGAGGCGCAGAAGCGCAAGTACCTGCCCCGGCTGGTGAGCGGCGAGCACGTGGGCGCGCTGGCGATGAGCGAGCCGGGCGCGGGCAGCGACCTGGTCGGCATGCAACTGCGCGCCGAGAAGAAGGGCGACCGCTTTGTGCTCAACGGTGCCAAGATGTGGATCACCAACGGCGGCGATGCCGACACGCTGGTGATCTACGCCAAGACCGATCCGCAGGCCGGCGCGCGCGGGCTGACGGCCTTCATCGTCGAAAAGGGCTTCCAGGGCCTGTCGGCCGGCGCCAAGCTCGACAAGCTCGGCATGCGCGGCAGCAACACCTGGCCGCTGTATTTCGACGACGTCGAGGTGCCCGAGGAGAACGTGCTCGGCGGCGTGGGCCATGGCGCGCGGGTGTTGATGAGCGGGCTCGACTACGAGCGCGCCGTGCTCTGCGGCGGCCCGCTGGGCATTATGGCCGCGGCCATGGACGCGGTCGTACCCTACGTGCACGAGCGCCGGCAGTTCGGGCAGGCGATCGGCGAATTCCAGCTCATGCAGGGCAAGCTTGCCGACATGTACAGCACCTGGCAGGCCACGCGCGCCTACGTATACGCCGTCGGCCGGACCTGCGACCGGCAGGACCACACGCGCGGCCTGCGCAAGGATGCGGCCGGCGCCATTCTCTACGCGGCCGAGAAGGCGACCTGGCTGGCTGGCGAGGCTATCCAGGCGCTGGGCGGCGTGGGATACACCAAGGAGTTCCCGGTCGAGCGGCTGTGGCGCGACGCCAAGCTCTACGAGATCGGTGCCGGCACCAGCGAGATCCGCCGCATGCTGATCGGCCGCGAACTGTTCAACGAAACTGCCTGAGGAGGCCCGCCATGAGCAGCGACAGCCATGCCCGCGGCGCCACCGAGCCGCCGCTGATCGCACAGACGATCGGCGATTTCTTCGACGCCATGGCCGCACGCCAGCCGCAGCGTGAGGCGCTGGTCAGCCGCCACGAGGACGTGTGCCTGAGCTACCGAGAACTCCAGTCCCGGTCTCGGCGCCTGGCCAGCGCCCTGCTGCGCGCGGGGCTGGCGCCGGGCGACCGCATCGGCATCTGGTCGCACAACAACACCGCCTGGGTGCTGATGCAGATCGCCACGGCCCAGGCTGGTCTCATCCTCGTCAACATCAACCCGGCCTACCGCACAGCCGAAGTGGAATACGCGCTGGGCAAGGTCGGCTGCCGGGCACTGGTCGCCATGCCGCGCTTCAAGAGCAGCGACTACCTGGCGATGCTGCGCGAGTTGGGCGCGGCGAAGCTGCCGCAGCTCCAGCGCATCTGGTGGATCGACCGGCCCGGCGATGCTGATGAGCCGGTATTCGACATTCCGCTCGGTCGTTTCTCCGCGCTGCTGGAATCAGGCGATGCGGCGGACCCCCGCGTGGCCGGAGTGCAGGCCGGTCTGCGCGCCAGCGACCCGATCAACATTCAATTCACCAGCGGCACCACTGGTTTCCCGAAGGGCGCCACGCTCACTCACCGCAACATCCTCAACAACGGGTTTTTCGTGGGCGAATGCATGCGGCTCGCGCCCGAGGACCGGTTGTGCATCCCGGTGCCGATGTACCACTGCTTCGGCATGGTGCTGGGCAGCCTGGCCTGCCTCACGCACGGCAGCGCCATCGTGTTTCCGAGCGACGGCTTCGATGCGCTCGCGGTGCTGGAGACGGTGCAGGCCGAGCGCTGCACCGCACTGCACGGCGTGCCCACCATGTTCATCGCCGAGCTGGAGCACCCGCGCTTCGCCGAGTTCGATCTCTCTACTCTGCGCACCGGCATCATGGCCGGCACCGCCTGCCCGATCGAGGTGATGCGCCGCGTGGTCGAGCGCATGCACCTGGCCGAGATCACCATCGCCTACGGCATGACCGAAACCAGCCCAGTGAGCTGCCAGAGCAGCGCCGGCACGCCGCTCGACAAGCGCGTGACCACCGTCGGCACGGTGCAGCCGCACCTGGAGGTCAGGATCGTCGATCCCGAAAGCGGTGCCGCCGTGGCGCGCGGCACGGCTGGCGAACTCTGCACCCGGGGCTACTCGGTCATGCATGGCTACTGGGGCGATCCGCAGAAGACCGCCGAGGCCATCGATGACGACGGTTGGATGCACACCGGCGACCTCGCCACGATGGACGCCCAGGGCTACGTCAATATCGTCGGCCGCATCAAGGACATGGTGATCCGCGGCGGCGAGAACGTCTACCCGCGCGAGATCGAGGAATTCCTCTACGGCCACCCGAAGATCCAGGACGTGCAGGTCGTCGGCGTGCCCGACCGTCGCTATGGCGAGGAACTGTGCGCCTGGATCGTGCCCAAGCCCGGCCAGGCGCTGGCCGAGGACGAGGTGCGCGCTTTCTTCCAGGGCCGCATCGCGCACTACAAGGTACCGAAGTACATCCGCTTCGTCGATGCCTTCCCGATGACCGTGACCGGCAAGATCCAGAAATTCAAGATCCGCGATGTGATGCGCGCGCAGCTCGGGATCGACGAGGAGAAGACGGCATGAGTGCCGCCCGGCCGTCCGAAGGTGCTCGCACCGCAGCGCGCAGCGCGGAGGTTTTCAAATGAACATGTTGCAAAGCAAACTGAATCCGCGCGGCGTGGAGTTCCAGGCCAACGCGGCAGCCATGCAGGCGCTGGTCGATGACCTGCGCGCCCAGTTCGTCCGGGTGGAGCAGGGCGGCGGCGAGGCGGCACGTGCGAAGCACGCTGCGCGCGGCAAGCTGCTGCCGCGCGAGCGGGTCAACCAGTTGCTCGACCCCGGCACGCCCTTCCTCGAACTCAGCCCGTTGGCCGCGCACGGCCTCTACGGCGGCGCGGCGCCCGGCGCCGGGCTCATCACCGGCATCGGCCGCGTCAGCGGCACCGACTGCGTGATCGTCTGCAATGACGCCACCGTCAAGGGCGGCACCTACTTCCCGCTCACGGTGAAGAAGCACCTGCGCGCGCAGGAGATCGCGCGCGAGAACCGGTTGCCCTGCATCTACCTGGTCGATTCGGGTGGCGCCAACCTGCCCAACCAGGACGAGGTCTTCCCCGACCGCGACCACTTCGGCC
>JASGFT010000281.1:0-4952 GCA_047605425.1 Burkholderiaceae bacterium | reverse complement strand
GCCGCGCGCGTGCAGGTACTTGAGGAAGCGCGCCTGGTAGATCGCCATCAGCGGCCCCAGGCCCATCGACACCGTCGGGAACTGCCAGAAATCCGGCATCAGCTTCGGATGCGGGTACGACGACAGCCCCTTGCCGTCGACCTCCTGACGGAAACTGAGCAACTGCTCCTCGGTCAGCCGACCCTCGAGAAAGGCCCGGCCGTAGATGCCGGGCGCCGAATGCCCCTGGAAATAGATGCAGTCGCCGCCGTGCTTGTCGCTGGGCGCGTGCCAGAAGTGGTTCATGCCGGCGCCGATCATCGTCGCCGACGACGCGAAGCTGGCGATGTGGCCGCCGAGGTCGCCGCCGTCCGGCGGGTTCAGCTTGTTGGCCTTGACCACCATCGCCATCGCGTTCCAGCGAATGTACGAACGGATCCGCTCCTCGTACGCGGCGTTGCCCGGCGAGCGCTCTTCCAGATGGAGCGGAATCGTGTTCACGTATTCGGTGTTGGCCGAGTACGGGATGTGGGCGCCCGAGCGGCGCGCCAGCTCCGTCAAGCGCTCGAGCAGGAAGTGCGCACGCTCGGGCCCCTCTCGATCGATGACGGCCTCCAGCGCGTCGAGCCATTCGGTGGTTTCGAGGGCGTCCTGATCCTGGGGATCGTTGGCCGCTGGCTGGGAGTGGGGAACCGCGGACATGCTGTCTCCTGATTGTGGTGGGGCGGGCGGGAAGTGGCGTCCATTCTAGGAAGCGTATTCGATTAAGACAAGGTTTTTTTCCACAATAAGCAATTCAAAATCACATTATGAAATATTACAGCTCATTTTCGCTGATCCGGGAGCCGCTTTATGATGCTGCGACGCAGCAAACGTGTCCGGTTGCCGTTGCGTCGGCCCGTCATCGCGCGACAATCATCGATAGCGTGATCCGGCTGGCTATACTCGCGCCGCATGACAGGCGTTAAACGACCCCTCACCGCCAAATACGAACTACGGGCCTTCAAGTGGCTCGCGCTCGCGCACGGGCTGGGGATCGTGACGTTCTTCGCGCTGATGATCACCTTCTTTTGGTACCTGCGGCACATCGAGACCGAGGGCCAGCAGCAGGCGATGTACCGCGACATCGAATGGGCGCAGCGCACGATGCGGCTGCGCTGGCGCGACCTGCAGGACGAGCTGTCGACGCACGCCGCCGACTGGGCCGCCGGCGGCGACGGCGCGGCCGACCCGGCGCCCAGCGTGCCCGGCATCCCGGACTTCCTGTCGCGCAATCCCGACGTCGTCTACCTGGCGATGGTCGACGCCCGGCGCCAGGTGCGATGGGTGCTCGGCGCGCGGGGAGCCGGCCCGCCGGGCAACCGCCTGCCGGGCACGACGATGGAGGACTCGGCCGGCTTCGCCGCGCAGAAGGAAGCGCAGACGCGGCGACGGCCGACCTTCTCCGATCCGCTGGTCGGCGACCGCCATGACGTCGTCGTCGAGATGCACGTGCCGGTGCTCAACGGCGATCGGTTCGACGGCACGATGATCGTCGCGTTCTCGCTCGAACGGACGATGTACACGCTGCTGTCGCGCGAGGTGCTCGAGCGCTACCAGTTGTCGATCGTCGATGCGCGCGGCGATCCGCTGGCCGGCACCGCGGCGCGCACGCCGCAGAGCGCGGCGCTCAGTTACGAGTTGCCGCTCGATCCGCCCGGCCACGGACTGCGGCTGCGGGCGTACGGATTCGCCGTGCAGTCGACGCTGATCGAGCGCACGCTGCTGACGGCCGTGGCCGGCCTGGCGATCGCCGGCCTGGTCACGCTGATCCTGCTGTGGCGCAACGCGCGGCGCCGCGTGGCCGCCGAGGTCGAGCGCGACCGCCTGTTCACGCTGTCGCTGGACCTGATGGCGGTGATGCGGCTAGACGGCAGCTTCGTGCGCGTGAACCCCGCGTTCGGCCAGACGCTCGGGTCGAGCGCGCGAGCCGAGCGCCTGCTGGATCTGGCCCACCCGGACGATCGCGAGCGGATCCATGCCGCGATGCGGCCGCTGCAGGCGCCGGGCGCCGTCGCGATCGAGTTCGAAGCCCGCTTCCGCGCGGCGGGCGCCGAAGACCGGGCCGCCGATGCGACGGACGGCACGAGCGATGCCACCGATGCGGCCGGCGCCTGGCGCTGGCTGCACTGGTCGCTGCGCAACGACCCGGAGCCCGGCGCGCGGACGATCTACGCGGTCGCGCACGACACGACTCGGCGCAAGCAGGCCGAGACCGCGCTGGCGGCCGAGACCGCGTTCCGGCGGGCGATGGACGACTCGATGCTGACCGGCATGCGCGCCACCGACCTGCAGGGCCGCATCACCTTCGTCAACCGCGCGTTCTGCAAGATGCTCGGCTTCGATTCGGCCGAGTTGGTCGGCCAGGCGGCACCGTATCCGTACTGGCCGCTGATCGAGCAGGACGAGCATGCGCGGCACCTGAGCGTGATCCTGCGCGGCGAATCGCCGGCCGGCGGCTTCAAGATGCGCGCGTGGCGCAAGGACGGCTCGACGATCGACGTGCGGATGTACGTCTCGCCGCTGGTCGACAGCCGGGGCCAGCAGACCGGCTGGATGACGTCGATGACCGACATCACCGAACCGAACCGCATCCGCGAGGAACTGGCGGCCGCGCACGAGCGCTTCACGACCGTGCTCGACGAGTTGGACGCATCGGTGTCGGTGATGCCGATTCCGGGCGCCCCGAGCCACGTCGGCCCGGACGAGCCCGCCGACGAGCTGATGGCCGACCTGCTGTTCGCCAATCGCCACTACCGGCGCACGTTCGGCGATTCGCCGCGCGCGCACCAGACGCTGGTCGCGCGGATGGCGCCCGCCGCCGAATGGGCGTTCGCCGAGGTCTTCCATCCCGAGGTCGGACGCTGGTTCGAGGTCCGGTCGCGGCACATCCGCTGGGTCGACGGCAGCCTCGTGCAGATGCTGGTATCGACCGACGTCACGCGGCGGCGCGAGGCCGAGGACCAGCACCGCGAGCAGGCCGAGAAGCTGCAGCAGACCTCGCGCCTGGTGACGATGGGCGAGATGGCCTCGTCGCTCGCGCACGAGCTGAACCAGCCGCTGACGGCGATCGCCAACTACTGCAACGGCCTGTCCGCGCGGGTCAAGATGGAGCTGGCGCAAGGCGCCAAGCTCGACCCGCAGGAGATGCTCGGCGCGTTGAGCAAGACCGCCGCGCAGGCCGAGCGCGCCGGCATGGTCATCAGCCGCATCCGCCAGTTCGTCAAGCGCAGCGAGCCCGAACGGCGCACCTGCGAGGTCGAGGCGATCGTCGCCGAAGCGGTCGGCCTGGCCGAGATCGACGCGCAGCGCCAGTCGGTCGCGATCAAGGTCCACCTGGCGCCGGCGCTGCCGCCGGTGCAGGCCGATCCGATCCTGATCGAGCAGGTGCTGCTGAACCTGATGAAGAACGGCATCGACGCGATGCGGCGCTGTCCGCGGCGCGAGCTGGACGTGACGGTCGGATTCAACGGCCGGCAGTTCGAGTTCGCGGTCGCCGACTCGGGCCATGGTCTGGCTCCCGAGATCGTCGACAAGCTGTTCGAACCGTTCTTCACGACCAAGTCCGAAGGCATGGGCATGGGGCTGAACATCTGCCGCTCGATCATCGAATCGCATCAGGGCCGCCTGTGGGCCGACGCCAATCCCGGCGGCGGCTGCGTGTTCCGCTTCACGCTGCCGGCGCTGAACGAGATCGCCCATGCGGCCTGAGAGGCCGATGCGCACCCTTCCCTTCCTCCGTCCCCTCCCACCTCGAACCGGGCCAAACTGATGACTTCGACCATTGATGATCAGGCCATCGTCTACATCGTCGACGACGATGAGGCGGTGCGCGATTCGCTGCGCTGGCTGCTCGAAGCCAATGGATTCCGCGTGCAGGTCTACCAGAGCGCCGAGGAGTTCCTCGCCAATCTGCGCGCGGACCGCAACGAGCGGCCGGGTTGCCTGCTGCTGGACGTGCGCATGCCCGGCATGAGCGGGCTGCAGCTCCACGACGAGTTGCTCAAGCGCGGCTCGACGCTGCCGCTGATCTTCATCACCGGCCACGGCGACGTCAACATGGCCGTCTCGAGCATGAAGAAGGGCGCGGCCGATTTCCTCGAGAAGCCGTTCAACGACGAGGAGCTGTGCGCGATCGTGCGGCTGAACCTCGATCGCGCGATCGCCGCGCACGAAGCGAGCCACGCCGAGCGCGACGCGATCGGACGGATCGAGAAGCTGACCGGGCGCGAGCGGCAGGTGCTCGACCTGATCGTCGCCGGCCGGCTGAACAAGCAGATCGCCGACGACCTGGACATCAGCATCAAGACCGTCGAGGCGCACCGCGCCAACATCATGACCAAGCTCGGCGCGCGGACGATGGCCGACCTGATGCGGATCGCGCTCAAGGCCGCCGGCAGCGCGTGAGCGGCCGCCGGCCGCGCGCTCGTGCGCGGCCCGGTTAGCCGCGGCCCGGTCCCCGGCCGTCCGATTCCGAGCGACGCGATTCCGAGCGACGCGATTCTCGACAGAGGGCGATTCCCGGCAGCCCGCTTCCCGGCAGCCCGCTTCCCGGCGGCGCGGTTCTCAGCGGCGCGGTTCGGCGGGCGCCAGGATCCCGGCGAACAGCGGCCAGGCGAACAGCGCCGAGGCGTTGCCCGCGTCGATGCCGGGCGCCCAGCGCTCGAGCTCGGCCGACGCGTTGAGCATGCCGATGATCATCTGCGCGGCGACGATCTGGTCGACCGGACGGATCGATCCGTCGCCGATGCCGTCGACGATGAAGCCGGCCAGCCGTTCGGCCAGCCGGTTCATCGTCCGGCGCTTGTCGTAGCGCAGTTCGGCCGGCAGCACGCTCCAGGCCGAGTGCCGCAGCAGCGGCCCCTGGTCTGAGAACTGGAACGCGATCAGCGTGCGCGCGGCCAGGCCCAGCCGTTCCCAGCCCGAGCCCGGCG
>JASGFT010000280.1:0-4993 GCA_047605425.1 Burkholderiaceae bacterium | reverse complement strand
GCACGGCCGTCACGCGCTGGGCCGGCGAACGGATCGACTACGGGATGGCGGTCGGTGGGCTGCTGGCCGAGCAGGCACGCCAGCGCCGGAAGGACGTTTCAGCGGAAACGCGCGCGGACGGAACGGGTTGAGCAGCGGATCGGGTCCGTCGCGATGTAAGCGTTCAAACCGCGGCGTTCTTCCGGTTGCCGAATTGGGCCGATAACCTTGCCATCATCGAGCCGATCGAGAAGGGCAAGCGTGCCGCCGCTCGATTGCAGCGCCGCGTACGGTTTCACTACACGCCCAAGCATGCCAGTTGGCTGAACAGGGCGGAGATCGAGATCGGCGCGCTGACTCGCCAATGCCTGGCGCGCCGCTTCCTTGATCACGATGCCCTCGTCCGCGAGGTCGCCGCCTGGCAGCTTCACCGAAATGACGAGCGCACAGCCATACCGTGGACGTTCACCCGTCAGGACGCCGATCGCAAACTCGGTCGTCATTATGTTGCTTGATTGACGTGTCAGCGTATTAGGAACGCCGTTCCGGCGTCCGGCTGCTCATCCGATACGCTGTCGGCGTCACGCCCATCAGCTTCTTGAATTGCCTGGAGAACTGCACGGGATCACCGAACCCACACGCAAAGGCGATCTCCTGCACCGAAAGGCGGTCCTTCTCGAGATGCGAGCAGGCGTGCTGCACGCGCCGGCGCAGCAGATACTGATACGGCGACAGTTGCGTCGTGTTCTTGAACACCCGACAAAAATGGTATTCGCTCAGGCCGGCTTGCGCGGCAAGCTCGGCGAGCGAAATCTGGCTCGCCATGTTCGCGCGGATGTATTCATCGAGATGCCTGATCCTGGTCCGGCTGATGGACGGCTTCCGCGGCTCGGCCGGCGCGGACCTGGAGAATCCGGTCAGCAGATGCACGGCCAATGCCCTGGCGAAAACCTCCGCGAACATCGAACCATGGGGGTTTCCCTGCTGCAACTCCGAGTAAACCAGCTCGGCCGCATTCAGGATGAAATCATTCCTCGCGTCCGCATGGTGCGGAGGTATCTCGATTCGACCGATACCCAGTTCTTGCGCGACCTGCTCGACCAAGGCCGGTCCCAACGTCATCAGATGCAAACGACCCAGGTAGCCTTCGTATTGCACGCGATGGGAACAGCCGCCGGGGATGTATGCGGTTGATCCTCGTTGCTGCACCTCCCGGCGCGCCACGCCATCCAGGACTCGCCAGGCCCTGGAGAAGGGATTGAGCTTCACCATCAGGTAGTGCTCGTCCATCACATGCTCGACCGTCTCGAGCGCTTGTCCACTGCGATGCTCGAAATAGAGGGCGCCCCATCCAAATGGCGAGCTGCTTAGTACCGCATCCTCGTGCAGCACGCGGCAACGGCTGCTGCCGTCCCTGAAGTTGAGCTGCACGACCGGATATTCCATGGCGCCTTCCTTGCCCTCCGCGTGGTAGCGGCTCTTGCAATGCCGAATCGCTTCAGTCTAAAGGATGGCGTCACTCCGCGCGGGAGGGCGTCGGACGGCCTGATCCGACCGAACGCAAGAAACAGCAACTTCTTCCAGTGGAAAGCAATATTGCGCTAGGACGCTTCCGAACCGAAACCCATACTGAACCGCATGTCCGGGATCAACCGCGACAGCCAAGGTGACGTGGAACAATGAAAATCTCCGATCTGCCATTCTGTACAGTAGACTGGTCGACCGTGTATCCGACCGAGCATGCTGGCGAACGAGGCATGTCCTACTGGCGCACGTGCGCGTTCGGTTCGATCCGTGTCCGGATGGTCGAATACAGCCCCGGCTATATCGCCGATCATTGGTGCTCCAAAGGACACATCCTGCTTTGCCTGGATGGAAGACTCGAAACCGAGTTGTCCGACGGGCGGCGATTCGTGCTCGCGCCTGGCATGTCGTATCAAGTCGCCGACGATGCGGAATCGCATCGATCGATGACGGAGACAGGCGCCAGGCTATTCATCGTGGACTGAGCCCGTGAGTGACATCGAACAGCGTCTTGCCGAACTTGACATCACGCTTCCACCGGTGGTCGCGCCTCGCGGCAACTTCGCCCTCTACGTTCGGGTCGGAAAGACCATCTATCTGTCAGGCAAGGGCTCACCCCTTCGTATGCCCGGTGATCCCGTTCTCAAGGTGGGAGCCGAAATCAGCGTGCCCGAGGCACAGCAGCATGCCCGGGACGTGGCGATCCATCTGCTCGCCATCATGAAAGATGCTCTTGGCGGCTTCGAAAACCTCGACCGAATGGTCAAGGTGTTTGGCATGGTGAATGCCATACCTGCGTTCACCGAACACACGGAAGTCATCAACGGCGCATCGGATTTGTTCGTGCAGGTGCTCGGAGACAGAGGCATTCATGCCCGGTCAGCGATCGGAGTCGGCTCTCTGCCGCGGGGCTTCGCGGTGGAAATAGAGGCCGTCATAAGGAGCAAGACGTGAACATTCACCGCTACGAACTCGAGATGCAAAGGGGATCGACCGTATGCAGAAGCGACTTTTCATCTTTGACTACGACGGCACGATTTGTGACACGTCGAGGGCTATCTCTACTTCGCTGACGGCGACTTTCGCCGAATATTCCGGCGCAGTTCCCCAGGAAGAGGATATCGCGCGGTTGATCGGCACGGGAAAGACGCTTCAGGAAACCATCCACGAACTGCGGCCAACCGACGCCGGCCCGCTGGATGACGGCGAGCTTAAGCGGTGGGTCGACTCCTATCGCAAGCGATACGCAGACCACGGCGATCTCCTGGTCTCGCTCTTCGACAGAGCGGAAGAGACGCTCGTCCATCTACGCTCTGCCGGCGATCTGGTACTGCTCAGCAACAAGGGCATCGACGCGGTCGAAGGATCGCTCAACCGATTCGGCATCCGCGATCATTTTTCCTTGGTACTGGCAGAAGAACCGGGGCAGCCGAGAAAACCCGATCCCGAGGTCTTTTTCAAACGGATCTCGCCTCTGTTTCCGGCGATGGAGCCAGCCGATTGCGTCGTGATCGGCGACACCGCTGCAGATCTGGAGTTTGCACGAAGTATCGGCGCCGCAGCGTGTTTCGCCGAGTATGGTTTCGGAGACCGAGCAAGCTGCGAACAGATTGGCTATACGCACGCGCTCACGAGACTTGGCGATCTCGTCGGGCTTTTCGACCGACGCTAGACGACTTGATCAGACGCCAGACGTAACCACCGGCGTGTCACCAAACGGCCTGCGCCGTGCCCTCCTCGGCAACGAAGTGCGTAACGTCATCGCAGCATCCGGAACATCCAGGCGCGGGGCTGCAAGGCCGGCTTGGTGTTCAACCCCGCGACGTCACTCGACGTGCTGGATTGGCTGATCGACGGCATCGATCTCATCCTCAATCGGTCTGGCCTCGTGGTGTAGTCAGGACGGTCTTGACTTCGAGCGCACTCGAACTTCTAGGATCTCCCCATGGAATCTCACCTGACCATCGATGAAGTCGCCAAGCGCACGGGCCTGACGGTCCACACCCTTCGTTACTACGAGCGGATCGGGTTGATCGCGCCGATCGGCCGTGGGCCCGGAGGGCAACGACGCTATGCGGCCTCGGACATGGCCTGGATCGAATTCCTGCTGCGGTTGCGAACGACGAACATGCCGATCGGCAAGATGCAGACGTTCGCAAGACTACGTGGTGCCGGGGACTCGACGGTGGCGGATCGTCGCCAGATGCTGGAAGAGCACTTGACGGAGGTGCTTTCGAAGATCGAGGCGATGCGCCGATCTGCGGATGCGTTGCAGGCGAAGATCGAGCATTACCGCTCGTTCGAGCAGTCCCTGGCGTCCGACTCCCCCTCTGATGAAGGACATGCTGATGAACACCGAAAGCCGCTACGAACGCGGGCTCGCCAAACTGCGGGAGATCGACGGTGAGGCCGGAGAACGCGTGCTGGAAAGTCTGGATGGCATCGCCCCCGACTTCGCGCGCTACCTGATCGAATTCCCTTTCGGGGATATCTACTCCCGGCCGAGCCTGGATCTGAAAAGCCGGGAAATCGCGGTCGTGGCCGCGCTCACCGCATTGGGCAATGCGGCGCCGCAACTCGCCGTGCATATCCAGGGCGCGCTCAATGTGGGGGTCACGCGCTCGGAAGTGGTCGAAACCATCATGCAGATGGCGGTCTACGCGGGGTTCCCCGCCGCCCTGAACGGACTGGCGGTGGCAAAGGAGGTCTTTGCACAGGAGACCGGGCAATGATGCATGCGATCGTTCCCGCGCTGACCGTGCCGGCCGGCGCGGTGCGGGTGTCCGCTCGTATTCAGCCGCGCCGGCGCAAGCGCAGCACCCCATCGATCACCAGCACCTCCACCGCCGCGAAGATCGGCCCGTAGGTCGGCCACTGCGCGGCGCTGATGCTCTCGCCCAGCAGCAATGCCACGATGGCCAGCAGGACGGGCTCGACGTAGCCGAGCAGCCCGAACAGTCCCAGCGGCAGCAGGCGGCTGGCCGCCATGTAGAGCGCCAGCGACACCGCACTGACCACGCCCACGACCGGCACCAGCACCCACAGGTGCGCGTGATCCGCCACCAATGGCAGCGATGAGGGCGCGCGGACGATGAACCACAGCGCGGCGGGTATCAGCAACATCATGTCCAACCAGTGCCCGCCCAGGTCGCCCGTGCCCATGCGCCGGCGCATCACGAAGTACACGGTGTATCCCAGCGCGACGAGCCAGGTCTCCCAGGACATGCCGCCCGCGCGCACGACCTCGTGGACCACGCCTATCAACGCCAGCGCCGTCGCCAGCCACTGCAACGGCGTCAAACGCTCGCGGTACAGCACGCGCCCGGCGAGCACCATCACCAGCGGCAACAGGAAATAGCCCAGCGACACCGGCAAAGCCCGGCCGTGCAGCGGCGCCCAGAGGAACAGCCAGATCTGTACCCCGAGCATCGCCGAGCTGCCGAGCAGGCCCAGCGCCAGCACGGGCCGGCGCCGCGCGCGCCGCGCCAGC
>JASGFT010000279.1:0-5066 GCA_047605425.1 Burkholderiaceae bacterium | reverse complement strand
CGGCCTGCACGCGCGAACCGCGCACGCCGACGCAGGTGCCGATCGGATCGATCCGCCGATCCTGCGTGAACACCGCGATTTTCGCACGCACGCCGGGATCGCGCGCGGCCGCCTTGATCTCGAGCAGGCCCTGCTCGATCTCGGGCACCTCGATCGCGAACAGGTACTTGATGAACTCGGGCGACGTGCGCGACAGGAACAACTGCGGCCCGCGCCCCTCGCGGTTCAGGCGCGACACGTAGGCGCGCACGCGGTCGCCGACCCGAAGATTCTCCTTGGGGATCATCTGGTCGCGCGGCAGCCGCGCCTCGACCTTGCCGGACTCGACGATCGCGCCTTCGCGATCCATCCGCTTGATCGTGCCGGACAGGATCGACTCGCCGCGCTGCAGGAAGTCGTCGATGATCTGCTCGCGCTCGGCGTCGCGGATCTTCTGCAGGATCACCTGCTTGGCCGCCTGCGCGCCGATCCGCCCCATGTCGACCGGCTCGAGCTCTTCCTCGACGTAGTCGCCGACCTGGATGTCGGCGATCTGCTTGCGCGCCTCGGCCAGGATGATCTGCAGGTCGTGATCCTCGAGCTCGCCGTCGGGCACGACCTGCCAGCGGCGGAACGACTCGGCCTCGCCCGTCAACCGGTCGATCGACACCCGGACATCGACCTCGTCCTTGAAACGCTTCTTGGTTGCAGAAGCCAGCGCGCTTTCGAGCGCACCGAAAACCACCTCGCGCGCGACGTTCTTCTCTCGCGCCAAGGCATCCACCAGCAACAATACTTCGCGGCTCATCGGACGAAGCCTCCTAAAACAACCATCTGCACGATTCCGCTAGAACTTGAGCGACGGCACCAGGCGCGCCCGGTCGATCTCGTCCAGCACGAAAACCATCTTGTGGGTCGGCACCGGCGGCGCCTGCCGGCGGCCCGGCTTGGCGCCGGCAGGGGCCCGGCCGCCCGGCCGCCCGGCCGCTCCCTTGCGCCGCGCCCCCGGGCCCGAGGGATCGGGCGGCGCATCGGTATATTCGATGCCGAAACGGCCCTCGCCTTCGACCGTCAGCCGCCCTTCGTAGTTGCGGCGCCCCTCGAACGGACGCTTCAGGCGCAGCGCGACGTCCAGCCCGGCGAAGCGCTCGAAATCGGCGTGCTTGCGCAAGGGCCGGTCCAGGCCGGGCGACGAGACCTCGAGGCGCGAATAATCGACACCCTCGACGGTCAGCACGTGCGTCAACTGATGCGAGACGCGTTCGCAGTCCTCGATCCGGATCGGCGGCATGCCGCCGGCGCCGGCGTGTCCGGACCGATCCGGTCCCTCTCCGGCATCCAGTGACGCCCCATCCGGCAACGAAGCACCGGCCGTGGCGTCCTGTTCGTCCGCCGACGACGACCCGCCGCCCGCCGCCGGCGCGAGGCCCGGCGCCGTGGGCGCGAAATCGATGAACACGCGCAACAACCCGCCCGGGCCATGCTCGAGTTCGACAAGCTCATAGCCCAGACCGGTCAGACACTCTTCGATGACCGACTGCAACACCATCCCGATATAACCTGCTCGCTGCCGGCCGCTGCCCGAACGACACGCGGCGTCGTCGTCGACGCAACGGCAGCGGCAAAAAAAAATGGGCACCACCGGCCCATTGATCCACCGAGCGCACCCCGATCACCTTCCGACGACAACTCTAACGCCTCGATGGGTTGGCCACTATCGAAGGCAATCGGAGGAAGCCTGAGCGCTCGCAATCCGCGGATTATATACGGTCGGTCCGCCTTTGACCAGTCCTCGTGCGGTTTCGTGGCGCGCGAGGCCGGAAATCCCCGCCTGATCGTGTGATCGTTCACGAATTCTTCACGAATCCCACGACGATCCCGCACCGCGGACCCGAGCTTCGGCCGAACGTGATTCGACCGACGAAGGATCCGGTGCGACGAGCCGCGAAGACCGCGTCACGCGGGCTGGCCGCCGCCGCCTCGCCCGCCTCGCCCTCCCCGACGCGGGCCTCGCGCCGCGCCGCGCGGAGCGTTGCCGCCGCCCGGCGCCCGTCCGCCGGCGCGGTTGCCGCCCGCTCCGGGCGGCGCGCCGTTACCGCGTCCGCCGACCGCACGGCCGCCGCCGGCGCGACCACCGCCGGTCGGCGGTCCTCCGGCCTGCACGCCCCGGCCCCGCTTGCGATTGCCGCCGCGCGGCGCACCTGGCGCGCGATTGCCGGCGCCGAACGAGGCCGCTCCGCGGCCGGCGCCCATCGGCGCCGCCGCCGGGTTGAACAGGCCCAGCGGGTCGTTCTGGCGGCCTCGCCGCTGGCCGCGCGCCGACTTGCGAGGCAGGCCGTCGCCGGCCCGCACTCGGCGCGTGATGCCCTCCAGGTGCGCATTGGCCGAGCGCGGCTGCCAGTCGTCGTCCTGCTGCTCGGCGCTCAGCGGCGCCGGCTCGTCGGACGGCAGCAGGCCGAAATCCGGCTGGCGGTCGTCGTCCCACAGATCATCGTCGAACTCGTCGCCATCGTCGTCGTCGCGGCCGGCGCGGCGGGCGGCCGCCTCCTCGTCGTCGTCGGTCGAACCGTCGCTCGCCTGCGCCGCGACGGGCTTGGCCAGCATCTGGACCAGCTGATGGACCTCGGCATCCGGCAACTCGAGCCAGCGCCCGCGCGCGAGCTGCCTCGACAGGCCTACCGGACCGAAGCGGATCCGCACCAGCCGGCTGACCGTCAGGCCCAGCGCCTCGAACAGCCGCCGCACTTCGCGGTTGCGGCCTTCGTCGATGACGACGCGATACCAGTGATTGGCGCCGTCGCCGCCGACGTCCTCGCAGCTCAGCAGCGCCGCCGGCCCGTCATCCAGCTCGATGCCCGAGAGCAGCCGCTGGCGCCCCTCGTCATCGATTCGCCCGAGGATGCGCACCGCGTACTCGCGCTCCCAGCCGTAGCGCGGGTGCATCAGCTTGTTGGCGACGTCGCCCGAGGTCGTGAAGATCAGCAGGCCCTCGGTGTTGTAGTCGAGCCGCCCGACCGAGATCCAGCGCCCGTCCTTGACGCGAGGCAGGCGGTCGAACACCGTGTTGCGCTGCTTCGGATCGTCGCGGGTCGTGATCTCGCCGGCCGGCTTGTGATAAACGAGCACGCGCGGCGGCGGAGGGGCCGCCGGCCGCTTGATCAGGCGGCCGTTGACGCGGACCTGGTCGGTCGGCCCGATGCGCTGGCCGATGTGCGCCGGCTGCCCGTTGACCGAGACGCGACCGGAGACGATCAGCTCCTCCATGTCCCGCCGCGAGCCGAGGCCGCCGTCGGCCAGCACCTTGTGCAGCTTCGGCGCGTCGTCGCCGGGCGGCAGCGGCTTGGCCTTGCCGCGCCCGCGCGCGACCGGCTCGGTCGGCACGACGCCGAAGCGAGCGGCCTCCGAAAACACCGACAGCGGCTCCTGGTCCTCGGCCGGCGCGCCGACGATCTCCGACGCATCGATGCGAACGGCGTCCGGCGGCAGGTCGGCCGCGTCGATCAGCATCCGCGGGCCGCGTCCGCGCCCTGGGCGCAGTCCCTGCGCCCGCCCGGCTGGAGCACCGGCGTTCGCGCCGCCCGGACGCCGGGCGCCGCGGCCCTGGCGCGGCTGAGCGGCCGCCTCGCGCGGCTCGCCGTCCGGACGCTGCACGCGCCCGCCCCGGCGGCGACGCGGGCCCTTCTGCGGTCCGCGATCGCCCGCAACGCCGTCACCCGCATCGGCACGGGCCTCGGCCGCGCCGTCGCCCTCGCCTCGCGAGGCCTGCGCGTCGACGCCGTCCGGCGACGGGCGGTCACCGCCCTGGCCGTTGGCCGGACGGTTTCGACGGCGCCCGGCGCGCGGCGGCCGACGGCGGGAGCCGTTGGCCGGCGCGGTCGACGATTCGATGGACGCGGACGGCCCCGACGATTCCGATGGAACACCCGTTTGCGACGTGTCTTCGGCAAAATTGTTACTGCTCAAGCGCATTCCCCTCGACGGGTTCAATGGTGGTGACCCGTTGCGGGTCGTCTCGCCCTGCGGCGTGCGAGGCGTCTGCCGCCAGGGCGACGCCGGGCGGCTCGCCGGCCGGCGCTTCGTCCTGCGCGGGTGGCGATGCCTCGAAATCCATCATCCGCTGCTCCATCGCCTGGACCAGCCCCTCGCCGTCGCTCAGCGACGGCAGTTCGCTCAGCGCGGACAGGCCCATGTCGTCGAGGAACTGACGCGTGGTGCCGATCAGTTCGGGGCGACCGAGCACGTCCCGGTGGCCGACGACCTCGACCCAGCCGCGATCCTGCAGCGCCTTGATCGCGTGCGACGACACGGTGACCCCGCGAATCTCCTCGATGTCGCCGCGGGTGACCGGCTGGCGGTAGGCGATGATCGCCAGCGTCTCCATGACCGCGCGCGAATACTTCGGCGGTTTCTCGGCATGCAGCCGGTCCAGGAACGGCGCGACCTGGGCGGTCGTCTGGAAGCGCCAGCCGCTGGCCAGCGACACCAGCGCGACGCCGCGCCCGCTCCAGTCGAGACGGATCTCGCCGAGCAAGGCCCGGATCAGCTCGGCGGGCAGCGCGTCGTCGAACAGCCGACGCAGATCCGCCACCGATAACGGCTGTCCGGCGCTCATCAACGCCGCTTCGATAATGATCTTCGCTTGTGCGGTGTTCATCCGCCTGAACCCGGCGGCGCGCTGGCAGGTCGGCGCCGCATCCGGTTGGACAATTGCCTACGTCAGGGAGTGGCGCGCTTCGGAAACGGAGCGGCCTGTTCAAGCTTGCGATTCGGCGGACGCCAGGAGGGAATCCTCGACGGACCAGATCTCTCGCCTCGCGGGCCTGGAAGGCCGGGTACCGGGGCTGGTCACGCTGGCCGAGCACTGGCGGTTGACGATGGCGCAGACCCTTGACGCGCGATCGCAAGCCGAACCACGATTCTCGTCTGTCAGTATATACGTCCGGCGACGGCCAGGCAAAACCGGATGGCCGACGAACGGCGTCCGGCGCGGACGGGCGCCGCCTTTCGGCCCCATCCGGCGACGGTCCGGGCGGCTCAGAATCTGTGAACGAATCGGACGCGGCCGAGCGGCGCGTCAGGGCGGTTCC
>JASGFT010000278.1:0-5206 GCA_047605425.1 Burkholderiaceae bacterium | reverse complement strand
AGGCGCAAAGCGCAGCCATAGCTCGGGCTATGGCGAGCATTTGCAACGACGAGCCGGGACGTTTGGGCGTGCAAGGCGGGCATGGACGAAAGACTCTCAGCCTCTCAGCGCAGCAGGCCTTCGGACTTCAGCGTCTCGACGACGGACGGCCGCGCGCCGATGCGGGTGACGTAGTCGCCCAGCGTCGGCCATGGGTCCAGATCGAATTTGAGAAGCTTGGCCCAGCTCAGGATGTTGAACAGGTAGGCGTCGGCGATCGTGAACGCGTCGCCCATCAGGTAAGGCTTGCCGTCGAGCTGCTTGCTCAGCCAGTCGAAGCGGTTGTTCAGCTTGTCGATCGACGCCTGTCGCCAGTCCGGCGACGCGGCGGGGTTGAACAGCGTGCCCATCCCCTTGTGGATCTCGCTGGAGATGAACGTCAGCCACTCGAGGACCTGGTAGCGCTCGAAGGTGCCGGGCGCCGGGGCCAGGCCGGCTTCGGGCTTCAGGTCGGCCAGGTACTGGACGATCGCGGCGACCTCGGTCAGGCGCCGGCCGTCGTCCAGTTCGATGACCGGCACGTAGCCCTTGGGGTTGATCTTGATGAAACTGTCGCCGCCGGCAACTGTTTTGGTTTTCAGATCGACCTTGACCGCTTCGTGCGGCAGGCCGAGTTCATTGAGGACGATGTGCGGCGTCATAGAGCAGGCGCCTGGAGCGTAGTAGAGCTTCATGTCGTGGAGTCCTGAGTCCGAACGGAATGCCGTGGCCGCGATCGACATGATCACGATCGAGTCCGCATTCTAGACCCGTTCGAATGGGCGGCGCTGCCGGCACTTGCTTCAGGCGACGGAGTCGGACGAGGCGGCGTGGCGCGCGCAGGCGGGCACCGCGGCCGTGCCGGCGCGCGCGGCCGACGGCGGGGAGGCGGGTACCGGGGGAGCACCGCGTCCCGGGTCGGCGACGCGGATCGGGGTCGGGGCCGGCCGGACTTCGGGACCGGCGTTCTGCGCCAATCGTGCCAGCATCTCGTCGTGGACGCCGTGCTGCTGCAGCGAACGCCAGGTATTGATCAGGTAGTCGACGTTGGCGCCGCGCTGGCCCGCGCAGCATCGCATCCGCTGCAGGATGTCTTCTTCTGCCAGGCGTTCGTACGCGTTGTTGGCACGATTGGCGACGAAGGTCAGCGCGCGGATGCGCGTGCCGTCGGCCAGCGCCGTGCCGACCAGCGTCGGGACGTAGACCGCGTACTGCATCTCGCGTTCGTACAGGATGTCGATCGATTCGGCGCGGGTCTCGGGCCGAAGGCGGAACGCCATGCCGATGCAGCTACCGCCGCGATCGAGGCCGAGGACGACTCCCGGATGCTCGGGCGTGCCGCGGTGATGGATCGAGCGGATGCAGAATGCGCGATGAAAGCCATGGACCTTGACCAGTTCGGCGCGGTCGAAGTCGATCTCGGGGTTCCAGATCAGCGATCCGTATGCGAACACCCAGTCGACGTGCCGGCTTGCCTGCGCTCTGTCCATGCGACGAATATAGCTGCATCGGTGGTCGCGATGATCGGCGTGCGCGCCGGCTGTCGCTTTTTTGCGTCCCTCGCCGATCGGGGGCGAGGCGCGTTCGGTCGCTCGCTCCCTACGGATCCGTCATGGAATCGATTCGCATCGCCCAGCTCGAAGCCGCCATCAATCGCGCCCGCGCCGCCCAGCCGGCGGTCGGCGCCGAATCGGCGCTGTCGGCGGACGTGGCCGTGCTGGCCGGGATCTATGGGCGGATGATCCATCATCGGCTCGACCAGCTATCGATCGACGAACTGGACGAGCCCGAGCGGCGGGTGGCGGAGCGCTGGCTGGGCCAGCCCTCCGGATCGCCTGGCGCTTAGGACGATTCCTCGGCGGACGACGCGCGCGTCCTGCCGGTGGCGGTCTTCCTCGCGGTCGCTTTCGCGGGGGGCTTCGTCGCGGCTTTGGCGACGGCTTTGGTGGTCGTTTTCGCTACCGTTTTCGCTACCGTTTTCGTGGCCGTTCTCGCTGCCGTCCTGGCGGCGGTCCGGCCGCTCGTCCCGGCGTCCGGCGCCGCGTCGGCCGCCGCTGTCTTCGCGGCCGCGGGCTTGGCCGGACGCGGCTCGAATTCGAAGCTGACCTTGCCGTCCTTGCCGACGACCAGGAACGCCTTGAACTTGCGCCGCGTGCGCGACGACACGAAGCCCTGCAACAGGTCGGTGCGGCCGTCGGCCAGCAGCTTGCGCATCTGCTCGGGCGAGATCTCCTGCTGCAGGATGATCTTGCCGGACCGGAAATCGCAGGTCCTGGGCTGCTCGACGCTGTGGTGGCAGACGTAGCTCATGCCGTGCTCGAACACGCGGCCTTCGGCGCATTTCGGGCATTTGCCCAGCGATTCCCGGCCGGAGAAGTCGACCGGCTCGCCTTCGCCTTCCTCGCCGCTCTGTCCGAAATCGAACTCGAGCTTGAACTCCGGCGTGATCTTCAGGATCGCCGCGAACGGGCGGCCCAGGCGACTGCGGAAGCCCTGCAGCGGGCCGATCGTGCGATCGCGCAGCAGCGTTTCGGCCTCGTCGACTTCGAGCGCGCGGCTGCCCGGCGTCTTGGTGATCGAGAAATCGCACCGCGTGCACGCGAAGCGCCGGTAGTTCTCCTTGACCACGCCGCCGCATCTGGGGCACGGCGCCTCCAGCGTCGCGTAGTCGCCCGGCACGGTCTCGAGCTTGTAGTTCTTGGCGCGCTCGACGACCTGGCGGGTCATCTCGGCGATCTCCTGCATGAACTCGTCGCGGTCGAGCTGGCCGCGCTCCATCAGCGCCAGCTTGTACTCCCAGCCGCCGGTCAGCTCGGGCATCGTCAGTTCTGACACGCCCAGGCCGCGCAGCAGCGTCAGCAACTGGAAGGCCTTGGTCGTGGGCACCAGCTCGCGGCCTTCGCGGATCAGGTAGGTGTCGGCGATCAGGCCCTCGATGATCGCCGCGCGCGTGGCCGGCGTGCCCAGGCCCTTGGCGGCCATCGCCTCGCGCAACTCGTCGTCCTCGACCAGCTTGCCGGCGCCTTCCATCGCCGCCAGCAGCGTCGCCTCGGTGTAGCGCGGCGGCGGCTTGGTCGCCAGCGCGTGGACGTCGACCGATTCGGTGCCGACGGTCTCGCCGGTCTCGACCGGCACGAGATTGCCGCCGTCCTCGCTGGCGGCGCGACCATGCACGGCCAGCCAGCCGGCGTTGACCAGCACGCGGCCTTCGGTCTTGAACGAATGGCCTTCGACGACGGTGATCCGCGTCGTCACCAGGTACTCGGCCGCCGGGTAGAAGATCGCCAGGAAGCGGCGCGTGACCATGTCGTAGATCTTGTGCTCGGCGTCGCTGAGCGATTTGGGCGTCTGCTGCGTCGGGATGATCGCGAAGTGGTCGGAGACCTTGCTGTTGTCGAAGATCCGCTTGTTCGGCTTGACCCAGCCCTGCGCGAGGATCTTGCCGGCGAACGAGGCGTATGGATCGGCCGGGTTCGCGCTGTCGGCGAACACCTTCATCGTCGCCTTGACCGTGCCCAGGTAGTCCT
The DNA here is from genome assembly GCA_047605425.1 of Burkholderiaceae bacterium. Taxonomy (GTDB): domain Bacteria; phylum Pseudomonadota; class Gammaproteobacteria; order Burkholderiales; family Burkholderiaceae_E; genus JAKPAM01. The sequence goes on along the minus strand of JASGFT010000278.1, from coordinate 1,661 downwards.
CGGGCAGCGCGCGCGAGTCGGTTCGCGGGTACGTGAGCACCTTGTGCTTCTCATACAGCGCCTGCGCGATCGACAGCGTCGTCTTGGCCGAGAAGCCGAAGCGCGAGTTCGCTTCGCGCTGCAGCGTCGTCAGGTCGAACAGCGCCGGCGCCGCCTGCGTAGTCGGCTTGGACTCCTCGGTGACCTGGCCGGGCTTGTCCCGGCACGCGGCGGCGATCGCATCGGCCGTGCCGCGCGTCCACAGCCGCTCGGCGCGCGCCTCGGCGTCCTCGTTCTTCTTGAACCGCGGGTCGAACCAGCGGCCTTCGTAGGTGCCGGCCTTGGCGCCGAACGCCGCCTTGATCTCGAAGTACTCGCGCGAGACGAAGCGCTTGATGCGCTCCTCGCGCTCGACGACGATCGCCAGCGTCGGCGTCTGCACGCGGCCGACGGTCGTCAGGTAGAAGCCGCCGTCGCGCGAGTTGAACGCCGTCATCGCCCGCGTGCCGTTGATGCCGACCAGCCAGTCGGCCTCGGAGCGGCAGCGCGCGGCGTCGGCCAGCGGCCGCATCTGCGCGTCGCTGCGAAGGTTGCTGAAGGCCTCGCGGATCGACGACGGCGTCATCGATTGCAGCCACAGCCGCTTGACCGGCTGTTTGGCCTTCGCGTGCTGGGCGATCAGCCGGAAGATCAGCTCGCCCTCGCGGCCCGCGTCGCAGGCGTTGATCAGCTCGGTGACGTCCTTGCGCTTGATCAGCCGCGTCAGCACCTTGAGCCGGTCCTCGCCGCGGGAGATCGGCTTCAGGTCGAAGTGCGGCGGGATCACCGGCAGGTGCGCGAACGACCACTTGCCGCGCTTGACCTCGAATTCCTCGGGAGCCGTGATCTCGAGCAGGTGGCCGACCGCCGACGACAGCAGGTAATCCTCGCTCTCGTAGTAGTCGCCCTCGCGGGTGAAGCCACCCAGCGCGCGCGCGATGTCGGCGGCGACGGAGGGTTTTTCGGCGATGATCAGCGCTTTGCTCATGGCGGGGCGTCAGGGGTGCCGGGGACCGGAGAGCCTGTCGCAGGCTCCTGTGGCCCGACAAGGGCAGCGGGGCGCCAATGGTAAGTGGCGACTGTCGAACAACGCAAGCCGCAGCCCGGCCGCGGAGGTCGCGCGATTTCCTGCGCGAGCGCGCCGCGGCTGCGTCTTCATGGAGTGACATTCCTGACTTGGCGATTCGGATTGTGTATCAAATAGGCGACTTTTCGCGCTTGGTTGTCGAGCTTTCAGGCATTCGGCGGTAGCGGCCGTCGGCCAGTCGCTCGATCCGGCCGTCCAGTTCGAGCAGCAGCAGCGTCGCGCCGAGCTGGCCGGCGGGCAGGCGCGCGGCGCGGGCCAGCGCCTCGATGTCCACCGGATCCCAGCCGAGGGTGTCGAGCAACGCGTCGGCGGCGACGGGGCCGATGCCGGCGCCGGCGAGCGCGGGCGTCAGCGCGCCGCGCGTATCGGCGTCGAGCGCGGCGGTATCGGATGCCGCGGTGTCGAGTGTCGCAGTATCGAGTGCAGCGGCGTCGAGTGCCGCAGTATCGAGCGCAGCGGCGTCGAGTGCCGCGGTGCCGGGCGCCTCGATGTCGAGCGTTTCGGTATCGAGCGTCGCGGCGTGCGCGGCCGCCGCGGCCGCCGCGGCCGTCGGGAG
>JASGFT010000277.1:0-5241 GCA_047605425.1 Burkholderiaceae bacterium | reverse complement strand
CGCGGCGCGCCGTCGACGGGCGCGACGCCGGCCGCGCAGGCACCGCACGGGTGCGCGACGTGCGCGGACGACGACGGGCAGCCGGCATCGCCGCCGACACGCGCGGAAGCATCGTCATCGACGTTCGGATCATCGATCGCGAGCGTTTCGTGGCCCGCGTGCGCGCCGTGGTGCGCGGCCGGCCCGTGCTGCGCACTGGAGGCAGCGGACGCATCGAAGGCGGCAAGCACATCGTGGATGACAGGCGCGGCGTGTCCGGCGTCTCCGGCGTCTCCGGCGTCTCCGGCGTGACTGGCGTGACTGGCGTGACTGGCGTGACTGGCACGACCAGCGTGTCCGCCATGCATGCCGTGTCTGGTATGTCCGGCATGCCCGGCGGCCACCGGCCGTGCGGCCATCGCCGATGCCGCTTCCGGGCAGATGCCCATCGCCAGCGCGAGCGCCGCCTGCCACGGCAGCCACACGGCCAGCAGCGCCGCGAGCCCACGGCGCCAGGACGAGGTCTTGCCGCCAATCACCGGCCGACGCGCCGCGCGCTCACAGGCCGATGCCGCGCGCCATCAGCGCCGCCGCGACCGGGATCGCGATCAGCAGCAGCATCTCGCGGTGGATCCATCGGCGCACGCCCATCACCTGTTCGGCGGCGACGGTGCCGCCGGCGCGCAGGCGCTTGTTCCAGCGCGCGAACTGGATCGTCGGGCCGATCGACGCCAGCGCGATCGCGAGAAACAGCGCGATCTTGATCCAGAACACCGGATTGCCGCCGTAGAACGCCCATCCCTTCGGCCCGTGCAGCGCGCGGCCGAAGCCGACGATCAGCAGCAGCACGGCGCTGATCCCGTAGATCATGTCGATCCGCGCCAGCCGCCTGGCCAACGCCGCGTCGATCTGTCCGCGGCAAAGGTTCATCTCCGACACCAGCGCGGCGATCAGCGCGATCACCAGCCACCAGTGCAACATCGACATCACCGCATCGACGATCATCGACCCGCTCTCCGCATTCGCGCCCGCGCCATCACCGTCGCCGTCCAGGCCGGCCCGCGACGACGGCCGGTCACGCCGCGCCGCCCGGGCCGGGCGGCGGCTCGATCGCCAGCGGCGGCGGCCGCCGGGGCCAGTCGACCACCTGTTCGTAGGCGTGGCCCAACTGCAGCACGGCCAGGTCGGCGCGCGGCTTGCCGATCAACTGCATGCCCATCGGCAAACCGGTGGCGCCGAAGCCGACCGGGACGCTGAGCACCGGACAACCCGCCAGCGTCCACGGCACGACGATCTCCATCCACCGATGATAGGTGTCCATCGGCCGGCCCGCCACCTGGGCCGGCCAGTGCGTCTGCACGTCGAACGGGAACACCTGCGCGGTCGGCACGGCCAGGTAGTCGAAACGCTCGAACAGGCGCAGCACCTGCGCATGCCATTCGGTGCGCACGATCGACGAGGCCGACACCTGCCGCGCCGTCGTCGCCAGCCCCATCTCGACTTCCCAGCGCGCCTCGGGCTTGATCAGATCGCGCTTGGCCGGATCCGCGTACAACGCGCCCAGCGTACCGATGGTCAATACGCTGCGCAGGTGGATCCAGCAGTCCCACAGGCGGCGCGGATCGAAGCCGATGCCGGTCGGCTCGACGACGCAGCCGATGCCGGCCAGCGCGCCGAGCGCGGCCTCGCACAGCTCGACGATGCCCGGCTCGATCGGATAGTAGCCGTCGAGGTCGCCGAGCCAGCCGATCCGCGCGCCCTGGAACGGACGCTCGAGCGGCCCGGCGAAGACCGCCGGGTCGTCGGACAGCGCCAGCGGACAACGCGGATCGAAGCCGGCCTGCGTGGCCAGCAGCCGCGCGACGTCGGCCACCGTGCGCCCCATCGGGCCTTCGGTGGCGAGTTGCTGCATGAAGCCGTCGATCTCGGGCCATTTGGGCACGCGGCCCTGCGTCGGCCGGAAGCCGAACACGTTGCAGTACGCGGCCGGGTTGCGCAGCGATCCGCCCATGTCGCTGCCGTCGGCCACCGGCAGCAGCCGCAGCGCGAGCGCCGCCGCCGCACCGCCGCTGGAGCCCCCGGCGCAGCGGCTGTCGTCGTACGGATTGCGGGTCGCGCCCCAGACCGGGTTGTAGGTCTGCGAGCCCAGGCCGAACTCCGGCGTATTGGTCTTGCCGATGAGGATCGCGCCGGCCGCCCGCATCCGCGACACCATCAGCCCGTCCTGGACGGCCACCTGATCGGCGAGCAGCGGCGATCCCCGGGTCAGCGGCAGGCCGGCCGCCGGGCTCAGGTCCTTGATCGCCTGCGGCATCCCGTGCATCCAGCCCAGGTACTCGCCGCGCGCGAGCTGCGCGTCGCGCTCGTCGGCCTGCGCGAGCAGCGCCTCGCGCGGCTGCAGCGCGATGATCGCGTTGAAGCGCGGGTTGATCGCATCGATGCGATCGAGGTAGGCGGTCATCACCTCGCGGCACGACACGCGGCGAAGACGAATGGCGGTCGACAATTCGAGCGCGGTCAGCGAAGTGATGCGGGTCATCGGCTCTTCCGTTGCGAACGCTCGGCTCGGCGCGGCCCGCCGGTCAACCGAGCAGGATCTCCAGTTGCGGGGCGAGCAGCTCGGCCGGCGGACGCTTGAAACCGCTCTTGGCGAAGCGCAGCCAGCGGCCCTGCACGAACGCCAGCACGACGCCCGCGCGCGCCGCGACCTGGGTACCGGCGGGCAGCCGGCCCTGCGCGACCGCCTGGCGCAGGCACTGCTCGAGCGAAGCCTCGAGCCGGTCGGTCAGTTGATTGATGCGCTCCTGCAGGCGGTCGTCCTCGGTGACCAGCGCGTCGCCGATCAGCACCCGCGTCATGCCGGGATTGCGCTCGGCGAAACCGAGCAGCATCGTAACGATCCGGCGCGACTGCTCGATCGCGTCGTCGTGCTCGCTCAGGATCTGGCCGATCAACCCGAACACCGAGTTCTCGATGAACTCGATCAGGCCTTCGAACATCTGCGCCTTGCTGGCGAAGTGCCGGTACAGCGCGGCCTCGGACACGTGCAGCCGGCCGGCGAGCGCCGCCGTCGTCACGCGATCCCCGGATGGCTCATGCAGCATCGCGGCCAGCGTCTGCAGGATCTGCAGCCGCCGCTCGCCGGGTTTCGGGCGTCCGGCGGGTCGCGGCGATTCGCTGTGTTCGACTGTCATCTCAGGCGCACGCGCGTGATAGTGAGCACTGATTGTATTTGAAAATCGATGCGCCGCGCACGACCGGCCAGCGGCCGCGCGCCGGCCTTCGCGCGCCAGGCCCAGCCGTGGACCAGCATCGTGCGCATGCCCATCCGCTTGGCCGGCCACAGGTTGCGCGGCGTGTCCTCGACCATCGTGCACAGGCGCGGATCGATGCGCAACCGTCCGGCCAGCCGGCGCATCATCGCCAGCGACGGCTTCGGCTGCCAGCGGCCGGCGAACGCCATGTCCTCGATCGATACCAGGTCGTCGACGAAGGGCATCAGGCCGAGCCGGGCCAGCACCGCCCGCGCGTAGACGCGCGGCGCGTTGGTGACGATGACCTTGCGCCCCGGAAGCTGGCGAAAGACCCGGACCAGCGCATGGCTGCGCGCGACCAGCGCCTGCAGGTCGGGAAACACGTGCGTGTCGCGCAGGAACTCGTGCGGATCGACCGCGTGGTGGCGGATCAGCCCGAGCAGCGTCGCGCCGTAGCGGCGCCAGTAGCCGGTGCGCACGAGGTCGGCCTCGCACTGCGTGATCGACAGCCGGCGCGCGACGTAGGCGGTCATGTCGCGATTGATGCGCGGCATGATGTGCGGCAGCACGTCGTGCAGCGTGTTGTCCAGGTCGAACAGCCAGACCTGGCGCCGGCGGCGCTCGGCCAGGCCGGCGGCCCGCGCCTGTTCGTCGCGACGAAGCGCGCGACGACGGCGGACGGCGGCGCTCGTCATGCGCGAACCCGGCGCGCATCACCGGCCGGCCGCGACGGTCCCGACAGCCCCGACAGCCCCGACAGCCCCGACGGTCCCGACAGCCGTCGGCCGTCCCGCCGCCGGCCATCGGCGGCCGCCGGCGAAGTCCCGCGCTCAATCGCGGCTCTTGATCATCGTGCCGACGCCCAGGTCGGTCATGATCTCGAGCAGCAGGCAGTGATCGACGCGGCCGTCGATGATGTGCACGGCATTGACGCCCGAGCGGGCGGCCTCGAGCGCCGACGAGATCTTCGGCAGCATGCCCCCGGAGATCGTGCCGTCGGCGAACAGCGCGTCGATGCTGCGCGCGGTCAGGCCGGTCAGCAGCTTGCCCGACTTGTCGAGCACGCCGGCCGTGTTGGTCAGCAGGATCAGCTTCTCGGCGCGCAGCACCTCGGCGATCTTGCCGGCGACGACGTCGGCGTTGATGTTGTACGTCTCGCCGCCGGCGCCCGATCCGATCGGCGCGATGACGGGGATGAAGCCGCTGCCGGTCAGCGTCTGGATGACGCGCGGATCGATCGACTCGATGTCGCCGACCTGGCCGATGTCGATGAACCGGCCCGGATGATCGCGGTCGGCCATCCGCAGCTTCTTCGCGCGGATCAGCCCGCCATCCTGGCCGGTCAGGCCCACGCCCTGCCCGCCCGCGTGGTTGATCAGCTCGACGATCTCCTTGTTGACCTGCCCGGCCAGCACCATCTCGACGATGTCCATCGTCTCGGCGTCGGTCACGCGCATGCCCTGGATGAACTCGCCCTTCTTGCCGAGCTTGGTCAGCGCCTGCTCGATCTGCGGGCCGCCGCCGTGCACGACGACCGGGTTCAGCCCGACCAGCTTCAGCAGCACGACGTCCTCGGCGAAGCTGCGCTTGAGCAGCGGATCGGTCATCGCGTTGCCGCCGTACTTGATGACGAACAGCTTGCCGTGGAAGCGCCGGATGTACGGCAGCGCCTCGGCCAGCACGGCGGCCTTCACGCCGGGCGGCAACGGCGTCGAGTCGGTGGTCGGATGATGGGCTTCGGTGGTCATGGTGGGCAGCGTCCTCGCTCGCGCGTTGGCGCGAGATTGTACGCGCCCGGCCGGGCCGTCAGAGCACGTAGCGCGCCAGGTCCTCGCTCTGCGCCAGCGAGGCCAGCCGCTCGTCGACGAAGGCCGCGTCGATTCGCACCGTCTGGCCGCTGTGCCGCGGCGCGGTGAACGACACTTCGTCGAGCAGCTTCTCCATCACCGTGTACAGCCGCCGCGCGCCGATGTTCTCGGTCTTCTCGTTGACCTGGTGGGCCACCTCG
>JASGFT010000276.1:0-5266 GCA_047605425.1 Burkholderiaceae bacterium | reverse complement strand
CGGCCGATGGTGGGGGCGAGCGCGCCGCGCCGCGGCTGTCGCCGACCCAGCGGCGGGGACGCGAGGCCGAGCAGCGTGCGCTGGCGTTCCTCGTCGCGCGCGGCCTGTCGCCGGTCGCCTGCAATGCGTCGAGCCGGCTCGGCGAGCTGGATCTGGTGATGCGCGATCGTGACGAGTGGGTGTTCGTCGAGGTGCGCCAGCGCCGGCGCGTCGATTTCGGCGGCGCGGCGGCCAGCGTCGACGCTGCCAAGCAGGCGCGCGTGCGCCGCGCCGCGCAGGTGTTCCTGCTGGCCCGGTTCGGCCAGCGGCCGTGGCCGGCATGTCGTTTCGACGTCGTCGCGTTCGACGGCGAGGCGTGCCGCTGGATTCGCTCGGCGTTCTGAGGCCTCGCCGCTATAATCCCCCCGCATGAGTCTGAACCGCCGCATCCGGCAGCATTTCGAAGACAGCCTGCGCGCCAAGCAGAGCGCCGTCGACGTCATGGCCGGCCCCATCGAGCGAGCGATCCACCTGCTGGTCGAGACGCTGTCCAACGACGGCAAGATCCTGCTGTGCGGCAACGGTGGATCGGCGGCCGACTGCCAGCACTTCGCCGCCGAGCTGGTCGGCCGCTTCGAGCGCGAGCGGATGGAGCTGGGCGCGATCGCGCTGACGACCGACACGTCGATCCTGACCGCGGTCGCCAACGACTATGCGTACGACGAGGTGTTCGCGCGCCAGGTGCGCGGCCTGGGCCGCGACGGTGACGTGCTGGTCGCGATCAGCACCAGCGGCAACTCGCCCAGCGTGCTGGCCGCCGCGCAGGCGGCGGTCGAGCGCGGCATGCGGATCATCGCGCTGACCGGCCGCGGCGGCGGACGGCTCGGCCAGTTGCTGGCGGACGGCGACGTCCATCTGTGCGTGCCGCATGATCGCACCGCCCGGATCCAGGAGGTTCACCTGCTGACCATCCATTGCTTGTGCGACGGCATCGACGCCGAACTGCTCGGCGATGTCGACGAGGAATCCTGATGACCAAGAACTGCGTGTTCCGCGATGAGGCCGGTATCGGGCCGACGATGAAGGATTGGACGGTGCGTGGCGTGGCGGCGCTGATGATCGGCGCGACGCTGCTGGCCTCGTCCGGCTGCGTGCCGCTGGTGGCCGCGGGCGCCGCGGTCGGCGGCATGGCGGCCATCGACCGGCGCAGCGTCGGCGCGCAGACCGAAGACCAGTCGATCGAATTGAGCGCGCAGTCGCGGCTGTCGTCGGCGATCGCCAAGGGGCAGTCGGTCAGCGTCACGAGCTTCAACCGCAAGGTGCTGCTCAGCGGTTTCGTCAACGACGACGAGCAGAAGGCGCTGGCCGAGAAGGCCGTCGCCGGCGTGCAGAACGTGCGCAGCATCCACAATGAGCTGCAGGTCGGCTTCAAGCCCTCGCTCGCCCGCTCGACCAACGACGCGGCGTTGACCGCGCGCGTGCGGGCGTCGCTGATCGAGGCGCGCGACCTGCAGTCCAACATCTTCAAGGTCGTCACCGAATCCGGCGTCGTCTACCTGATGGGCATCGTCACCCAGCGCGAAGGCGATCGCGGGGCGCAGGTGGCCAGCATCGTGCCGAACGTCACGCGCGTCGTCACGCTGTTCGAATACGTCAGCGAAGGCGAACTGGTCAACCTGCGCACGCCGAATTCGACCGAAGCCCCGCGGAGCGCGCGCTGATCCCCGACTCCGGGCGGACGGCTCCGGTGCCTCGACCCCCGCCCGGTCATCGCCGGCCGGATCGAACGAACGTCACGCTGCCCGGGTGTCGAAGCCGCCCGGGTGCGCGAGGTGTCAGGCCGTCTTCTCGTAGACGTCGGTGAACGCCTGGCCGTTCCAGTGATACAGCAGGTGCGCGGCGTGCAGGCAGTCGCGCGCGGCGGTCGGCTTGAACAGCCCGACGTTCTGCCCGCCGGTCTCGCGTACGCTGTGATAGACGACGCCCGCCGAGCCGGCCTGCCGAAGAACGGTCGCCAACGCCTGGCCGGGCCGGTAGTCGAGCGGATCGTGCACGGCGCGCAGCGCCGGCGCATCGCCGCGCAGATCGTGCAGCGTCGCCGCGACCGTCACCCGATACAGCCGCATCGGCAGATGCATCGCCGGCTGGCGCGTGGCCGCCAGGAAGCGGGCATGGTGGTAGCGCGTCTCGGCGATCGCCGTCGACCGGTCGTGCGCCGCGTAGAGCACGCCCCAGCGCCCATCGCTGAACCGGCTGCCGGCCGGGTTCCGGTGCGTGAACGCCGCCATGATCGGCCCGCTGCCGGGGCCGAACAGCCGGTCCTCGGGCGCTACCAGCCGCAGATCGCCGATCTCGTCGCGGATCCGGTCGTTGGTCATCGCCTCGAGCTCATATAGCGCGTCGAAATCGCCGGCATCGGCGACCCGGTCGAACAGGAACACGCTCGGGTACCGCGTCGGCACGATCCGGTAGGCGGGATGCCAGTCGATGACGGCGGTCGGGGGAAGCGGGTCGGGCATTCGACGCGGGCTCGATCTTTGCGGGTCGAGGTATCAGTTTCATCCGGCGCCGCGCGCGGCATCGAGATAGCGGCGCACCGTGTGCAGGTCGGCGACGTTGCCGCCGAGCATCAGCGTCAGCGCCGGCTGGCCGCCGAACGGCGGCGCGTCGTTTGGCTGGCGGACCCAGCCATCGGCGGCCGCCGGGTCGGGCAGCAGGATCTGCAACGCCTTGTAGATGCCCAGCACGTAAGAGATGCGTTCGAGCGTGTCGCGGCTCAGCCGCGCCTGGTCCGGATGCTTGCGCCACGCGAAGTAGGTCGACCGCGCCGGGGCGCCCAGCAGCCGCAACTGCTCGTCGACCGTCAGCCGCCACGCGCGCGCGATGTTCTCGAACGCCCGGATCGCCGCCGGACTGAGCCGGGCGCTGTCGCCGTCGATGGGGGGGCGGGTGAGTGGGGTGATCGAAGCGGTGGGCATGGGGCGGACCGATGATCGCCGAACGGATGAACGGCGGCCGACAGGCGGGGCTGTCCGTTGTTGGATGATTTTCAGTAGAAGTCTCGATACAGACTTTAGCTCTTTAGGACTTATTCGTCAAGAAAGTCCAATTATGGACATCGTCAGCCTGACGTTATCCAGATTTGTCGTGGATAACGCTGTGGAAAGCGGGCTGTCCGACGGGCATTTCGTACCGTGGGAGCGAGCCGAAGGGACAATCATGGGGACAACGCGTGCAAAAACGCGAGGACAAGCGACGCAAAGGCTGCTGACGGGCGGGGGACAAGCGTTGCCGGTGGATAGCCAATGCGTTGATCGAAAAGGCGAAATTCGTCCAGATCGACATTGCCGCCACGCGTTGGCGGCAAGGATCGGGCAAAAAACAGGCAAAGAGGCGAATACCGCCCGGGAAGACCCCTTGCCGCCAGAATGAGCGGTCGATCGTGGCAAACTGCCGGCACCTTTTGGTTGTCGCTCGCATTGTGGAAAAAAATCCGATCGCCCTCGCGCCCGCCGACTCGCCGCCGATCGGCGTCTACGTGATTTCGCCGTCCGGCTTCGTGCCCGAGGATGGTCGTTTCGAGCGGGCGATCGCCAATCTGGCTCGCGCCGGCTACCGGGTTCGGGCCGATCGGGCCGCCCGGGCGCGCAAGCAGCGCTTCGCCGGCAGCGATGCGCAGCGCGCCGGCGCCTTCGCGCGCGCGGCGGCCGCGCCCGAGCCGATCGTGTTGATCAGCCGAGGCGGCTACGGTTTGACTCGGCTGCTGCCTTCGCTGGACTTCGCGCGGTTGGCGGCGGCCGGCAAGCACTGGGTCGGGTTGTCGGATTTCACGGCGTTCCATCTGGCGATGCTGGCGCAGGCCGGTACGGTCACCTGGGCGGGGCCGGCGCTGCTCGCCGATTTCGGCGCCGAGAGCTTCGAGGCGGTCGACGAGACCACGCTGGGCACGTTCGACGACGCGATGAGCGGGCGGCTCGAACTGCTGGGCTTTCGCTACCAGGGCCGGTCGGGTGTCGACGTGCGCGGCACGCTGTGGGGCGGCAACCTGTCGATCGTCTGCACCCTGCTCGGCACGCCGTATTTCCCGCGGGTCGACGGCGGCATCCTGTTCCTCGAAGAGGTCAACGAGCATCCGTACCGCATCGAGCGGATGCTGACGCAGTTGTGGCTGTCGGGCGTGCTGGCGCGGCAGAAGGCGATCGTGCTCGGCTACGTCAACGAATACCGGCTCGGCGATCACGACGGCGGCTTCGACATGAAAGCCGTCGTCAAGTGGCTGGCGAAACGCGTCGACGCGCCGATCCTGAGCGGGCTGCCGTTCGGACACGCATCGCCCAAGCTGATGCTGCCGCACGGCGCGACGGTCGGCCTGGCCACCGAGGGGCGCACCTGCTGGATCGTGCTGCCGCACGAACATGCGGCGCACGGGCCCGGGCATCGGACGATGGGCCTGCAATGCCCGCATTGCGCGGCTTAGGAGCGTGGTCGGCGGCAAGGAGGGGTTGCCCACGCTTCCAGACCCCAGGTACGTCTGGGCGCCCGTCGACCCGCAGGCCGGGCGCGTCCGAACGGCGGGGCGCGTCAGCGGCCGCGGGCGATGCCCCAGGCCAGGCAGGCCCAGCCGAGCAGCAGCGCGGCGCCGCCGATCGGCGTGACCGCGCCGAGCCAGCGCGTGCCGGTCAGCGTCAGCACGTAGAGGCTGCCCGAGAAGACCAGCGTGCCGATCGCGAACAGCCATCCGGCCGCGTGCAGCGCGCGCCGCGGTCCGTTGCGCAGCCACAGGCCGACGGCCAGCAGCGCCAGCGCGTGGTAGATCTGGTAGCGCACGCCGGTCTCGAACACCGCGAGCAGCTCCGGCGCGACGCGCGCCTTCAGCCCATGCGCGCCGAACGCGCCGGCGCCGACGCCGGTCAGCGCGAACAGCGCGCCGAGCACGGCGAAGCGTCGGTCGGCGCTCATCTCGAATCCTGGGGGCGGGGATAAGCGGCCAGATGCGCGCGCAGTTGCGCGCGTACGATCGGCAGCTTGCCGGTGAACAGGTGGTTCGCTCCGGCGACGACGGTGACCGGCTGGCCGGTCGGGCGGGCCCAGTCGAAGATCGATCGCAGCGGCACCTGCTCGTCGTGCTCGCCGTGCAGCACGAGCGCGGCCGGAATCCCGTCCGGCGTATCGTAGCGGCGGCCGGCGGGAACGTCGCCGAACGGCATCGCCGCGAGGCAGGTTCGCGAGGCGGCGACGCCGGCGTCGGCCAGGCGCCGGGCCGCGCGCGACGGCTTGAACCGCAGCC
>JASGFT010000275.1:0-5304 GCA_047605425.1 Burkholderiaceae bacterium | reverse complement strand
CCGCGGTCAGCCGCGCCAAACAGGCGTTACACAACTAACCGCACAGCCCACTAGCAGTGACCAGCACCAAGCGGCTCGACGCGATACCGGAGATTCCGACGCTCGAGGAGCTCGGCCTCAAGGGCGTGGAAGTCGGCGTGTGGCAAGGCGTGCTGGCTCCGGCGGCCACGTCCGCGGCGCTGGTCCAGCGGCTCAACGCTGAGATCAACAAGGCACTGGCCAACCCGACGGTGGCGGCCAAGCTGGCCACCCAGAGTGCCATCGCCCAGAAGACGACACCCGCCGAGTATGGCGAATACCTGCGCAGCGAGGCGGATCGTTGGGGGGCGGTCTTTAGGGAAGTCGGTATACAGCCAGAGTGATTCCGGCTGTGCTGGCCTGAAGGCCACCATCGGTTCGGGCACGATCCATGTCCGTGCGCGGGCGGCCTATGGCAGCCTGGTCTGTTAGGCGCCGCCGCGAATGCGCACGCGCTTCTCATCGATAACCCAGAGCTGCCCTTCAAACTTCTCTGTTCCGGCGAGGCGTACTCCGGCCTTCACAAGTTGGGCAAGCGCGCGAAAGGTCTGCTTTTCTGGTCGAAGAACCCAGATTCCGTGATGAGTGCCCGGCAAGTACGTCCGAATGTCTGCGAAGTCGAGGTCGAGGGTGATCAACACTCGGCCCTCTGCATTGCATGCCTGCAAAACCGCCGCATCTTCGGCGCCGCAGAGCCCTTCCTGTGCAACAGTGTGGAAGTCACAGCCCAGTTCGTGCAACGCATCTCGCACGAGTTCGGGCAGATTCTCATCGAGCTTAAACTTCACCGGTTAGCTACGCGGGTAGAAAAACCACCCGCTCGCGAGCGAGGTCGGCAGCGTACCCCAAGGCTGCGGAGATATGTTCGAGGCGCAGTCCGGGGTACTGACCAAGAATCTCCTCGGGCGTCGCTCCATCGGCAAGGTTGTCCAGCACGACCGAGACAGGAATGCGAGTTCCTCCGAAGCACACGGCCCCGTGCATGACCTGCGAATCGACGGTGATGTAGAGCCTCCAGTCCATGCTGACCCTCGTGAAATGCTTGGCCGTCATCTTAACTCCAGGCGCGCAACATCTCTACCTGACACACCCATCACTTCTTTGTATCGACGTCAGATGCGGCCCCCGAGATTGGCGGGGATACAGCAGACGTAGTTGCTTGCTGCTTAGCTTCAGCGCTCGGTGCCTCAGACCTAACCGTCGGATTCACCTTCTCGTCCTTCTTGGACAGCGGCCGCACTTCACCTTTCACAGAGCCCTTGAGGTTCTTCGCATCTGAAACCTGCAAGGTGTACGCCGATATGCCAGTTGGAGAAGCCAGCAGGTCAATCTTGACCCATCCAGTTTCGGCCGTAGCTGGCTTATCCGTCAGCTTGAAGACAGATCGATCAAGGGGCTCGACTGTGTATCGATAAGGTGGCGTTCCACCCGAGACGTATGCTCTAATTACCATCTCTTCTTGGATCGGCTCCGACACCTTAAGTGTCGCATCAGATTTTTCCGCCGAACCAAAGTAGAAACCTATGATGGTGCCAGCCATGCCGAGCAATCCAGCAAATATCTCTCGTCCTCTTCGAAAACCGTCGTCCGATTGGGTTGCGCCGTTGAAGGCCTGGTAGATGAGTATGAACGCGATACCGATAGTGGTCAAGATTACAAGCCACGTAATTAGTCCGCGCGCATAGGCTGGATCAGCCAATCGTACAAGCGCCTGAGCGTCAAGGGCGATAGCAGCCAGTATCCCTCCCGCAAAGAGTACGATTAGACCGATGGCCCACCCGCCCGGATCCGCCCGAGGTAGCAATTTTTGCGCAGCATTTGGATCTCCAGATTCAGCCATATCCCCCCCTGTCAGGATGAAGTGTATGTTTAATTGCGAGATTCAAAGAATTTACAATAACCAAATCCAACTTCTGTCATCTAAATTCACCATGATCCGCTCACAAATCGAGATGAAAATGGAATTCCATTTTTAAAATCAAGTTTCTATGATTAGAAATCCAATCCTCCCCACCATATAACTTCAAAATATAACCTTTCACTCGCCATCCGCAATCATCAAAAATAGGTACTCCGGCAGGACAACAGCGTCTACATTCACTCGAGTCGAACTTGCTCCTCCGTTCGACGGCTTCCGCTACGTCGATCTCGGCGGCAATGCGTCTCGTGCGGGTAACGAGGGCCTGCGCCATGATCCGCCCGCCATCACGCTTCGGTCCCTCCCCCCTCGCCTGCTGATCTGCGCCGGCATCTGCCTGCTGCCCCTGGCCAACCCCGTCCTGGCCCAGGATCAGGCAAAGCCGCCCGCATCCGACGCCCCGACGAACGCCGGCGACCCGAACGAGCGCGAGGAAACGCAGCAACTCGAGTCGGCCCAGGTCACCGGGAACTGGTTGGGCTCCGACACGAGCCCGAGCGTCAAAGGATTTCCCGGCGCGAGAACCCTGGTCGACCATCAGCAGATCGAGGCTAGCGGCGCTACCTCGATCGGCGACGTCCTGCGCAGGGTCCCTGGCGTCCAGTCGACGGATAACTCCGCGAGCGCGGGCAGCGTGATCGCGCTGAACATCGGCGTGCGCGGTCTCACCGGACGCTAATCGCCGCGGTCGACGGTGCTGCGTGCTGCCCGACGGGATCCCGCTGGTCGCGGCGCCCTATGGCCAGCCGCAACTGTCATTCGCGCCGATCGGCCTGGGCGTGGCGTTGCTCTACTCGGGTCTGCAAGGCTCGACCTGTACCGATACCGTCGGCGCCCGCTACCAGCGCGCGCAGTGGACCTTCGATGTCTCGAGCACCCACGTCGGCAAACAGTTCGCCGACAACGCCAATACCTTCGCCGAATCGGCCAACGGCGGTACCGGGCTGATTCCCGGCTGGCGCATCTACAATGTGCAGGCCATCTGGAGAAGCGTGCCGCAAGGCAAGAAGGGGCCGGAGATCCGCTTAGGCATCAACAACGTCACCGACAAGCGTTACTACACGCGCAACGTGGACGCCAACATCGGCAAGATGGCGGCCGCGCCGCGCATGATCTACCTGCAGGGCCGCTGCGCCTTCTGAAAGGCGGTGGCTGCCGGTGGCGCCGGTGGCCTGTGATGCCCGGCCTCGAGCATGGTCGCGCCCCCTGCCTGGCACTCCTGGGAGGAGATCATGCGACCGCAGACCGAAGATCGACTCGCCGCCCGGATGCGATCGCGGATCGCGCGGACCTTCGTCGGCCGGGAAGCCGAACTGGCGCTGTTCGCCGATTCGCTCGCGACGGATCCACCGACGGCGCCGATCTTCGTCGTGCACGGCCCCGGCGGTATCGGCAAGACCAGCTTTCTCGAGCGCGCCCGCGCCCTCGCCGCCGCGCAGGGCATCGATTCGGTGCGGATCGACGCGCGCGACGTCGAAGGATCGGTGCACGGCCTGTCGCGCGCGCTCGCCGATGCGCTGGGTGCTCCCGCGGCGGGCACCGACCTGCGCGGGCTGCTGGCTCATTGCGCCGGCGCGTCCCGGCGATTGCTGGTGATCGATTCGTTCGAGCACGTCGAGCACCTGGCGGGCTGGCTGCGCGAGCACTTCCTCGCCGAGCTGCCGGCGGCCATGCGGGTGCTGATCGGCGGTCGAAACACGCCGGACGCCGCATGGCGCACCGATCCGCTGTGGCGCGAGGCCGCGCACGTGGCCGGCCTGCGCAACCTGGGCATCGACGAGTGCGTGCGCTACCTCGAAACCCGCGGCATCGCGCCCGCGCATCGCGAGGCCATCGTACGCTTGACGCATGGCCACCCGCTGGCGCTGACGCTGGTGGCCGACGTGGTCGCCGCATCCGGCGAAATGCCCGAGCAGCTCGGCCGCGACGTCGTGCGCGAGCTCGCCGCTCGGTTCACCGCCCAGGCGCCGAGCGAGCTGCACCGGCGCGCGCTGGAGGTCTGCGCCCGTGCCCGCGTGACCACCGAGCCGCTGCTCGCCGATACCGTCGATCGCGACCGTGCGCATGCGCTGTTCGACTGGCTGGCGTCGTTGAGCGTCATAGAGTGCGGGCCTGCCGGACTGTTCCCGCACGACCTCGTGCGCGACGCGATCGACGACGAGCTGCATTGGCGCCATCGGGAGCGCCATCGCGACCTCCATCTCGCCATCCGCGACCACCTGATCCAGCGAGCGCGCGATCCGGCGCAGGCGGGCGAGCACAGCTTCGACATTCTCTTTCTGCACCGGCATGCGGCGGCGATGCAGCCCTTCGTCGATTTCCGGGCGCTCGGCAGCGTCTATTTCGAACGTGGAACGGCCGACGACCTGCCCGTCATGCTGGCAGCGCTGCAAGGCGCGGTGCCGGCGACCCAGCACGCGGCGATCGCGCACTGGTGGACGCACCGCGCCTGCACCGGCTGGATCGTGCGACCCGCGGCCGGCCAATGCGTGGCGGCCACGATGTCCATCGACCTGGCGGCATTGCGCGACGAAGAACGTGACGGCGATCCGATGATGGCCGCGGTCTGGCGCGCGCTGCAGCAGCTCGCGCCGCCCCGCCCCGGCGATCGCCAGCTCCTGGCGCGCTGGAACCTCGTCGCCGGCGGCCTGCTCCGGCCTTCGGCCGCGATGAACGGGCTGCAGATGTCGCAGTTCCACCAGTGGCTGACGATGCCCGACCTGGGCGCGTTCGTGATCTGCACCGAGCACCCCGAGCACTGGCCGGCGATGATGCGGTACATCGGCTTCGAACGGATGCCGTCGTGCGACCGGGTCATCGACGGCGTGCCGCTGGGCTGCTATGTCCACGACTGGCGCGCGATGCCGATGTCTCGCTGGCTCGACGCGATGGTCGACCGCGAGCTCGGGCGGCAACGGTCGATCGACGATCCTTTCGTTGCCCCCGCAGTCGCCCGGCTCGCGCGTCCGGAGTTCGATCGGGCGGTGCGCGACGCGTTGCGAACGCTCAACGATCGGACGACCCTGGCTGCCAGCCCGCTGACCGCGTCGGCCTTCGTCACGGCGTCCCGGCACGACGGCGAAGGCCCCGGCGCGACGCTGCGCCGGGTGATCGTCGAAACCGTCGCGGCGCTGCAGCAGCGGCCGCGCGACGCCAAGTTCGGCCGCGCGCTCGAACTGACCTACGTGCGTCCGGCCGGATCGCAGGAGCGCGCGGCCGAGCGGCTCGGCCTGCCGTTCGGCACTTACCGCTACCAACTCGCCACCGGCATCGAGCGCCTGGCCGGCGCGCTCTGGGAGCGCGAGACGGGCTGAGAGGCTGAGAGTCTTTCGTCCCTGCCTGCCTTGCACGCCCAAACGCCCCGGCTC
>JASGFT010000274.1:0-5314 GCA_047605425.1 Burkholderiaceae bacterium | reverse complement strand
TCCTGCAGGTCGGCAGCAGCGCCGGCTTCGCGATGGTGTTCGCGCTGCTGATCGCGGCGATCATCTGGAACCTCGGCACCTGGTGGTTCGGCCTGCCGGCGTCGTCGTCGCATACGCTGATCGGCTCGATCATCGGCGTCGGCGTGGCCAACGCGCTGATGCGCGGCCGCGACGGCACCAGCGGCGTCGACTGGTCGCAGGTGTCCAAGGTCGGTTATTCGCTGCTGCTGTCGCCGATCGTCGGCTTCGGCTGCGCGGCGCTGCTGCTGATCACGCTGCGCGCGCTGGTCAAGCGCAAGGAGCTGTACGAGGAGCCTAAGGGCAACACGCCGCCGCCGTGGTGGATCCGCGGCCTGCTGGTGCTGACCTGCACCGGCGTGTCGTTCGCGCACGGTTCCAACGATGGCCAGAAGGGCATGGGCCTGATCATGCTGATCCTGGTCGGCACGGTGCCGATGGCCTACGCGCTGAACCGCGCGATGCCCGAGAAGCAGACGGTCGCTTTCGTCGCCGTCGCGCAGACCACGTCGCAGGCGCTGACGCGTAGCCTGCCGGCCGATGCGCCGGCGATGACGCTGGACGGCTCGCGCGAAGCCTTGTCGACCTACGTGCGCACCAAGGAGAATGGTCCCCGCGTGACGCCCGCGCTGGCCTTCATGTCGGCCAGCATCGGCCAGCAGGTCGGCGAGCACGGCTCGCTGGCCCGGGTGCCGATCGAGGCGGTCTCGAACGTGCGTAACGACATGTACCTGACGTCCGAGGCGATCCGCCTGCTCGACAAGAGTGGCCAGTTGCGCTTCGACACCGACGCGCTGGCGAACCTGAAGGAGTTCCGTCACCGCATCGACGAGGCGACCCGCTTCATCCCGCTGTGGGTCAAGGTCGCGGTCGCGATCGCGCTCGGCCTGGGAACGATGATCGGCTGGAAGCGCATCGTCGTGACGGTCGGCGAGAAGATCGGCAAGACCCACCTGACCTATGCGCAGGGCGCGTCGGCCGAGCTGGTCGCGATGGCCACGATCGGCGCCGCCGACATCTACGGACTGCCGGTGTCGACGACGCACGTGCTGTCGTCGGGCGTCGCCGGCACGATGGCGGCGAATCGATCGGGCTTGCAGATGTCGACGATTCGCAGCCTGGCGATGGCCTGGGTGCTGACGCTGCCGGCGGCGATGTTGCTGTCGGGCGGTTTGTACTGGCTGTTCACGAAGGTGTTCTGAACCGGCGGTCATCGCCGACCGCAACAACGCGGTGTGTGGGCGGCGCGCTGAGCACGGGGTTCGCCCGCGCCCAGCAGCGCCTCGCAGACGTCTTCCGCGAAGCGCATCGGCCGGCTGTCGATCATGACGACGCCGGGCCGCATCGGATCCGCCATGACGGCCGGCAGCCCATGCTCGCGCAGCGCCAGCGCGCAACCGACCCAGTCGCCCTGGCTACCGTCATCGCCCGGCGCCGGCTCGTTCAATGATGCCCACGACAGCGTCCCCAGGACGTTGTCGCCAAAGCCGTGGCGCTCGGTCCAGCGCGCACCGTGCTCGAGAAGGAGGCGCGTCATCGGCGCGTCGCCGCGGAACACCGCCAGGTTCAGCGCGGAGCTATCCCAATCACCACCCGTGACCGCGATCGGCCAGCCGAGCCCGACCATGCAGCGGACCGCATCGAGGCAACCGGCCATGGCCAGTTCGGGCAGCATCCTGCTCTGGGCCAGTGTCAGGGAGGCGATCAACGTCGGCTCGGCCTCGAGCAGGGACCGAGCCGCGGCCTCGTCCGCACGCGCACAAGCCGCGACGAAGCACTCAGCTGGTGATGTTGTTGCCGGGCCTGACGATGTCGGAGCTGACGAGCTCGCAGTCTCAGCACGCCGCAGTAGCGCAGCGATCTCGGGCAGGCCATAGCGCGCCGCGACCGTAGCGGCATCGAGCCCTTCCGGCGTTCGCGCGTCCGGCGATGCTCCGGCCGCGAGCAACTCCTGGATATGCTCGATCGAGCGTCGGCGCCGGATCGCCCACAGCAGCGGCGTGCCCCAACTCGCCGTCGGCTCGCTGGTCGCCGGCTCGTTCGGATCGCCACCGTGATCGAGCAGCAGTTTCAGCATCTCGACATCATCGAGGTCCAGCACTCGATACAACGCGTTGCTGCCGGTGACGGTCGCGCCCGCATCGAGCAGCAGCCGGGCACACGCGCGGTGCTCGAGCGCGTGATACAGCGACTCGCCGTCGTTCGGGTCGGCACCCGCGGCCAGTAGCATCGCCGTCAATGCTGCGTCGTGGTTCGGGCCAGATGCGCCATAGAGGGCGGAGAGTCGTTCACTCTCGTCGGGCTGCGCCAGCGATGCCGGTGCCCAGCGGTTGCCGGTACTCTGGTTCGGGTCAGCACCGACTTCGAGCAGGAAGCGTGCGGCAGCATGCAGTTTCGGCTGCCAGGCCGGCAACTGCAGCAGCGAAGAGTGGGTGACGGCTACCAGCGGCATCAAATTCAGCGGGCCGCCGGCACGATGGATCCAGCCGGGATCGTCGCGGCTGGCCTGCTGCAGCGTGTCGAGATCGCCCAGCGCGCAGGCGACCCAGGGATTGCTGCCGACCAAGGTCGGCGCGTCCTTGAACAGCCGGGCCGCCGCGGCCGGTCGCCCGCGGTTCGAATGGCCGGCGACGTCGCCGGCATAGACGAGCCCAAGCCAGTTGGACAGCGTCGTGGCCGGATCGGCGGCCTGGGCCCGACGCGCCTCGACGAAGGAGGCCAGTTCAGCCCAGGACGGGAAACCATACTCACGGGCGACGGCCGATTGGGCGTCATGCAGGCGCAGTGTTCTTGCGGCCTCGGCAGCGTCGGCGAGCCGGGCCGCCGCGGGCAGCGCGACACGGAAGCGCGCGAAGGCTGCTGCCTCGCCACGACGCAGGGACGACAGCAACTGGCGGGCCTGCTTCTTCAGGTGGTCGAGGTCGGGGCGGGCCGGCAGTCGACGATCGGAGGGAGGCCGGGCGGCGGGAAGGTCGTTGGACGCTTCCGGCCGGGCCGGGCGATCGGATGGGGTCATGGTGCACCTCCGTGCATGAGCGCCGACGACCCGCAACTTCGGCAGCACAGAGTGCGGCATCAGACGGAGGAGGCAAGTGGGTTCAACCCTTCCCGCGGGCCCGGATGCGGCTTGCACCGCATCGACGATCATACGCGACGCAAAGTGCACGAGGCAGCCGAGGCATGCCTTGGCAGAGAAGGCGAGGACGAGTTCATGAGCGGGCTTTCGTAGACATACCTGGATGGCGTACGGCGCTGTTCAGGCTTCGCGGGCTACGAGGCTTGCGGGCGGCGCCGTACGCGCCACACCAGCGCCAGGCCGGTGGCCAGCAGCGCGAGGCTGCCGGGCTCGGGCACCGTGGCAGTGCTGCCGAAGCTGAAGTCGTCGATCGTGAAGCCCTCTTCGCCGCGGCCGAAGAGCTTCAAGCCGCCGATGTCGGCCGTAGCCCTGTCGACGCCGATGAAGAAACCTGCTTCGCCGACGGCGGTTTGCAGGAGTTCCTCGTCTTCGCGCGAAAACGCGAAGTTGGTGTTCAGCAGCATCAACGTCACGTCGTCGAGTTGCCCGTTGATCCAGAAACCCACCTTCGAGACCTTGGTCGGGAAGTACACCTCCAGGAAGACGCCGCGCTCGAAGGCGGTCGTGAACTCGAAGCTCACCGGGCCCAGCACGTTGCTGCCCGACGCGGCATCGCCCGCCAGGCTCCCCTCCAGCTTGTAGATTGCCGGCATGTTCACGCCGACCGTGCCGCCGACCGAGAACTGCACGCCGGGGGCCTGGTTGAAGAGTTGCGCCGCCGCGTCGACGGGCTGGCCCGAGCTGTAGCTGTTGATGGCTTGCGGCGTTCGGCCGAGGGGGGTGGGGCCTTCGAAGTCGAGCACGGTCAGGTCGTTCTGGAAAGCGGCAATGGCCGCGGCGTCGCGTGTGATGATCACGCCCGCCGATGCGGTGCTGGCAGAAAGGAAAACTGCAGCGGAGAGAATCAGGGCTCGCATGGGATTGTGCCTTTCAGCGGTTGCGGTGAGACAGTGTCGCGATCCGATGTGGCAGTACGGCTTCAACCGTGCCGGCTTTTTGTTTCGTTTGTTTCATGCGCCGGTTCTGCGGCGCAGCCGGCCCGGATCCTGACTGGTCGGGTGTACGATGGGCGCGGCTCAACCGGCGGGAGTTCCCCTGATGAGCCCGAAAGCCACGCTCCTGGTCGTCGGCGATGAGCCTGAGGTGCGCGAGGTTCTGCAGGAATACCTCGCCAGGCACGACTACACCGTGCTCGGCGCCGAGAGCGCCGCGGCCGCGCTCGCGATCGTCGGCGAACGGCCGGTCGATCTGGCACTGGTCGACATCCGCATGCCGGGCGAGGAGGACCTGAGCCTGGCCCGCTTCCTGCGCGAGCGTCACGCCGGCTACGTGTTCGTGCCCGACGGAGCCTGACGCCGATGCAGACGCCCGTCACGGCCGTGCTGCAGATGAAGCACGCGAGGATCGCGCAGCCCGATTCCGTTGCGCTTGCTGCTGGCCGCGCGGCCCGAGCTGATGACGCCGGTGCTGCAGGTGGTGCAGCGAGTGTTCATGCGCCAACCGCTGTGTGCCGACATGGATGGGTTCAGCCTGCATGCGGGGGGGGGGCGCTGCGCGGCGCACGAGCGCGGTTGTGTCGCTACATCACGCGGCCGGCGCTGTCGGACGAGCGGGTGCAGCTCGATGGGCGTGAGGGGCTGAGCGTAGAGCAGGCTGGGAAGTTTTGCGGCGAGCCGATCAGCATCCGCTTTCGACTGCAATCCCCAGCGCGGACACGAAATGCGGGACGTGCACCCTTTCCTGGTGCTCTCGCCCCAGGTCTTCAACGCCCGCACCTCGCTGGTCATCGGCCTGCCGATGACCACGGCCGCCTACAACGCAGACAACCCTTTCGCGGTGCCCGTTGGCGTCGCAGCGGGGCGCAAAGCCGGACAGACCAGCTACGTGCTCTGCCATCAGCCCAAGTCCTTCGACTGGCGCCTGCGCGGCGGCGCTTCCCATCCGATGAAGCGCATCCCCGACGCCCGGTTCGCCGAAGTACTGCTCATCCTGAACCAAATCGTTCAGCTGGCGTAAGGCAACCAAGGTGGTAGCACTGCCTGTGGCGTTCAACGGCAGATCAACTCGGCCCGGTTGATGCGTGATCCCAAGGATTGATGACCGTCAGGCCCTGGATGACCTGATAAACGCCAACATTGCGAGTCACGACGGAAAATCCGTGTGCCAGGGCGGTTGCGGCCAGCATCGCATCGCGATATGCCTTGGGGTTCGATACGTGCA
>JASGFT010000273.1:0-5320 GCA_047605425.1 Burkholderiaceae bacterium | reverse complement strand
CCGCCGTCACGGCGGCATCGACGTGCGCGGCATCGGCGGTGCTGACGCGGCCGCTCGGGCTGCCGTAGGCCGGATTGATCGTCTCGAGCGCATGCTCGTCGCGGCTGATCCAGTCGCCGCCGACGAGCATCGCTTCGGGTTCGGCGCTTCGGGTCTCGATCGTCATGGGGTCTCCTTCGTGCGGCTCATCGATGGGCGAGCGCGGGCACAGGCATCGTGCGCTCACAGATTCTCAGTCCGTTCCGGCGACGACGGGGTTGGGTTCGCGCTTCTCGGCGCCGTAGCGCAGCAGCGCGGCCGTGCGGTAGACGCCGTGCGCGAACTTGCCGTACGGCATCGTCACGAACAGCGCGATCACGGCGCCCAGGTGCAGGCACAGCAGCAGCGCGAGCGCGGGCGTGGCGCGCGCCAGCCACAGCAGCATGCCGCTGGCCGCGACCAGGAACAGCAAGGCGATGAAGCCGAGGTCCATCGGCGTCTGCCGTGGATCGCCGTGCAGCGGATGGCGTCTGCGGTGCTGGTGCCACTGGCGCGCGGTGCCGATCATCAGGCCCGCGCCGCCCAGCGCGCCCAGCAGCTTGGGCAGGCTGGGCAGGTCGTACGGCGCGACCCAGCCGAACGCATAGTGATAGACGGTGCCGAGCGCGGTGGCGGCGAAGCACAGCGCGAAGCCGTAGAACGTCCAGTGATGCGCGCGCCGCCGCGCCAGCGAGTACGCGTCGTCCTCGTTGTGGCAGCCGTCGCCATGGCCGCCGCCCAGATAAGTGAGGCGCAGCACGTCGTGCGTCGCCTCCGCGGCCGCCGGGCCGCTGACCGGCACGCCGGCCGTCGCGGGCCGGACGTCCTTCAGGAAGCGGCGCACGCCCATCGCCAGCGCCAGCACCGCGAACCCGAAGACCGGCGCGAACAGGCCGACCAGCACCCGGTGCGGGAACAGGTTGTAGAAGTCGTTGTCCAGCGGCCGGCTGACGAGCTGGGCGACCCCGCCCTGGACCGCGACGGCCATCGCCAGGAACAGGAACAGGCCGGCGGCGAGCGCCAGCGACAGCGTCAGGCCGTTGCGCCGGTAGAGCCGGCCCAACGCGGGCGGCCACGCGTACTCGGCGTAGGTCTGGCCGCGCACCGTGGCCATCGCCTTCGGGACGTTGATCGCGAACTCGTGCGGCGGCGCGTACTGGCAGGCGTGCAGGCAGGCGCCGCAGTTGTGGCACAGGTTGGCCAGGTAATGGACGTCGGCCTTGCCGAACTCCAGGCGGCGCGTCATCGCCGGGAATACCGCGCAGAAGCCCTCGCAGTAGCGGCAGGCGTTGCAGATCTGCATCTGCCGGGCCACCTCGCTTTCGGCGGCCGTTCCGGCGGCGGCTCCGGTGAATGCGGTGGCGGTGGCGGTGGCGGTGCCGTTGCCGGTCACCGGCACGATCGGGATGATGGTCGGGGAAGGCATCGGTTCGGGTGCTCACGCCTCGTCGGTCACGGTGCCGGCCGCGACCGCCCGGCCGCGGGCGGCGAGCGCCGCGTTGCGTCCGGCGATGCGCCCGAACGCCGTGCCGATCGACATGCCGACGCCCGCCGTGTAACCCTTGCCCAGCACGTTGCCGGCCATCATCTCGCCGGCGACGAAAAGGTTGTCGCTGGGCCGGCCGCCGAAGCGGGCGGCGGCCGTGTCGTCGGTCTCGAGACCCAGGTAGGTGAAGGTCACGCCGGGACGCACCGGGTAAGCGTGGAAGGGCGCGGCATCGATCGGGCGCGCCCAGTGGGTCTTGGCCGGCGCCAGGCCTTCGGTGCGGCAATCGTCGAGCGCCGTGTGGTCGAAGCGGCCGACCCGGCAGCTCGCGTTGTAGTCGTCGACGGTCCGCATGAACGTGGCTTCGTCCAGGTCGAGCGCCCGCGCCAGTTGCGGCAGCGAATCGGCCCTGATGCCGGGAAACACCGGCGGCATGAAACGGCCGAGGGCCTTGGCGTCGATGATCGAGTACGCGATCTGTCCCGGCTGCAGCGCGACCAGCCGGCCCCAGATCGCATAGCGCTTGGGCCAGAAATCCTCGCCCTCGTCGTAGAAGCGGCGCGCGTCGCGATTGACGACGATGCCCAGCGACACGCAGTCGATGCGCGTGCAGATGCCGCCCTCGTACAGCGGGGCGCGCGCGTCGATCGCGACCATGTGCGCCTGCGTCGGGTCGCCGATGCGGTCGGCGCCGTGATCGTCCAGCAGGTGCTTGAGCAGCAGCCCCTGGTTGTACGAGGTGCCGCGGATCAGGAAGTTCTCGGCCGGCCATTCGCCGCGCTCGTTGCGGCCCCAGGCCTCGCGCAGCCAGTCGCGGTTCGATTCGAAGCCGCCGGCGGCCAGCACGCAGCTACGCGCCGTGATCCGCCGCCCGCGGCTCCACGCGGCGACGAAGCGGCCGTCGTCGATCTCGAGCCGGTCGACGGGGGCGTCGTAGCGGACTCGCACGCCGAGCCGCTCGGCGCTGCGGTAATACGCGTTGACCAGCGCCTTGCCGCCGCCCATGAAGAACGCGTTGGTGCGCGCCACGTGCAGCGCGCCCGACAGCGGCGGCTGGAAATGCACGCCGTGGCGGCGCATCCACGGGCGGCAGGTCGACGATGCGCGGATCACCAGCCGCGCCAGGTGCTCGTTGGTGATGCCGCCTGTCACCTTCAGCAGGTCCTGCCAGTACTCTTCTTCGGGATAGGCGTCGACGAGCACGTCCTGCGGCGCGTCGTGCATGCAGCGCAGGTTGCGCGTGTGCGTGGAGTTGCCGCCGCGCCATTCGCGCGGCGCCGATTCGAGCAGCAGCGCGCGCGCGCCGGCCTCGCCGGCCATCAGCGCGGCGCACAACGCGGCATTACCGCCGCCGATGACGAGGACATCGCTGTCCACGGCGTCTCCTCGCGAGCCTGTCCATCCGGACGACTGTACGAGGCCAGGCGCGCGCCGGGCAGACCCTGGCGCGCATAGGGGTATCAGTTTTCGTGATGGATCGGCGTGACCCCGTGCCAGGCGCCGCCGCCGACGAGCTGGCGCACGCAGTCGAGCAGGACGACCCGCGCGGCCAGTCCCGCCGGCGACAGCTCGTCCTCGGGCAGGCTGCACAGCAGGTTGGTGCGCCGCACGTCGCCGTCGGTGATGCGCGAGCATTCGAAGCGCTGCGCGGCATCGGTGAAGCGTCCCATCGCCGCCCAGGGCTGGACCGTCGAGCCCAGGCCGGCGTCGACGGCCGCCATGACGACCGACAGCGAATCGACCTCGAGCACCAGGTGCGGCGCCAGCCGCGCCCGGGCGAACACCGCGTCGAGCGTGCGGCGCAGCCCGTGCGGGCTCGTCGGCAGGATCAGCGGCTCGCCCGCCAGCTCGGCCAGCGCCATCGCCGCCGGCAGCGGCGGGGCGCGCCCGCCGCGCGCGCGGATCAGGAACAGCTCCTCTTCGATCAGCGGGTGCGCCTGCCAGCGCCGCCCGCCGGGCCGCGCCCGCGCGCCGTGCAGGCGCGCATCGAACAGCACCGCCATGTCGAGCGCGCGGGATTCGAGCATCTGGGTCAGATGGCCCGACATGCCTTCGACCATGTGCAGCCGCACGTCCGGGTAGCGCTCGCGCATCGCCCGCATCAGCGGCAGCGCCAGCATCGACGACGTGGTCGGCGCCAGCCCGACGCTGACCGATCCGGACAGCCGCGCCTGCTGGGCGCCGCGCACGGCCTGCTCGGCGTGGCGCAGCGCGAGCTGGGCTTCGCGAAAGAACGCGATGCCGGCCTCGGTGGGCACGACGCCGCGCGGCGTGCGCTGCAGCAGGCGCGTGGACAGCTCGCTTTCGAGCCGGCCGATCTGCTGGCTCAGCGCCGATTGCACCATGTCCAGGTCCTGCGCGGCGCGGCTGATCGAACCCGCTTCGACGATGCGCACGAAATAGCGAAGCTGCCTCAGTTCCATCGGATGGGCTCGATCAGCGGGTAAGCGCGCTAAGTTCCCAGGACGTTCAGCGCGCCGAGCGCGACCAGCGCGACGACGAAGACCTTGATCCAGAACTGCGTGCGGCGCTGCTCGTCGATCAGCCGCTGCAGCAACTGCGATTCGGCCGTCTTCGCCGGCGGATGCGCGAGCCGGACCAGCGCGGCGTGCGCGAGCCGCGGGATCTCGGGCGCGAGCTTGGCCCACTGCGGGGCCTCGCGCGCCAGCCGCTCGCGCAGGCCGGCGGCGCCGATCTGCCGCTTCATCCAGCGTTCGAGGAAAGGCTTGGCCGTGACCCACAGGTCCAGGTCCGGATCGAGCTGGCGGCCCAGGCCCTCGATGTTGAGCAGCGTCTTCTGCAGCAGCACGAGCTGCGGCTGGATCTCGACGTTGAAGCGGCGCGAGGTCTGGAACAGCCGCAGCAGCACCTGCCCGAGCGAGATCTCGCGCAGCGGCCGGTCGAAGAACGGTTCGCAGCAGGCGCGCACCGCGCCTTCGAGCTCCTCGACGCGGGTGCCGGGCGGCGCCCAGCCCGATTCGATGTGCAGCCAGGCGACGCGGTGGTAGTCGCGCTGGAAGAACGCGAGGAAGTTCTGCGCCAGGTAGTCCTTGTCGAACTCGGACAGCGTGCCGATGATGCCGAAGTCCAGCGCGATGTACTGGTTGAACGACTCGCCGCTCTCGCCGACCAGGATGTTGCCCGGGTGCATGTCGGCGTGGAAGAAGCCGTGCTGGAACACCTGCGTGAAGAAGATCTCGACGCCGTCGCGCGACAGCTTCTTCAGGTCGATGCCGGCGGCGCGCATCCGCTCGATCTGGCCGATCGGGATGCCGTGCATGCGCTCCATCGTCAGCACGTTGGTCGCGCAGTAGTCCCAGAACATCTCGGGGACGCGCAGCAGCGTCGAGTCGGCGAAGTTGCGGCGAAGCTGCGCGGCGTTGGCCGCCTCGCGCACCAGGTCCAGCTCGTCGTGCAGGTACTTGTCGAACTCGTCGATGACCTCGAGCGGGCGCAGGCGGCGGGCGTCGGGCGAGACGCGCACGACGAAGGCGCCGGCCGCGCGCAGTAGCTCCAGGTCATGGTCGATCGTCGCGCCGATGCCCGGGCGCAGCACCTTGACCGCGACCTCGCGACCGTCGAGCAGGCGCGCGAAGTGCACCTGCGCGACCGACGCCGACGCGACCGGCACGGTGTCGAACTCGGCGAACACCGTGCTTATCGGTTTGCCCAGCCCGCGTTCGATCTCGGCGACCGCGTGCTGCCCGTCGAACGGCGGCACCTGGTCCTGCAGCAGCGACAGCTCGTCGACGATGTCCGGCGGCAGCAGGTCGCGGCGCGTCGACAGCACCTGACCGAACTTGACGAAGATCGGCC